>PLOI01000122.1:42388-46407 GCA_003142015.1 Acidobacteriaceae bacterium | reverse complement strand
CCATACAACGTTCCCAACCAGCTCATTCAATACCATCCAGCCAGGTCGCCTCTGCGCCAAGGCTCCTATCGCTCACTCGCAGCCGCTGCCAACGTCTTCGCCCGCGAGTCACATATGGATGGGCTGGCCCACGCGGCGAGCATCGACCCGCTCGAGTTCCGCCTCAAGAATCTCACCGATCCCAGGCTGCGCGCCGTCTTCGAAGCGGCTGCCGAGAACTTCAGCTGGGGACGCTCGAAATCAACGCCCGAGCACGGATTCGGCATTGCTGGCGGAACCGACAAAGGGGGCTATGTCGCTGCCTGCGCCGAGGTGGAGATCGATTCGGCCGGCAAAAAGGTACACATCCGCCGTATCGTTCAGGCCTGGGAGTCGGGCGCGGTGGTCAATCCCGACGGCTTGCGCAACCAGATTACGGGCGCCATCGTGCAGGCCATTGGCGGCGCCCTCTTCGAGAGAATTCTCTTTGCCGACGGCCGCATTCTCAATCCTCGCTTTGCACAGTACCGTCTTCCCCGGTTCAGTGACGTGCCGCGGATTGAAGTCGTGCTCATCGACCGCAAGGATCTGCCTTCGGCTGGCGCGGGCGAAACCGGCATCGTGGGCCTGGCGCCCGCCGTGGGCAACGCCATCTTTGCTGCCACCGGAATCCGCCTCCTCAACATGCCCATGGCCCCGGGTAGCGCAGTGCCGGGAGAATCAGACTCTACTTTTCGGAGTTGAACGTCTGGCCACAGTTCATTCTGGACTTGCCAGTCATGAAAGACTCCAGGGGGACATACTGACAAGCCGGCATGGCGTCTGCGATGCGGGGGGCGGAGTGAAGTGACGAGGAAATACTGGTCCTATCGGCGTCAGGGTACGAATCTATAGACATTGCGGACAAATCCAGATTTGCCAAATTTGAACAATAGTGGAGCCGCCGAAAATGGCTGAAGTCTTTGGTCTTCCAATCTAACGAGAGGTGGCTCTCTTCCAACAGCGTTCCCTCTGCTTCGCCAACCGGGTCAAGAGTGCTGTAAAGTCTTTTGCCGGTCGAGAGGTTTTCGTCGAACGGCCAAACAGTTTTCAACGGGCTGTGTCAGCCAAGAGGCCAAGCGCACATTTCCACCACAGCCGGGGTTCGCCGCGGAGAGAGCCGTGGCCACCATTCCGATTGTGAGCAATTTGCAACAGAGTGTGCGTCTCATCATCTAGGAGAATCAAAGCGTGAAGAAACCGGCCAGCGCAACCGATCCCCTCTGGTACAAAGACGCGATCATCTACGAACTCCACGTAAGAGCCTTTGCCGACTCGAACGGCGACGGCATTGGGGACTTCCCCGGACTGCTCGCGCGGCTCGACTACCTCCAGGACCTCGGCGTCACCTGCATCTGGCTCCTGCCTTTCTTCCCTTCGCCCTTGCGCGATGACGGCTATGACATCTCCAACTATGTCGACGTCCATCCGTCTTACGGAACCTTGAACGATTTCAAGTCGTTCCTTGACGCGGCACACCAGCGCAACATGCAGGTCATGATCGAGCTGGTCATCAATCACACTAGCGATCAGCACCCCTGGTTCAAGGCTGCACGCGTTGCTCCGCCTGGCTCAGCAGCACGCGAGATGTACGTCTGGTCCACTACGGACCAGCTCTACAAGGACGCCCGCATCATCTTCACCGACTCGGAAAAGTCCAACTGGACCTGGGACGAGACTGCCAAGGCCTACTACTGGCACCGCTTCTTTTCACACCAGCCCGACCTCAACTTCGATAACCCCGCGGTGATCGAAGAGGTTCTCAAGGCCATGCGCTTCTGGCTCGACATGGGCGTCGATGCGCTGCGCTTGGACGCCATTCCGTATCTCGTCGAACGCGACGGCACCTCCTGCGAAAACCTGCCCGAGACCCACGCCGTCATCCGGACCATCCGCGCCGCCATTGACGCCGACTACGCCAACCGCCTCGTCCTGGCCGAAGCCAATCAGTGGCCAGCCGACGTCCGTCACTACTTCGGCGATGGCGACGAGTGCCACATGGTCTTCCACTTTCCCCTGATGCCACGCATCTATATGGCCCTTCGTCAGGAAGATCGCCTGCCGATAACCGACATCATGGCCCAGACGCCAGCCATCCCCGACAACTGCCAATGGGGTCTGTTCCTCCGCAATCACGATGAACTCACGCTTGAAATGGTCACCGCCGACGAGCGCGACTACATGTACATCGCCTACTCAACCAACCCTCGCATGCGCGTTAACGTCGGCATCCGTCGCCGGCTCGCGCCCCTGCTCGACAACAACCGCCGTCGCATCGAGTTGTTGAACTCGCTTCTGCTCAGCTTTCCAGGTACACCCATCCTGTACTACGGCGACGAAATCGGCATGGGCGACAACATCTTCCTCGGCGACCGCAACGGCATTCGTACCCCCATGCAGTGGAACTCGGACCGCAACGCAGGTTTCTCAAAGTGCGACCCCGCCCAGCTCTACCTTCCCATTGTCATGGATCCCATCTACGGCTACCAAGCCATCAATGTGGAAGCTCAACTCAGCGATCAGTCGAGCCTACTGCACTGGACCCGCAACATGATCGCCTTGCGCAAGCTGTTCCAGGTCTTCGGCCGTGGAACCCTCAGTTTCTTGAACCCGGCGAACCGCAAGATCCTCGCCTACCTGCGCGACCTCAAGCGCGGCGATGGCTCGCACGAGACCGTTCTCTGCGTGGCCAACCTCAGCCGTTTTGCTCAGCCCGTCTCCCTCGACCTCGCCGACCACAGCGGCACCGAGCCTGTCGAGATGCTGGGGTATGTGCCATTCCCCACTATCACCGAAGCCTCTTACGTCCTCTCCCTCGCTCCGTACTCCTTCCTCTGGCTCGAACTCCAGCCCCCAAGTGTGAAACCGGCATGATCCTCATCCCACTTGCCGGCATCCTGACCTTGTAGAAACGTCTGGCCGCAGAGAAGCTGGTCAGTTGGAGACTGCAGGAAGTCTCCAGTCGGTTTAACATGAGTCTCCTGGATAACCATGGCGACAGCATATCCAATTCCGGAGATCACCGCCCCTTCCGCACGCCCCGGCGCCGGACTCCTCGTCCTGCTCGCCGCCATGACGCCGGAACAACTCGAAAGTGTCCTCGCCAACCTGACCGCATCTTTCCCGGCGGAGGGCCTGATCATCGCTTCCTCGGACGCGCTCCCGGCAGAATCCTATCCGTCTCTGCGGATCGTCGCCGCTCCTGCGACCAACGCCTCCTGGACCCACACCGCCGCGGACTTCGTCAACGTTTACCAGCTTGCCGAAAAGAACGGGGCGCGTGCCATCCTCATGCTGAGCGCGGAGTCCGGCTCGCTTGGTTCGTCCGCATTCCGCGACCTCGCCAACGCCGTTCTCACCACCTCAACCGACCTCGCAGTCCCGTGCTACGATTTGCCGCCGAACGCCGGCCTGGTCAACTCCGCCATCCTCTATCCGCTTACCCGCGCACTCTTCGCCTCCCGTGTGCGGTTTCCCTTGGCCGTCGATCTCGGCCTTTCGCTTCGCATGGCCGAACGCCTCGCAGTCGCCGCCCACCGTTTCAACGCGCCCAACCAGGGTGAAGCGCCTCTTTGGCCGGTCAACGAGGCCACAGTAGCCGGGTTCACCATCGATCAGTTCGACGTTGGACCGCGCGTCCAACCCCCACCCACCATGCCCGACCTCAACACCATTCTTCCCCTGGTCACCGGGGCTTTATTCGCCGATATCGACGCCAAGGCAGCATTCTGGCAGAGGTTCCGCCAGTTGCCGCCCGTGGGCAATCCCATGCCCAGCCCCATGCCGCAGGCGCCCTCCATCGATGCGGCCGCGGAGATTGCCCCTATGCTCCAGGCTTTTCGGATAGCCTACACCAACCTCCATGAAATCTGGTCGCTCGTCCTGCCGCCGAACTCGCTGCTCGGGCTCAAGCGACTCTCCGCAACCGACGCCGCTGCATTCCACATGCCCGAGAGCCTCTGGGCACGCATTGTCTTCGACTTTCTCCTCGCCTACCGGCT
>PLOI01000122.1:0-42380 GCA_003142015.1 Acidobacteriaceae bacterium | reverse complement strand
CCCCCCGAATCAAACCCGTTTCCTGTACGAAGCAAGAGAGTCGATTTAAGGAGTGAGTCCTATGCAAACCATTCTTGTCATGATGCTCCAGCCAGACCCAAATCAGACTTTGCCGCCCTTGGACGCAGGCAACTCCTCAATTTGGCGCCATATGTCCGATGCGCTCCATCAGTCGATCGACCGCGTCCTCTCGGTGCTCATCTCCATCCTGCCAGGCATCCTGGCCTTCATGATGGCCCTGGCTGTCTTCACCCTCATCGGCATGGCTCTTTCCGCTCTGCTGCGGCGTGGGCTCACTGCGGCCAAGTTTGATGATCGCCTGGCCCGAGGCAGCGGCAACGTTGACTGGGCGCCATCGACATCCCCCACCGCGCTGATCGCCCGGGCCTCCTTCTGGGCCTGTGTCCTGCTCGGACTTATCATCGGCGTCTCGGCTTTCGACGCAGCTTACGCAACGGCCGCAACGCCGCCAAGCTCGCTGCTGCCTTACCTTACCCGTGTCGTTGGCGCTGCCTTCCTGCTCATCGCCGGCACTCTCATCGCGCGTTTCCTGGCACGTTCGGTCCTCATTGGGGCCGTCAATACGCAGCTCCGATACGCGCGGTTCCTGTCGCTCGGCATCAAGTGGCTGGTGCTCGTCCTTACCGCCGCCATGGTCCTGGACCACCTCCAGATCGGCGGCAACGTCGTTGAGCTAGCCTTTGGCATCCTCTTCGGCGGCATCGTCCTCACACTCGCTCTCGCCATTGGCCTTGGTTCACGCGACCTCGTCAGCCGCTCGCTCGAAAGCCACGCTGAACATTCCAGCGATAGCAGCGCCGCACCTTCAACCACCAGCCCAGACGATTCCATCCGGCATTTCTGAGTATTTCCGCACCGCGGAGGATGGCGTCGTTGATTTGCGGACTGTTCCAAATGACACAGGAAAAATGGAAATACCTGTATAGAAGAGAACAAAGAGGGGTGACATGCACTTCTTTCGTATCCGGTTGATTCTTGCACTGGTGGTGGGAGTCACTCTGGTCTCAGTTGCCTCGACCTATATTGAGGTGTTGGCGCACACGTACGTCCTGCGCCAGGAACTGAAGCGCAGAACCGCATGGCAGAGCAAGAGCCTGCAAATAGCCATGGAAAAGTCTCTGGCTGCAGGCCAGGCTGCCGACACGGTCGCAGAAGCTGTGCGACTGCGCGCTCAAAATGAGGCATTGGGCCTGGCGGTCTATGATCTGCAAGGAAAGTTGGTGACTGCCGCTGGACCTGCTGGGATTTTCGGAACACTGCCGCGCGGCCCGATGGACAAGGCCCTCCAGCAAGGCGCCGATTCATCCATCTTTGGGCAACAGGACAATCAGCAATGGCTGGAAGAGGTGACTCCTCTCTATGCAGACGGGCGCATGGCCGGAGCAATGGTAATTCTGGAGGATGCCAACGCCATTCACGCCGAGGGCGTTGTGCTCTGGTGGCATAGCTTCTGGCATACTGCTGCTTTTGTTCTGCTGATCGTCTGCGTGACGCTGTCGATGGTGCGCTGGTTCCTGATGCGGCCCATGATGGTGGTAACGGATCGGCTGCGCCGGTTGCGCATGGGGCAACCCGCTGAGGATGCGGACGACAACCTGGAAGGGATGAGTCTTTTTGCTCCGCTGGCCCGCGAGGTCGAATCGATGGCTGAAAGCCTGATACTGGCGCGCGCCGCCGCAGAGAGCGAAGCAAGGCTGCGGGACGCCGGCGAACACCAGTGGACCGCCGAGCGGCTGGCCGCAAACATTCGCGAACGCTTTGGCTCCAGCCGCATCTTTCTGTTGTCGAATCGCGAGCCTTATATGCATGTGCTCCAGGGCAAGGAGACCGTGTGCATGGTTCCTCCCAGCGGGCTGGTGACGGCGCTCGAGCCGGTGTTGCGGGCTTGCGATGGCGTGTGGGTGGCGCACGGCAGCGGCAGCGAAGATGCTCTGAACGTTGACAAGTTCGATCGGCTGCGCGTGCCGCCCGACGATCCACGCTACACCCTGCGCCGGGTGTGGCTCTCCAAAGAGGAGGAGGCCGGCTACTATGACGGCTTTGCCAACGAAGGACTGTGGCCGCTCTGTCACATTGCGCACACCCGGCCCATCTTTCGCGCTTCGGATTGGGAATGGTACCAGCGCGTCAATGAGAAGTTTGCCGCCGCTCTGCTGGAGGAAATGGAGGGCAGCGCCCATCCCATTGTCTTTGTGCAGGATTACCACTTTGCGCTGGTGCCGCGTCTCATCAAGGCGGCGCGTCCGGACGCGCGCGTGGCCATCTTCTGGCACATCCCGTGGCCCAACGCGGAAGCCTTCGGCATTTGTCCGTGGCAGGCCAGGCTGCTGGATGGATTGCTGGGCGCCGACCTGATCGGATTTCACATTCCGCTGCACTGCAATAATTTTCTTTCCACCGTGGATCGAGTGCTGGAGGCGCGTACCGATCGCGAACACATGACCGCGCGCCGCGATGGCCACACCAGCGCCGTGCGTCCCTATCCGGTCAGCGTGGCGTTCGATGGCAGCAAGCCAGAGCGAAAGACACCAGCCCCTTCGCGCGACGAATTGCTGAAAGAGTTCGGATTGCGCTGTGAAACTCTGATCGTGGGTGTGGATCGCATGGACTACACCAAGGGAATCATCGAGCGGCTGATGGCCGTCGAGAAACTGATCGAGGAGCATCCCTATTACCTGGAGCGGCTGACCATGGTGCAGATTGCCGCCCCCAGCCGCTCGCGGATTCCCAGTTATATCGAGCTGAATCGCAAGGTGAAGGAGACTGTGGAGCGTATCAACCAGCGCTACCAGACGGCACAATGGAAGCCCATCCTGCTGATCGAGCGGCAGTGCAGCCACGCGGAGGTGGATCTCTGGTACCGCGCCGCGTCGGTGTGCCTGGTGACTTCTCTGCACGATGGAATGAACCTGGTAGCAAAGGAATATGTAGCCGCGCACGACGACGAAGACGGAGTGCTGGTGTTGAGCAAATTCACCGGCGCCGCCACCGAGCTTTTGGACGCATTGATCGTCAACCCGTATGACATTGAAGGCGTGGCCGAGGCCATTCATCAGGCCCTGGAGATGGACCTTGACGAGCGCCGCAAGAGGATGCAGCGGATGCGCCATCATGTGATGGACCACAACATCTATCGCTGGGCGGCAAGCATCCTGGGCGACCTGCGTGAATTGCGCATGGAAAGCTCGGGCACAACCGATCCAATCCACGCCCAGCCGCTGTCTTCTGCGCCAACAGAGTAGCCGGATACCGAGCGGATGCAGGAAGCGGGCATCCTGGGACAGTCGCGGCGGTGGAAAAGATAAGAACGTTCTTCGCTGGCTTTGCCGGCAAAGTCACTCCGCTTTTGCTGCTGGATTACGATGGCACGCTGGCGCCGTTTCGCGTGGATCGCTTTCTGGCGAGGCCCTGGGCCGGGGTGCGTGAGTTGTTGACGCGCATCCAGCAGCAGGGGAGAACGCGCATGGCAATCATCTCTGGCCGCTCCGCGCACGAGATTCGACCGCTGCTGGGCATTGACCCACCCTTGAAGTCTGGGGTTTGCACGGAGCCGAGCGCCTCTTCCCCAATGGTCGACGTGAGCTGCAACCGGCGCCGGCAGCCGCCCGCGAGAAATTGGAGATGCTGCGTGCGTTGCTCAAACGCGACAGTTTCGGCGGGCTCTTTGAGAACAAGGCGAATGCAGCGGTCCTGCATTGACGTGGCGCTTCTGTGCGCAAGGCACCGCTCATTGAGCAGAGGACAAGGGCACTTTTCGAGCCCCTGGCGGGGACCGACGGGCTGTAACTGCTGGAGTTCGAGGCTGACGTGGAACTGCGCATAGGCCGCGACAAGGGAGGCGCAGTGGAGGCGATCCTTGAAGAGGCCAGTCCTGGCGCGCCTGTTGCTTATCTGGGCGACGAGCGTACGGATGGCTGCGCGCCAAAATAAACTCACGTCGCTAACAATGTCAACACAAAACGGACTACGCAAAAACAGCGCCAGTAAAACCGCCGCCACCAGAACAGCGGATGGCACGACAATAACCCCAAGAGCCAACGACCATCTGGCTGACGATCCTCATCTTGGCATTCAAGACCAACGAGAGGTTCTCACCGCAGTGGAACTCGGCAAGATCTTACGCATTCATCCCGTCACTGTTAGATTGAAAGCCGCGTCCGGGGAAATCCCCGGCAGGCAACTTGGCAATCGCTGGCGGTTCAGCAGAACTCGCATCAGCGAGTGGTTGATGGCCGCTTAGCTCTCAGCCCCTTCGTTGCCTTCTCGGCAACTGGCCGCATCTCCTTCACGGGGGTGCGGCCATATATGTTCGCAGTCGTCGACAATTGAGCGTGTCTCATCATGTCTTTCTGGACCGTAGTCGGCGCCTTGGAACTAATCCACGGCCTGAAGCTGTGTCTCAGGTCATGCCATCCAACGTTCCTAAAACCCAGCTTCTTTGCGGCGGGCTTGATGTGGTCCTGGAGAATCATCCCAGCAGCATACGGTCGGCCGGTAACCGGGGAAGGGAAAACCCACCCCGTCTCCTGGTTGCCGCGCGCTTCTTTCAGCGCCTCGAGCAGGGCGGCCGGCACAGGCACAGTCGCCTTCGAGGAAGCCGACTTGGTATCTTTCAACTCCTGGTGCGTGTACGCGCGCCGCACCTTCAGCGTCCTCTCCTGGAAGTTGAAGTCTTCCCAGCGCAAGGCCAATGTTTCCGATACCCGGAGGCCAAGGCTGCCGGTGGTCAAGACCATCAGGTCGTACGGAGGGCCCAGCTCATCGATCAGCTTCGTCACCTGGGCGGGAGTCAGGATAATCGGTTCCTCTTCGCGCGTTGTCGCTCCCTTGACCTCCACCAGAGCGAGTGGATTGAACGCGACCGGATACATTTTCCAAAGCATGGCCAGTTTGTAAAGTCGCCTCATCAACACCATCACATGGCCCTTGGACACCTGTGACAATTTCACGGTCTCGATCCACTCTTGGACGTCGCCTGGTTGAATCTCCGTGAGAATCATCGCGCCCCACTTTGGCTCGATGTGAATACGAAGCTGCCCGTTCTGGACATTCTGGGTCGACTTTGCCAGCTGGGGCAGTTTCTGTTCGATGTACCTCTTGATCACGTCGCCCAGAGTCGGTGCCACGTGCACCGGCTCCGCGGACTGGTTATTGAGGACCCTTACCGCCGGCTCCAAGTACTGCCACATGGCCGTCTTCGTCTTGTAATCGGCGGCCTTGTAGGTCTCTTGCTTCATGGTTCCGTTGAGCCGGTACCGCCACACCCAAACGTCACTTTTCCCGCTCCGCTTCTCGCGCCGGAGGCTCCCACGCTGGTATCTTGGAGACATGCCGTACCTCACTTTAACCCACACTGCGTACAGCCCGAATGAAGCGATTACACGTTCTGTGGGGATTGTGGGTGAGACTAGTTTTGTAAGTTATTGAGTCTAAACGTGGCCCCGTAGCTCAGGTGGATAGAGCAGCAGTTTCCTAAACTGCGTGTCGGAAGTTCGAGTCTTCCCGGGGTCACCATCATTCTCAAGAATTGTCCTCTCCCCCAAATCTGCTGTGCGCGGACCCCGCTGAACCCGGTCCAGAGAAATGCAGCTCACGCGCCAGAGATTTCCACGCTTTGACATCGCGTACCGCTCCGTCTATAAATGTTCATGGTGTGGAAATTCGTTCCATGCCATAGCGGCTGTCCCCGCAAAGGTCAGCCAATTCATCACGGCAATCGCCAGGATGCTCGGGAAGGCGGTGAAACTCCGCCACTGCCCCGCAACTGTGAGCGCCCCTGCCCAACAGGCCGTTCTATTGGTCAGGGCAGGGAACCAGCCAGGGTATTTTCGCCATTGGCGGAAGCCCTTAGTTAACCACTGCAGGACGAGCCTTTGCGCGCGCCTGTGGGAAGGTGGCTGGGAAAGGCGCAAGTCAGGAGACCGGTCCTCGCGCCCTCAACCCGCTTGCGTTCCGAGGGGAACGAAGGAGCCTCATGCCTGTTTCCGCGCAATCATTCTCTCGCAATTTCCATGCTCAACTGACGCGCATGCTGCCCCGCGTCATCGCGCTATTTATGTTCGCTACTGTTTCCGTCCTCTGTCATGCCGCGTCCATCCGCGGTGTAGTCACAGATGCCTCCGGCGCCAAGGTCACCGGCGCCAACGTGGTTCTGATCAGCGGCGGCAAGGCCGTCGGCGCCGCCATCTCCACCGCTGACGGCAGCTTTCAGATTCTTACAGGGGTCCAGGGCCGCTTCTTCCTCATGGTCTCCGCCAAAAGCTTCCGCCAGTTGGAGACGCCCAGCTTCTACGCCGGCCGGCTGGATTCAGTCGAGCGCAACATTGTTCTCGAACCCGAGTGGGTGCGCCAATCCATTGTGGTCACGGCCACCGGAACTCCCACGCCTCAGCCACAGACCAGCGAGGCCACCAGCGTCCTCGGACCGCTTGATCTGGCGCTACGCGACGACCTCGTGAGTGCGTTGCGGCTGATGCCCGGCACGATGGTGGTGCAGATCGGCCAGATGGGCGCACAGGCCTCGCTATTCATTCGCGGCGGCAATCCAGACGCCAACAAGATTCTCTTCGACGGCGTCGATGCCGGCGATTTGGGCAATCAATTCGATTTCGGGCCACTCTCCACCACCGCAGTCGAGAGCGCCGAGGTCCTTCGCGGACCCGACTCCAGCCTTTATGGCGCCGGCGCAGGTAACGGAGTGATTAGCCTGACCACCCCGCGCGGCACCACGAGCTTTCCGTCGATTCTCTTCCAAGGCGACGCTGGCAACCTCTCCACCTCTCACGAGGAACTGGAAGTGGCCGGGGCGTACAACAGGCTGGATTACCTGGGCGCCTTCAGTTGGCTCCAGACTGCCAACGATCTGCCCAATGACGAGTACCACGTAGCTACATCGGCTGCCAACCTCGGCTGGCAACCCAACGGGTCCACGCAGATTCGCGGCACTGTGCACTATGGCGTGGATGCCACCGGCGTTCCTAATGCATGGGACTTTTATCACGTCGCCGACAACGCTACGCAGAAAGATCAGGATCTCTTACTCAGCGCCTCCATCGACAACCAGACCACTCCAGACTTCCATAACTCGGTTCGGTATGGCCTGATCCGTAAGCGCGAGCAATACACGATTTGGCAGCCTTCGGGAACTTACAACTCGGCCTTCAGTTATTACTGCTACTCTCCGGCTTACTTTGGCAATACGGTTACCATCACTGGCGCGAATGGCTACTCTGCTACCGGGCAAGCCGCGCTGGATTGTGCTGGCACTTATCCGAGCGGGGATCAGCTTGACTCCAATCGCGACCAGCTCGTCTACCAGGGCGATTATAAATTTACGCCCCATCTAACGGCGTTGATCGGCTTCCATTATGAAGATGAGCGCGGGTCGTATGTCTATCCCGCCTATTACACGGACGAAGTCACCGAACGCACCAACTACGACTATCTGGCAAGCGTGCATGGCGACTTCAAAGGCAGGTTCTTTTATACGCTGGGCGGAAGCCTGGAGCGCTACTCGCTCTTCGGAACCCAGACTTCGCCACGTGCGGGAGTTTCGTACTATGCGTTCCGTCCGCGCAAAGGCATTTTCAGCGGAACCCGCATCCTGTTCAACTATGGCGATGGCGTGCGAGAGCCAAAACTTCTCGAACAATTTGGTTCGCTCTACCAATTCCTGGTAACCAACGGTTTTCAATCCAATGCCCAGCAATTGCATATCGGCCCGTTGGCTGCTCCCGCGACAAGAACCTACGAGGGCGGCGTGGAGCAATCCTTCTGGGGAGAGCGAATCATATTCCGCACCAGCTATTTTCACAATCAGTTCGGCAAAGAGATTGAATCGGTCGGCGCGACTCTGCTGCCCAATCTGATTCCCAATCTGACGCCCGCCGAAAAACAGGAGCTAATTACCGACCTCGGCTCCTACTTTCAGTACGACTCCGGCCTCTATGTCAACACCGGAGCCTTCCGTGCACAGGGCATCGAGACGACCGTCGAGAGCGGCATCGGCAAATACCTCTTCTTCCGCGGCGGCTATACCTATCTTGATGCCGTGGTGCAGCGCTCCTTTGATAGCGACAATGAGGCGCTGATGGGCGGCTATGCGCCCACCTACCCCTACGGTTGTTCCCTTGGCACGGCAAACTGTATCCGCATCGGGGCATACACGCCACTGGTGGGCGCGCGACCCTTCCGCCGCGCGCCGCATTCAGGCTTCTTCACCGCCAACTTCGCGCAAAAGAAGCTCACGGCCAGCTTCACATCAGCCTTTGCCAGCCGCAGCGACGATTCAACCTACCTGGAGAACGCCGATGCGACTATTGTTGACGCCTACGGGGATATCGGCGGCGACAGCCTCCTCCTGCCCAACCGCAACCTCGACTGGGGCTACGCCAAGCTGGACCTGGGCGCAAGCTACAAACTGCTCTCATGGCTCGCCATCTTCGGCCAGGCGGAAAACCTCACCAACAACCGGCACATCTCCCCCATCGGCTATCCCAGCCTGCCCTTCAACTTCCGGGCCGGCCTGCGCATTCAGTGGACCAAGACGGCCGGCCAATGAGAGATTCTCCTCACATTCCTCGATCCGGTATTCGCGATGAGCGCGGCGGACCAGAATTGCGGACGCGTTATCCACATTGATTTATTTCTTTTTGAGTTGCGTGCGTAAAGGGCCGGGGGTACACTACTGTTCCCTCGGCAAAAAAGGTGTCGTTGCACGAATCAATCCATATCTGTTCGTGTCTGAGGAGCGGGAAGTCCGACGAAGCTGAGACAGGGGGCGGCTTGCGGCTTGGCTGCAGGTCGAAGGAGAAGTGATTGTTGGGCGACTGCTCACACAGCCAGACGCTCGTGGGGTCGATTACCGCCGCGCTGTTCGTTGTGGCGGCAAATTCAGCCCGTTTACAAGACATTCATTTCGGTTTAGTATATTTTTCTCCATGGGGAAACCTGAATCAGCGGCGACCCCACAAGCAGCCAAGCACCCGCGAGAGATGTGAGAACCAGAGGTGCTAGGAGTTCAGTTCGCCCAGCGCGCTACGCGTTGCGCAAAACACTCACAAAGGGGCGCTGCCGACTACTAACCCAGCGCATTCTCAACACCAGTTGCATTTTGGAGAGCCATTATGACGATCAAACGAATACGTCAGAGCATTTTCTGCCTGATGATCCTCACCCTCTTCGTGTGCCTGGGCACGGTTGCCCTGCACGCGCAGACCTCCACCGAAGGTTCCATCGCTGGGACAGTTACTGATCCCTCCGGGGCCGTAGTCAGTGGCGCGGCCGTCACCATCCACAACATGGGAACCAACGCCGAAATCAAGCTGACCAGCGACGCCAGCGGCTTTTTCAAGGCTCCCTTGCTCGAGCCCGGCACATACAGGGTCACGTTTTCCGCGCCCGGCTTTTCCACCTATCACGCCGATAACGTGATTGTTCAGGTCGGCCAGGTTTCCAGTCTTCTGCCGCGCCTCACGGTCGGCGCGTCCTCGTCCTCCGTCGAGGTTATCGAGCAGGCGCCCGTGGTGAATCTCGAGTCGCCGGACTTCAGCGAGTCGTTGAATGCCAGAGCGCTGCAAGAGATCCCCATCAACAACCGCCGCTGGTCCAGTCTGGCCATGACCACACCGGGCGTTGTATCGGACGCCAGCGGCTACGGTCTCGTCGCTGTCCGTGGCATCAGCCCGCTGCTCAACAACGTCGAGATTGACGGCGCCGACGACAACCAAGCCATGTTTTCTGAAGAGCGCGGGCGCAGCCGCGTTGCCTATTCTACTTCGGGAGGCGCGGTTCGCGAATTTGCCGTCAACACCGGCGTCTATTCGGCTCAGTATGGCCGTGCCGCTGGCGGCGTCATCACTTCCGTCACCAAGAGCGGCACCAACCAGCTTCATGGCGAGGCCTACTTCTGGGATCGCGAAAGCAACTGGAACGCCATGAACGATTACTACACCGAGCCGGTGCTCGCTAACGGTGTCAGTACCAGTGTCAAATTCAAGCCGGAGGACATACGCAAGATCTACGGCTTCACCGTCGGCGGCGCGCTGGTCAAAGACAAGCTCTTCTGGATCTATACCTATGATCAACAGACCCACATCTTCCCGGTAGATGGCGTTCCGTACAATCTGCCGGTCTTCTACACTCTGCCGACTGCAACGACTGCCTTGATGCCCGCAGGAGAATCCTGCAACGCGACGACTGGCATTCTTACGTTAACACCGGGTACAACCGCAGGCAGCTTGAACGATGCCGACACCTGCACACTGGCCGCTCGCCAGGCGGTGTCCTACAACCAGGCGGCTTACGACTGGACCGCCATGATGCAAGGCAGCGCCAATGTCACAGCGGGCACGGGAATAGCCCCAATCAGCGATCTGGGTATGGACTCGGACATTGGGCAAGTCGGGCGCAAGGGATTCCAGGAGATCAACCTGCCCAAGCTGGACTGGCAGGTCAACTCCAAGCAGCATCTGAGCGTTCTCTACAATCGCATGCGTTGGGACTCGCCCGGCGGCACACAAACCAACCCGGTGGACGAAGATGCGAAGGATTATCAGGGCAACGATTACGTCAAGCTGGACTACGGCGTGATCAAGCTCACCAGCCTCATTACCTCGAACATCGGCAATGAGCTGCTCTACCAGTATGGCCGCGAGCTGAATGCCGACACTTTACAGCAGCCCACTCCCTATACCCTGGCTGACCTGGCGACCAACGGAAACATTGTGCAGAACTCGACGTCATATTATGACGGCTTTGGAGCCGGCGCGCCCTATTACTCTTTCCGAGTTGCTTATCCTCTCGAGAATAAGTGGCAAGTCGGCGACGTCCTCTATTGGAACCACGGCAATCACAGCCTGAAGATGGGCGTGGACATGGTTCACAACTACGATTTCCAGAACGATCTCTACGAGAGCAACGGCGCTTACTCCTATAACTACCTCGGCAACTACATGAACGATGAACTCAACTTCAAGAACGGCCTGACCCCTGCTCAGGTGACCGCCAAAAAGCTCGGCTGTAGCGCGGGCGGATACGAGAATGGCACCGGGACGCTTGGACCCGATCCCTGTTACTACAGTTTCGGTCAGGGATTTGGTACTCCGACCTTTTCCATTTCCACGATGGACACTGGACTCTTTGTCCAAGATAACTGGAAGGTGACTCCACGCCTGACCATGGAACTCGGCCTACGCTGGGACTATGAGGCTCTGCCCGGTCCCGTTTCCGCGCTCACTACCGCCGCTACCGCGGACGGCATCACCTTTGTCCCCTACCCCGGCCTGAATAACAGCCCCACCGACAAAACGAACTTCGGGCCGCGCATCGGATTTTCCTATGATGTCACCGGCAAGGGCAATACGGTTGTGCGCGGCGGCTATGGTATTTATTACGGCCGCATCACCAACGGAAACCTGCTCCAGGCGCGGCTCGGCACCGGCAGTCCTCTCGGGCAAATCTCCCCGTCTTGGACATCAACCACCGCTGGCGCTCCGCAGTTCCCGAATATCGTGTCGGGAAGCACCACCCCCATTGTGCCAACCTCTTACTTCCTGTCTCCCTCACTGCGCAACCCCGACGTGCAGGAGTACGACCTGATGGTGCAGCAGGGAATTGGCAAGGGCACCTTCGTTCAGTTGAGCTACCTGGGAGCCTTGGGCCGCGAATTGCCCAACTACCTCGACGTCAACCTCGATCCCACCACCAAGGCGGCGGAGACGATTACCATCTCTGATGCTTCCGGAAAGGGACCTCTTGGGGCGACGGGAACGACCTACCCGACTTCAATCTATACAAAATTTGGCAACACGAACCTTTTAGGCTCTGTGGCCACGGACTACCAGTCTATTACCGAGGTAGTCAGCAATATTAATTCGAACTACAATGCCGGTGTGGTCGAGGTTCTCAATCGCTCACTCAAGAGCATTCAGTTCGACGCCAGCTACACATGGTCACACGCACTGGATTTCTCGCAGAACGCCACCACACAGGGCGCGGTGAACAGTTGGTACGATCCTTACGCGAATCCCCGCGTCAACTACGGCGACTCCGCCTACAACGTTCCTAACAGGTTCGTGGCCTATGCGCTCTATAACCTCCCAAACATCCACTCAAACAATTGGGTCTCACGGATCCTGGTCAACGACTGGA
Organism: Acidobacteriaceae bacterium; assembly: GCA_003142015.1. GTDB lineage: Bacteria > Acidobacteriota > Terriglobia > Terriglobales > Acidobacteriaceae > Telmatobacter. The sequence goes on along the minus strand of PLOI01000122.1, from coordinate 30,209 downwards.
GCCTGAACGACAGCTTCCAGGCGCAGAACGGGTTGCCTTGGACAGCAGGCGTTAGCGGGGATATTTCTAACTCGAAATTCACTGACTGGAATGGCGCTGGAGGCTCCTCTGTCATTCCTATGATCGGGCGGAATACGATGAGGTATCCGCGCAAGATGGTCGACGACGCGCGCCTTCAGAAGAGGATCTCCTTCGAGAAGGGCCGCAGCGTGCAACTCATGCTCAACGCTTTCAACGTTGCCAACCACCAGAACGTCGATGGTTATACGACCACCACTGCATACATATTTAAGGGAACCACTGCGACGTTCCAGGGGCAGCCTGGAACTACCAACTCCGGCTTCGGAGTGGTCAACAGCTCAAACAACAGCAGCTGGCTTTACACACCGCGGCAAGTTGAAATTGCAGCCCGCTTTAATTTCTAAGGCGGCTTAACCCATGAAACGCGGCGGCTTCGGCCGCCGCGTTTTCTTTGCCCATCGCAGCCTCACAAATGCTGTGATCCTGAGCCGTCAGGGTCGTTTTCCCATCCGCGGCGGGATTCGCGCCCGGTTTGCAGAGAGTTATCGTCCACCGGCGCACAATGTCAATTGGTGGTTCGTGCGGGCAAAGAGGTCGAACAGAGTTCGAGTGGCGAAAGAGGTCGTGAGGGAACGGAAAGGCTACCCCCTCCCCCTATAAGCCGTGAAGCTGTGAAACTGTGAGCTCCAAAGCCTGTTTAGTCCCGGCCTGCCTAGGTACCGCATTAGGATGGAGAAAAATCGCCTACAACCCGCTTAAAACATATTTGATATAGTAAACATTATTTTCTTGGGAATTGATAAATTTGAGGCGGGCTGTTCCATCTTTACACAATTGCCGTTGAAAAACTGATAGTGAGCAAAGTAGAGTTGACTCACTTCCCAGTTTTGTGGTTTGCGTTTTTTGATTTTCTTGTTGCAGAGGTGGGCCCATGCTCTGTCCGAAGTGCCAGTCTTCGTCCGTATCCATCATTCCCGCCGAAATCCGGCTCTACCGCAATTGCCACCGCACACTGAGCCATCCGCCCATGACGCCTTCGCCCGACGTCCAGGTTTGCCTCGATTGCGGCTGGTCTGAGTTCTCGATTCCGCGCTCCTGGCTCTCTGCCGGATGGCTGCGGTCGTTGAGAACGCAGCCTGCCCCGACGGCGCCATCCATCGTCTCCGCGAACGTAGCCGTACCTGCGTCCTAGTGGCTAGAAAGGCGTTTCGCCGGGCCGCGAATGCCGGTTGCCGCAGCCACATGAGTTGACCTGCGCTTACTTGCGCGATCAGCGCCTCTTGACCGGGCTATCGAGCAAAAGAAAAGGCCTCCAGCCGAAGCCGGAGGCCTTTGTTCTATGCGGGTGCGCAGTTGGTTTAGTACATGCCGTCCATGCCGCCGCCGCCGTGGCCGCCGGCCGGAGCAGACTTGGGCTCCGGAAGCTCGACAACCAGGGCTTCGGTGGTGAGCAGAAGACCAGCAATCGAAGCGGCATTCTGCAGCGCCGTCCGCGTAACCTTGGTCGGGTCAATCACGCCGGCCTTCACCAGGTCCTCGAAGACGGAGGTCTGGGCGTTGTAGCCGTAGTTCTGGTCCTTGGATTCAAGCACCTTGGCCACCACCACAGCGCCCTCTTCGCCAGCATTTGCGACGATCTGGCGCAGAGGCTCTTCGAGCGAGCGGCGCACGATATTCGCGCCGATCTTCTCGTCGCCTTCGAGCGTCTTGATCAACGCGTCTACAGCGGGAATGGCGCGAACCAGCGCCACACCGCCGCCGGGGACGATGCCTTCCTCGACTGCCGCGCGGGTCGCGTGCAGAGCGTCCTCGACACGAGCCTTCTTCTCCTTCAGCTCGGTCTCGGTAGCCGCGCCCACCTTGATGATGGCTACGCCGCCGACCAGCTTGGCCAGCCGCTCCTGGAGCTTTTCCTTGTCGTAGTCCGAGGTGGTCTTCTCGATCTGCGCGCGGATCTCCTTCACACGGCCTTCGATTTCAGAGGCTTTGCCGCCGCCGTCTACGATGGTGGTGTTGTCCTTGTCGATGGTGATGCGCTTGGCCTTGCCGAGATCCTCGATCTTCACGCCTTCCAGCTTGATGCCCAGGTCTTCGGTGATAGCCTTGCCGCCCGTAAGAATGGCCACATCGCCCAGGATCGCCTTGCGGCGGTCGCCGAAGCCCGGAGCCTTCACTGCAGCCACGTTCAGAGTGCCGCGCAGCTTGTTCACAACCAGGGTCGCTAGGGCCTCACCCTCAACATCCTCGGCGATGATCAGCAGCGGCTTGCCGCCGCGCGCAACTTGCTCGAGCAGGGGCAGCAGGTCCTTCATGGCGCTGATCTTCTTTTCGTAGATCAGGATGTAGGGCTCTTCCAGAATCACTTCAAGCCGCTCGGCATCGGTGACAAAGTAAGGGCTCAAATAGCCGCGGTCAAACTGCATACCGTCCACTGTCTCCAGACCGGTGTGCATGGTCTTCGACTCTTCGATGGTGATGACGCCATCCTTGCCCACAACCTTGACTGCTTCGGCAATGATGTCGCCGATCTCCTGGTCGCCGTTGGCTGAGATTGCGCCCACCTGGGCCACGGTACCCTCATTGACAGGCTTCGAGAGCTTGCCCAAAGCGCCGCCGTCGGTCCACTTGCCGTCCTTGTCGCGTGTGCCGATGATCGTCGCCACGGCCTTTTCGATGCCGCGCCTTAGTGCCATCGGGTTGGCCCCGGCAGCCACCGTCTTCACGCCCTCGCGGAAGATCGCCTGCGCCAGAACCGTCGCTGTCGTGGTGCCGTCGCCGGCCACGTCCGAGGTCTTGGAGGCGACTTCCTTCACAAGCTGAGCGCCGACATTTTCCATCGGGTCCTTCAGCTCGATTTCCTTGGCCACGGTCACGCCGTCCTTGGTGATGGTCGGGGATCCAAACTTCTTCTCGATTACCACGTTCCGGCCCTTGGGCCCGAGCGTCGCCTTCACGGCGTCCGCCAGCGTGTTGACGCCGCGCAGGATCGCCTGACGGGATTCCTCACCGTGCAGAATCTGCTTTGCCATTTTTGTAACTCTCCTAATCAGTTGTCAGTGCTCAGTTGTCAGTGGTCAGCTCACTAATTCCGCCAGCCACGCTAACTCCGCTCCAGCGCGCGGCGCTTACTTCTTGACGATGCCGAGGACTTCTTCCTCGCGCATGATCAGAAACTCCTCGCCGTCAATCTTGATCTCGGTGCCGGAGTATTTGCCGAAGAGAATCTTGTCGCCCGCCTTCACGTCGAGAGGGAAGACCTTGCCTTCGTCGTTGGACTTGCCCTTACCGACGGCGATGACTTCGCCTTCCTGGGGCTTTTCCTTGGCGCTGTCGGGGATGATGATGCCCCCGCGAATGGTTTCGCCCTCTTCCAGACGGCGGACGAGGATGCGGTCATGAAGCGGGGTGAACGTTGTCGCTACGGATGTTGATGCCATTGCTTCGCTTCTCCTTCACACGCGGAGCAGGGGTGAGCCCCGCCGCGGTACTTGAGTGGTTATTAAGAAAACACTGTGGAATGTTGAGGTTGCAGCCTAGAAGAGCAGAACCGCAAACCTGTTGAGCAGTTCAGCCAGCCATATGCTAGCACTCTCACCTTCCAAGTGCTAACGATAGGCAAGTGAAGCAACCTTGTCAAGTGTTGTCTTGGAAATATGAGTGGGTTGCGCTCAGATAGCGTGATTGCTCTCCGCAGGCCGGGTCGAAGGCTCCTTTGTAGCTCCACGCGATCAATGCGACGCTCAAAATGCACTATTTCGTGGATGCATCTCAACGGTGCAATATCGATACGTCTTTGATGCAAAAGGCTCCTTCTCGCTCGTCAAACCTGCGCCTTCGACCGGCAGCGCATCGGCCCCTTACCTGAGACCATTTACAATGGGGACCATGGTTCGCCGTTTTCCTTTTCGTCTCTGTATTGTCGTGGCCTCGTTCGGCCTGATCTTCTCGTCGCTCGCTGTGAGCGCTCAGCAAAACACCTCCAAGCGCGGCCGCAAGTACAAGACGCCCCCACCCACCGCGCGCATTGAGGTCACCGTGGTGCGGGACTCCACTGGCAAACCCATTGAAAATGCCGCAGTCATCTTCCACCCCATGGAGGGCGAGAAGGACAAAGGCAACATGGAGTTGAAAACCAACGAGGATGGTAAAACCATCATCGATGTGTTGCCACTCGGCGACACAGTACGACTGCAAATCATCGCCAAAGGGTTCCAGACCTTTGGTGACGACTACAAAGTCGACCAGGCTCAGATGGCGATCGATATCCGGATGAAGCGCCCCGGCGAGCAGTACTCGATCTATAAGAAGCATCCCGAGACCTCAGAGGGCGGCAAGAGTCCAGGGCCAGCCCCCGCGCCAGCGTCAAAGGACAAGCCCGCAGCCCAGCCGGACGCGCAGCCCACTCAACCCCAGCCGAAGTAATTGTTGCATCGGGCTGCATTGGCCTCTGAATCCACACGGCTTTGAAGGGGTATGGGTTTCAATGACCAACCAACCTCTAAGCGGCAAATCGGCACTGGTTACGGGCGGCGCGCGGCGCATCGGCCGCGGCATCGCGCTGGCGTTAGCGCAAGCCGGCGCGGACGTGGCCATCACTTTCCGCAGCTCTCACGCCGAAGCCGATCAAACCGTTCGAGACATAGAAAATCTTGGTCGCAGCAGCTTGGCAGTCGAGTGCGATGTGCGTTCCGAGGCTTCGGTGGGCTCGGCAGTCACGGCCGTAGTTGGCCGCTTCGGCCGGCTCGATCTGGTCGTCAACAACGCCGCCGTTTTTGAGTCGGCCCCACTCGACAGCCTCACATTAGACCAGTGGAATGTGGTCTTCGAGACCAATGCGCGCGGGCCTTTCCTTGTGGCGCGCGAGGCGTTGCCCCATCTGCGTGCCGCCGAAGGCCGGATCGTCAACATCGGTTCCCTCGGGGGAATTCATGCCTGGGCCGGCCATGCCCACTATTGCGCATCCAAAGCCGCGCTGCACATGCTTACACAGGCCATGGCCAAAGCCTTTGCCCCAGAGGTCAGCGTCAACTGCGTTGCGCCGGGTTGGATTGAGCTGGACGGAGAGGAGAACGGGCGCGGCAGCGGTCAAGCGGCGCACTTTGCCGCCAAAACGCCCATGCGGCGCAACGGGAACGTGGAAGACGTAGCCCAGGCGGTTCTCTTCTTCGCCGCCGGGCCGCACTTTGTCACCGGCCAGGTTCTGACCGTGGATGGCGGACTGGGGCTGTAGAGGCTGGATTCGCGTTTCAAATCACGCTGGTCTATCGCACGAACAGACGCTTGAAAAAGCCGGCTTTGCGGGCCTCGGGAGCTTCGTCGCCTGAGTCTGCGTCGGAATTCCTGCCGGACGGGCCAGCAAATTTCTTTGCGCGGAACTTTAGCGGCACACGCTCCCAAAGTCCCACAGACTCTGGCTGCTCAGGCCATGGGGCGCCATCAACGGCGGCCCGCGGGTTGGTCACACACAGCCGCCGCGCTGTTTCCTCGCCGGCTCGTTGCGCCACATAGTTGTAGCCCTTCTTTAGATGCGGCAGCCGTCCGGTCATGTTGTGCGCATCGGTGGCCAGAAAGTGAATCCAGTTGCGCTCCAGCAGCTCGTTGGAAAAGGCCTCCGCCATCTTGCCGAATCGCCCATAGAGCGAACCGGCCGTTACCTGGACCAAGCTGCCATGGCGCATCCACTCCGCTAACATCTCCGGCTGGCCCAGCAGCGCGGCATACCGCTCCGGATGCGTAATGATCAACGTATATCCAGCCGACTGCAGCAAGAACATGGCGTCGCTGATTTGCCGGGGAATTGAGGCGTTGGCGAATTCGATCAGCAGGTATCCTTTGCCATCAAGCGAGTACCGCAGGGGATTGGCGACCGCCTCATAGATATTTTCCGCGGTCATGTGGAAGTCGCAAGCCAGGCTCAATTCCATCTGGCCCTCGAGCAGCCCGCGCAACTCGGCGTAACGCTCTTCGATCAGCTGGGCATGGTAAGGGTAGCGCTCGCTGGCGTGCGGAGTGCAAACGATATGAGTCACGCCTTCGGCTGCGGCCTCGCGCGCCATGGAGAGAGAAGTGTCCAGGTCAGGCGATCCGTCGTCCACTCCCCAGATCAGATGCTGATGGATGTCAATCACGCCACACCATCTTCCCACTCCCCGCCTGGGCTGCGTACCGGAGAGCAATCCGATCTTCGGCTTCAAGCGCCAGCACCACATCCAGTCTAGCCATAATTCATGCCGTGCGCGCTGGAAGTAAAAGGCCGGCGAGCCGGTAAAGCCACCCTTGGACGACTGTTCTGCCCCCAAAACCGCGCTGCCACGGGTTAGCCATTTGCGGCCTCGCCGATGGTATACTCACAAGGTCAGGCGCGTGCCGCGCCACCATTTTCTCGACTACTGAGGTTCACATGTCCGGCCACTCCAAATGGGCCACAATCAAGCACAAGAAGGGCGCGCTGGATGCCAAGCGCGGCAAGATATTCACTCGCCTCCTCAGGGAAATCGCGGTGGCGGCCAAAGGCGGCGGCAACCCCGATACGAACGCCCGGCTGCGAACCGCCGTTCTGGCGGCCAAAGCCGAGAATATGCCGCAGGACAACATCAAGCGCGCGATACAGCGCGGTACCGGCGAGTTGGAGGGCCTTACCTACGAAGAGATCACCTTCGAGGGCTACGGTCCCGGCGGCGTCGCCATCATCGTCGATGTGCTGACCGATAACCGCAACCGCGCGGTGAGCGAGATCCGCCATGCCTTTGCAAAAAATGGCGGGAATCTGGGCGAATCCGGCTCGGTCCGCTTCATGTTCCACAAGAAGGGGCTCATCGCCGTCGAGAAGGACGCGGCCACGGAAGAGCAACTGATGGACATCGTGCTCGAACATGGCGGCGAAGACCTGAACGACGAGGGCGACACATGGGAGATTGTCTCCGATCCCGCCGATCACGAGGCCGTTGCCGCGGCCGTGAAGGCTGCCGGCATCCCCACGGTGATGAGCGAGGTGACCATGGTCGCCTCCACCTACACTAAGCTGGAAGGCAAAGAGGCTAGTCAGATGATTCGTCTGCTCGAGGTTCTGGAAGACTGCGACGACACGCAGAACGTCCATTCGAACTTCGACATGGACGCTGAACAAATGGAAGCGGCGGCCGGTTAAGATGACGCCAAGAGGCGTTAGAAAGGCCGCCCGGTTGTGGCGGCCTTTTTGTGGAGATTCAAGAATTTTCGTTAAGGGAAGGGAAGAACGTTGACCCGAATCGTAAAGCTTTTCGTCTTCGTCTTGATGAGTGGGGCCGCCGCGGCAGGAACAGACATCGCCGCCGCCCAAACTTCAAGCAGCACTGCAACAGTTGCTGCGCCAGTAGCAGAGAATCCCGTTGCCCACGTCCGCGACGCCAGGAGCTGGGAGTACGGCCCGTTTGTCAATTGGGGAACGGGCGTTGGCGATCGCTCGGATTTCAAGTTCCTCTGGGCCGGATTCCAATTGGCGAAGCCTCTTACCCCGGTTCTTCATGCCGGCGTTTTCAGCGGTCAGTTCGAGTTCGGCGGCAACATCATGCCGCTTTGGCAGGCCTATACTCCGGCTCCGCACTATGCGCAATACACCTGTATTGTGAGCGGTACGCCCACGCCCTGCACTCTGCCGGTTGCCGGTGGCACTTATCGTGGCGTCAGCCTGACCCCGGTGATCTTCCGCTGGAATTTCCTCACCAAATCACGGCGCGTTCAGCCATGGTTTCAGGGCGCGGGCGGGCTCATCTACACCACCCGCCAGTTTCCGCCAAGCTATTCGAGTGCTCCGAATTTCTCCGTCGATGGTTCGACGAGTGTTTGGAATTTTTCGCCGCAAGGGGGCGTGGGCATTCACTACTTCACCCGCGACAGGCGCTCGATTGACCTGGCTGTAAACGCGGTGCATATCTCCTCTGCATCGCTGGGCGACCGCAATCCGGGCGTCAATGCCAGCATCCAGGTGCAGGTGGGCTATACCTTCTGGAAGTGATGGCGAGAAAGTAGACACTTTGACTGGCGCGGCTGGTAGGTCAGGGATTTAACGCTGACCGCATCCAAGGCTGTGCCCTTTCAAAGCCAGGGTGAAAGAGACGATGAGCGGACCGGTTGTCGAGTGCGTTCCCAACTTCTCCGAGGGCACGGATACCCGGCGGGTCGAGGCCATTGTGGCCGCGATGCGGGTCGAGGGAGTGCATCTGCTCGATTGGTCGATGGACGCTGACCACAACCGCTCCCTGGTGACACTTGCCGGCGATCCCGCGGCGATGGTTGAAGCCGCAGTGCGCGGTGTGGGCAAGGCCGTTGAGCTGATCAACCTGACCTGCCAGCAGGGGGTTCACCCCCGCATCGGCGCGGCCGACGTAATCCCCTTCGTGCCCATCTCCGGCATCAAACTGGAGCAGTGCGCGCTGCTCGCCCGCCAAGCAGGACAGGAAATCTGGCGACGCTTCGGCGTGCCGGTCTTCTTTTACGGGGCGGCGGCCGCTCGGCCCGACCGCGCCAATGTCGAAGAGGTGCGCCGCGGCCAGTTCGAGGGGTTGCGCGAAGCCGTCGCCAAGGATTCTTCCCGCCGGCCCGACATCGGCGGCCCCAACCTCCATCCCACCGCAGGCGCTTGCGCAGTCGGCGCCCGAAAGCTCCTGGTAGCCTACAACATCTACTTCGATTCAGCGGACGTCGCCATGGTGCGCGCCATTGCCAAAGGAGTTCGCGCCGCTTCCGGCGGCCTCAAAGGCGTCAAAGCCATGGGAGTCCTGGCTCACGGTCGCGCGCAGCTTGCCATGGACATTACAGATCTCGAGGTCACGCCCCTCTCGCAGGTCTACCGCGCCGTCTCGGCCTTGGCCGTGCGCCACAAAGCCGTGCCCGTCGAGGGCGAAGTCATCGGATTGCTCCCCGAAACTGCCTGTGAGCGGGATAGCGAGTGGATGCGTCAATTGACTGGGTTCGATGCGCAGACCAAGATTCTGGAGCGCCGACTTGCGGCTCCAATGGCCTGGCCGGAAGAGGAATGAACGTCCCATCCGGCTCGAAGGGTGCATCAGATGCACCCAACGCGTAAAATGAAAGTGGAACAGGAACGGGGTTGTTCGCCATTGAATGCAATGGAAGCGCAGGTTTTTAGCTGCCTTCCGTCCATGGATTCAACAGCTTCCGCTACTGTGGAGGATGAATTTGTTGAAAGCTTTTCTGAGAGTTTCAATTCCGGCTATCTTGCTTGCCGCAGCCGCTTCGGCGTCGGCGGCGCAGTTGTCCACCGATGCCCGCACCGCCATTCCGCATGATGTGCAACAGTTGGTGGCCATCGACTACCACGCCATGGAGAACTCGACCTCGGCCATGGATTTGCGTGACCGCGTCATGCCGCCTGGGCTCAAGCGCTTTGAGGATGCGCTGCACAAGTCCGGGCTGAACGAGAACCACGATGTGGAGCAGTTGGCCTTTGCCCTCTTTCGCCCCAAGAGTGAAGGCGATCAACTGGATACCGTCGGAATCGCCCAGGGCCAGTTCTCCGTCCAGGAGATTCTGGCCAACTTTCGCCAACAGAAACTGAAGGTCACCCTAGTGCGCACCAACAGGGTCTATCCACTGGCAAAAACCGGCATGGTGGTTTGCTTTGTTGATCCCTCCACCATGGTCTTCGGCGACGCCGAAGCGGTCACTAAAGCTCTCGATGCCCGTGACGGCATGGCGCCCAGCCTGGAGACCAACGGGCCCATGATGGAAGCCATGAATGCCGTAGACTCCGAGCCTCTGTGGAGCATCCTGGACCAGAAGGGTACGCAGACCATGATGAAACAGGTGCTGGGCGAGGCCGGCTCGCTTACCGACTTTGAAACTGTGCAAAAGCGCTTGCAGGCCTCTTGGTACGGAATGAACTTCCAGCACGGCGTCAAGTTTGACCTTACGATCTCCACCGGCGACAGCTTTGCCGCAGCCACCATCTCATCGCTCCTGACGGCCGCGTTGATGTTGCGCAAGATGAGCGGCTCGGACGCTGAGAAGCAGGCGTTGAGCGCCACCAGCCTCTCCTCCGACTCAGGGCGGCTTTCGATCCACTTCGCCACCTCGGATGCGCAGTTCAGCAGCCTCTTGCAATCCCCGCTCTTTCAGGGCATGGTGCACTAGATAATTATTCAATTGCTGTAATGTGGCCTCCCCGTATCTGGCGCGCTTTTTGCGTCAGATATGGGAGGGGGCGCGAACAGCGCACGAACAGGGCGCCATTCCTTCCGCGCTCTTTGCAAATCGGCTAAGGCGCGAAACCGGCTCAAGCCGTCGTAACTGCTACAGTCTGCAGTTGCGTGCCTTCCTCACGTCTCTCCGGCACATCGCCAAGGCACACCTGGTTACGGCCGTTGTGCTTGGCGGCATAGAGCGCGTAGTCCGCAATCGCGATCAGGTCAGGGGCGTGCTTTCCGAACGCAGGAACCAATGTCGCGCAGCCAATCGAGGTGGTGACGATCCCTAAAGGGCTGCCGTTGTGCGGCAACCGGCGGCTGCGCAGAGCCTCGCAGATCTCTTCGGCCACCTGCATGGCTCCCTCGCTTTCCGTGTTGGGCATGGTCACTACAAACTCCTCGCCGCCGAAGCGCGCCACCAGGTCTCCGGGCCGTGAGACCACATCCATGCACGACTCCGCAATCTGCTTGAGGCAACTGTCGCCTCGCTGGTGCCCATAGCTGTCGTTGTACGCCTTGAACAAATCCACATCGAGCATGAGCAGGGAGAGCGGTTGGCGGGCGCGCATGCCGCGCCGCCACTCGGTGGCCAGGTACTGGTCGAAGCGCCGCCGGTTGGCCAGGCCGGTAAGCCCATCCGTCAAGGCCAGTGCCTCCACGGCGCGGTAGGCATCCTGTAGTTGCTGCTCGGAGCGTTTGCGCTCGGAGATGTCGCGAACAATGTTCAGGATTCCTGAAGGCACACCAGCGCCCGGATCATGCACCACCCGGAGGGCGGCTTCCACCCAGAGATACTCTCCGTTCCGCTTCCGGACGCGGCACTCAACCATGGCGCCCTCGCTGCCCGAACGCAACGCGCGCATCGCTGCTTCGGCTTTGGGCTGATCTTCCGGATGCACCAGTTGAAGTCCGGCGAGCGCCGAAGCTTCTTCTGGCTTCCACCCGCCCATGCTTTCGGAGGCCGAGGAAACGTAAGACCGGTTTCCGTTGAAGTCGGCGAGGATAATCAAGTCGCGGGAGTTTTCGGTGACCAGCTTGTGCAGGGAAACGGTTTCCTGGAGCCGGCGCTCGGTGGCCTTCTGTCGCTCCAGTACCACGGAGATGCCGTAAATCAACATGATTGCAGAGGCAACCGCGGCCTGTAGATGCAGACTGGACAGTATTGGACTGATGAAGCCCTCTGCTGCAAACGGGCCGTAACCGCAGATTGTCAGCCACTGCGCGATGGCGGCTACCAGAATGGCAAACAGCGACGCATATCCCAGGCCAAGCCGCACCAGGACCAAAACCAGCAGCGGATAGATGAAGTAAACCAACGGCGCCCGATTCTGCGCGAATGCGGCGAAAGTCACCCCGAGCAAAAAAGCCGGATAAAACCAATTTCGCCGCCAGTCTACTGTGTTTCTAAGACGTGTCTTCAAGACGGCTGCAAAGGCTGGTGTGGCAATGGCAATGCCCAGGCCGTCGGCGGCCATCCAACTCAGGAATGGATGTTGCAGAGCCGGATGCTCCCAGAAGTGAAACGCCAGCGCATGAATGCCTCCCGCCAACGCCGGTCCGGCCAGAACCGCAAAGCCGAAGAACCGGATGAGGTAGCCGCGTTCCGTGAAGCGCGGAAGCATCGTAGAACGCTGCCGCAGCAGGAGGGCGCCGGTCGTCACCTCGACGATATTCAGCACGTTATAGAACAGTAACTCATTCCACCGCTCGTGAATGAGCACGCTGCGAATGGAAAGAGCAAGGAAACCGGTGAGCAGGTAGGCAGGCCAGCGCCAACGCGGAGCCAGGAGCAGGTATGCGAGAAGAATCCCGTTGACAACCCACACGGGGTTATTCTCGGGCTTCCAATTCTCGGCTGATTCCACAACCACGGTCACAAACGTGATCAAGAGGAAGCAGGCTCCCAGGCGCACGGTAAGCCCATGTTTCCGCAGCCACGGAAACTGGCGACGGCCAGTGATGGGTACAGCGCTCCCGCTCATCTGTGTCCTCTCACCCTGCTTATCGGTGAGATTTGGAGAGGGAACAGTCAGCGAAACCGTTTTACTTGCGATTTCTATGGTTTCAATGCAAATTGGAACGGCTTTTTCAGGGCTGCGGAGTCAGTTGGGGATGAAACTCCGCTTTGCCGCCGGGCAGCAGTACAATTTGAATCCGCCCCTCCTGACGCTCGGCCAGCGTGGGCCCGTCCATCTGCGCCTGCCGCCCATCGCTCCCTGTGTACACCACCTTCAACGGCCCGCTGCCGCGCACCTGGATGCTGTACCGGAAGACCTCGCCCGCCGCCAGTTTGTCGGCTCCAAAGCTGGCGCTCGGATAATCCACCTCCAGCAGTTGAATTGCCCCGCCTGTGCGGTTTTCTACCGTCATATCAATGTGGTACGAGTGGCACCCTGCGGCCCAAACCAGCATCAGCGCCAGCACTGCAGCCAGAATTCCACTGTGTACACCCATTGAGGGCTTCATTCCTTACTCCCATCTGCATCCGCTGTGCCTTCTTGTGCCGCCAGCTTCTTTTCGACCTTATCCAGCCGCTTCAGCAACTCCGGCAGCCGCTGGAAGATGGTCACCGCCCGCAGCCATACGCGATTGTCAAACGCCGGCGACCCGGAAACCATCTTGCCTGCCGGCACGTCGTGTGACACGCCGCTTTGCGCGGTCAAAATCACCCCATCGCCCAGCGCGCAGTGCCCGGCCACTGCGGACTGCCCGGCCAGTATGGCGTTGTTGCCCACCACCGATGAGCCGGCCAGGCCCACCTGCCCGCAAATCAGCGTATTTTCCCCAACGTGCGAGCCGTGTCCGATCTGAACTAAATTGTCAACCTTGGTCCCGTCGCCAATCTCGGTCGCTCCCACCGTCGCCCGGTCGATGCACGCGTTGGCCTGCACGTCCACCCGGTTGCCCAGCCGCACTGGCCCCGACTGCGGAATCTTTTCCCAGTGGCCTTGCTCGTTCTTGGCAAACCCAAAACCGTCCGCGCCGATGATGACGCCATTTTCCAGCGTCACGTGATCGCCGAGAACGCAGTTCTCCCGCACCACGGCATGAGCATGAGCGAAGAAATAGCTACCGGCCTCCACGCCGGGGTAGAGCACCACGTGGGGCAGCAGCGTGGCATGGTCGCCCAGCTTCACTCCGGGACCAATCACCACGTAAGCCCCAATGTGCGCCCCCGTGCCGATGACCGCCGTCGGATCGATGACCGCCGTTGGATGAATGCCGGGCGCGTAAACCGGCGGCTGATAGAAGATTCCCAGCGTGCGCGAGAAGGCGAGATAGGGATTTTTGAGCCGCAGCGTCGCCGCTTCAATCTCCGGGAACTCCGGCTCGACCAGCACGGCCGCCGCCCTGGTCTTGCGCGCCAGGCCCCCATACTTGGGATTGGCCACGAAGGTAACCTCCGTCGGCCCGGCCTCCTCAATCCCTTTCACGCCTGTTACTTCCAGCTCCGCGTTTCCGCGCAACTCCGCACCTAGCCTCATTGCCAACTCGCCTAACTTCATGGATGGAATTGTAGCGGAATGGGCGCGACAGCGGCGTCGGCCGACGAGGAAGACGCGAAACAGGCTCCCTTACGCACCACCCGGCTCCTGCGGAAACAGCTCCGGCTGTTCTGTTGCCTGACCGGCTGCCTCAGTCCGCTTGCGGCCTGCGGCGCCAATCATGCTCACCACTTCCAGAGTCTGAATCGCCTGGCGCGGCACATAAATCCTCTGCGTATTCGACCGCGTGTCTGGCGGGGTGAGCAGCAGCCCGGCGCCTTCCACCAGAGAGCGGTCATTCGCCGCCAGGCCCTCCAGTTCCTCGTCGTCTGTCAGGGTCATGCGCAGCCACAAGCCGGGAGTCCGCGGCCGGATGGCAAACCGCTTGTGAAGGAGCCGCTCCGGATTAACCGAGTCAGCGGATTGGGCAGGGAAGTCGCGCACGTAGCAGACCCACTTCACCTGGTCCCAGCCGATGCGCAGCACCTTGCCGGTCAGGTCTAGAATCTCCAACTCGGCAGCGTCCTGGCCAAAGCCGGCCTCCGCGTAGCCCGCGAACCACTCCCTGGAGAACTTGCGTACGATCACTGGTTTGCGTTGAGAGGCCATCGCTCTGCATTGTCGCACGAACCGAGGGCCTTGCCAGTAAGGAGAGAAGAAAAAGCCGCAAATCTGGTGCATTGAGGTCTAGCCAACGGGGCCGACTTGTGTTAGAGTACTGGTTTGAAACCAAGGCCAGAGTCTGCTGTAAGAGCAAGCACATCAGATACTTGGCCGAGGAAATCAGAAGGCGGAAGCAGGAAACGGAATGCCCGACTACATCTATCTTCTGGAAAACCGGCTGTCAGCCGACCAACAGAGCGCCTTGCGCCACTTGCGCGAGGTAGCACTCGAAGTCGGCACCATCCTGTTTCTCACCGGGGACGCGGTGCGCGACCTGACCAGCGGCCATGCCGTTCGCGATCTTGAAGTTGCGATGCATGGAAATGCGCTCAAGCTAAAGAAAACAATAGAGAAGAGTGGCGGCAAAGTGTGGGGTGAAGACGAAGCCAGCCGCGCCCTTTATCTATGTTTTCCCGGCACGGTTCGCGTTGACCTGATCAGCACGCACCGCGTTGAGTATCCTAAGCCCGGCAAGCCGGTCTATCATCCCGCTTCCATTCAGGAGGAGCTTCGCCGCCGCGACTTCACCGTCAACGCCATGGCGATCTCTCTCAACGAAGGCTCGTTCGGACTGCTGATGGACCCCATGAACGGCGCTGCGGACATCGAGTCTCGGACCCTTCGCTTGGTCTCCAATTACGGTTTCCTTGAAGAGCCATCCCTGCTGATTCGCGCCACGCGCTACCTCGCGCGCCTCGGCTGGGAGATGGACCCCAAGACCCGCACTCGCTACGTTAACGCCAAAGAAGAGGGCGTCATCGAACACCTCTCTGCCCAGGCCCGCAGGCAGGAGTTGGAGCAGATCGGCCACGAGGAAGAGGGGTTGAAGGTTTTGCGCGCGTTTGAGGCCGAAGGTTGGATGAAGGAGCTGTTCCCCGCCTGGACCTCCGCCAAGGCCGACGAGGCTGGGCTGACAGCCTTGCACGATCTGGCCGTTGAGTTGCTCTTGCAAGGAGTCCATCCCGATATGTCGGCGGCGCAGATGCGGTTGCTGACCGCCAAGCTGGCAGGCAGGGAACTAGCCACTCTCAAGAAGCAGATGCTGCGCCCCGGCTTTGTCGAGGAGTGGAGCAGCCTGGATGCGCTGGCTGCCGGATTTGCCAAGGCGCTGCTCTCCAAGCACAATTCCATCCCTTCGGCCGGCTTCAAGCTCTTCACGAGCTATGATCCAGAAGCAGTTCTATGGCTTGGGTTTACCAGCAAGGATGCGGTCGTCAAGGAACGCTTTAATCTCTTCCTCAAAGTCTGGCCAGAAGCCCGCCAGCGCATTCCTCACACCCTGATGCAGGAGATGCGCATTACCCCCGAATTGCCTGCTTATCATGAGATCGTGCAGACCGTTTTCCTCGAGCTGCTCGATGGCAAACTCGCCACGCCGGAAGAAGCCCGAGCTTTCCTTGAGCCGTATTCGCCGCCCGCACCGCCGCCCCAGGTCACCATCAAGCGGCCGCGCGCCAAACGCGGCACCGAGGCCAAGCTGAAAGGGGACTCCTTCGACGATGAGCCCGAAGACCACCTGGAAGTCGATGAGGATCTGGACGACCTCGGCGGAGACGACGATGACCTTGGCCTCGATTTGCACCTTCCCAAGGTCGATTTGGACGTTGACCTCACCGAGGAATCGGAAGCTACTGCAGGAGATGACGAGGATGAGGAAGAGGACCGTCATCCGAAACCGGCTCCCAAATCGGCTTCCAAATCGGCTCCCAAATCGGTTCCGGTTCCCAAGCCGCCGGCCCAACCCAAGCCCGACAAGCCGGCTCCGTTGCCCAAGACCGCGTCCAGGCCGGAAGAGGCAAAGAAGCCCCAATCGGCTCCCAAGCCCAAGGCTCAACCAAAGCCGGAATCTAAACCAGTGGCTGTGCGCACGGCAAAACCTGCCTCGACAGCGGCCAAGCCAACCACGCCCGCTGCTCGACCCAAGTCCAGGCCCACGCCGGCCCAAGCCGCTCCCACCCGGAAGCCGGCTCCAAAAGGAAAGCTGCCAGCCAAGGCTCCCGCCAAAACGCCGGTCAAGGCCAAAGTTACTGCAAAGCCGTCGGTCAAAGCTATGCCCAAGGCCCCGGCTCCCAAGTCCGCGCCTGCCAGGAAGAAGCCGGTCCCTGCTCCGAGGCCAAAGCCGACCAAGGCCGCTAAGCCCGCAGTCAAGAAAGCCGCTCGCAAGCCGGAAAGGAAGCGTTAAGGCGGTTCCACAATTGCTGTACCCGGAAACGACAGCCGACAGGGTCGTTTTCCCATCCGCGACGAGATTCGCGCGCCGTTTGCAGAGAATTATCTTCCATCGGCGTACAATGTCAATTGGTGGTCCGAGCGGGCAAAGAGGTCGTGAGAGTACGGGATGTGACCGGTCCGTACCTACACCCTCCCCACCCCCTCCCTCCAAAAACGCCCTTTATCCGAGTGCATCGTTGCCTCGGCTGAGAGGGTAAGTAATCTGGAATCAGTAAAGTATCGCCAGGTATCGAAGAATGACCTGTTATATAAATGGTAAACAAAAAGCCCTGGAAACCGCGTTTTTAGGGAGAATTCGGGCAGGAAAGGCAGCGTTTCTCACGCATATCGCTTGCTTTGGCTGGTCGCGCTGTCTTCAGGTTAAAGCAATCCTGGAAATGCCATAGACGCTGCGCTGACTGGATTTGTTGCTGGAACGCCGCGCCGTACATCGCGCACGGCAAACAATGCAGGAAAGCCCGCTTCAATCGAACGGATGCCTCAATCGGCGGCGACCATAGTCTCCGTGGCGGCGGTCATCACCATCTCCCGTATCGAATCAATCACCAGATCCGGTTGGTCGAGATGAATCCAATGCGCGCTTTTGGGCGCAATCACCTGCCGTACGCTGGAGCCTATGCGGGCAAGACAATGGTCGGAAAGCGGCGTGGATTTTCCTGGGGTCAACACCAGTACGGGGATATCCCGAATCGGTTCGGCGTTGTGCATCTCCCGGACGGTGTCGGGCACTGCCTCGACGTGGCTGCGCATCCCGGCGAAGTTGCCGGGCCGCGACCAATGAGCGGCGACCATGGGCCAGACCTCCCGCGGCATCTTGCCCACCTCGTTTTTGATGCGGTCGAGCACATGCTGGCCACCATCGCCGGCGGTGCCGGCCAGCCGCTGCGCAGTGCGGCCTGAGCGCAAGAACAGCGAAGTCACAGCGAGGCGGGCAAGTCCAATGCGCGCAGCCGGGACGGCGAAACGGAATAGTTTCTTGCCACGGTCGATCTCGGATTGCTTGCTCGGGTTCAGAGGCGGCCATTCCTCGCAGCGCATGGGGTCCACCAGCACAATGCTGATCACTTCTCCTGGATAGTTCAGGGCAAAGCGGCGCATCACCAGCCCGCCAAAGGAATGTCCCACCAGGATGTAAGGCGGCTTGATGCCAGCTCCTGCTAACAGTTGATGCAGTTCAGCGGCGATATTCGCGGGCGTGCGCGCCGTGCGGCAGGGGCTGCTCCAGCCGAGTCCACAGCGGTCATAGGATGCCGTCGAAGCAAATCGCGCGACTGCTTCCTGGATGTGAAACCAGTTTAGATTGGTGGCCGCAATTCCAGCCTCAAACAGTACGGTAGGGTCTCCCGATCCCATTTCCAGCAGGTAGAGCCTGCGCCTGCCTCCGATGTCGATCCAACGGCCTTCCCTGGTGTAGCGTCGGCGGTCACTACGCGCCCCGAGGCACTGGTACACGATGCCCGAAAGAACCAGAGCCGCGGCCAATCCGAATATAGAGACAAGCAGGACCATTCCGTGTCCTAAAAATGCGTCAGTTGCGCGGAACTGAAGTCATTCAGGCTGAGATTTGCCTTTGGCGTGCCGCGGTCGATGATGAGCAGAGTTGAGCCAGCCTGTCCACGGATCTTCGCTTCCACCTGGTGTGCCGACCAGACGCCGCCGTTCTGGCGCAGCCCGAAGTAAGTAAACTCCTTCACCGTTCCGCCTTTCAGCGTCTTCTCCACATACACCGGAAAGCCGATGTCGTGATCGAGCCAATTGGTGACCTCAGTGTAGTGTGTCTTGTCCACCGCGCCAGGTGTACTTTTGACAACGTCGCAATCGCGCGCGCCAAACATCGCCTTGTCCTGCGGAGTTTGTCCCGGCCAGAAATACTGCGCTTCCAGGAAATCCTCGTAACTGAATCCCGCGCCCAGCGGGCCGTCGCTCCATTTATCGAAGGGTAGAATAACCGGATTTGCGTCGCCTGGGTGTGCAATTTGGACTACATTTCGCCCATTGGGCCGCATCTCTAGGAGAATGTGAGCAGGGAGATGGAAGAAACTAGACACAGGATTCGTGCCTGTCTTTGAGCCCGTGCCAAGCTCCATGTATACGCGCAGCACGCCGGGAAACCAGTGGGCCTTGATGGTGATGGGATAGCTGATGCGGATGCCGTTCGCCTGCACGCGAACAAGGTGGCCGATGGCGCGGTAATCTGCCATCTCGATGCGTTGCCGCGGCGCCGCCAGCATCGTCTTCACATCCGCTCCGTAGGAAGGTGTCGCGCAGAGCAACGCGACAGCCACCGCAATGGAAGAGACTCTCATGCCTCGATCCTTCCATCGCGCAGGCGAATCTGCCGGGCGGCCGAGTGCGCAATCTCGTTCTCGTGCGTCACCACAATCAGCGTCATCCCGCGCTGTTTTTGAATCCCGGTAAGAATGTCCATGATGCGGGCAGAGTTGACGCTGTCGAGATTTCCGGTCGGCTCATCTGCCAATAGAATCTCCGGCGAGTTGGCCAGTGCCCGCGCAATCGCCACCCGCTGCCGCTCGCCCGCAGATAGTTCATTGGGATACTGACGTAAACGATGTTCGAGGCCCATTTCGCTCAGCAAAGCCTCCGCCCGTTCTGCGCGCTTCAGTGGGCAGGGGCTAAGGGCCAGCATCGGCACCTGCACGTTTTCCAGGACGCGCAGCGTAGGCATCAGATGAAATGCCTGGAAGATGAATCCAACATTCCGCGACCGATAAACATCCAGGTTGATAGTCGAGCCGAGCCGGGCGTTCTTGAAAAGAACCTCGCCGCTGGTGGGAGTGTCAAGCCCGCCCAGCAGTTGCAGCAAGGTGGATTTGCCGCTGCCGCTCGGTCCGCTGATGGCGAGGAACTCTCCGGCAGTGATGGAGAGATCAACGCCGCGCAGGGCTTCGATCCGTCCCTCGTCGTAGCTCTTGCGCAAGGCGCGCACTTGCAGCAGTGGGCTAGTCATGGCGCAGAGCCTCCACCGGCGAAAGATGTGCCCCGCGCCAGGCGGGAATGAACCCGGCCGCCAGTCCGGCCACTACGGCGATGCCCAGCGCTTCGGCCAAGAGCAGCAGCGGAAACGACGCGGAGACGATGCTCGCCGTCTGCGGCAGCGCGGCCAGCAGGCGCAGAGCAGCCCACCCCACGACAATGCCCAGAACTCCGCCGGCCAATCCCAGCACAGCCGCTTCCATCTCGATCAGCACCAGAACCCGCCAGCGCTTCCACCCCAGCGCGCGCAAAATGCCGATCTCGCGCGTCCGCTCGAAGACGGACATCGCCATGGTGTTGGCGATGCCCAGAATGCCGATCAGCAGCGCGATGGATGATGTGCCCCATGCTGCGGCGTGGGCTAGCAGCACAAGCTGGTTGTTGCTGGCGCGCTCAGCCGCTGGAACCGCGCGCAGACCCGGCAGTGCGGTCTCAATCTGAGCTTGCGCCCTCGCCAAATAGTGTTCGGGTGCCTCGCCCATCGGAGCCGGCCACAGCCGCACATGAAACGCTGTTACCTTGCCTTCCAGGCTGCCCAGCTTTTGCATCTGATCCAGCGGCATAATCACCGCGCCAGCTTCCAGTGCCGAGCCCCCGTGGTAAATGCCAGCCACAGTGAACGGCGAACCCTGAATCTCCAGCGTGTCGCCGGCATTTTTTTTCAGGCTTGCGGCCAGGAGATCGCCAAGCATCACCTCCGGTTGGCCGTCCCGAAAGCGCCGACCGGACTTCAACGTGAGCGATTCAAATTCGTAGGAGTCAGCCTTCCAGCCGTAGGCCAGAGCGTTAACCTCCGGCGTCAGGTCCATCAGGTTAAGGATCATCGGAGTTGCCTGGCGAACCGTCGGCAATGCCTTTAGCGTCGCCCCGGCCGACTCGTCCATTGAGGTGTTCAGAAAAGTTTGCTGAACGACCGCAATGTCGGTGCCGCTGCTCAGGTACATGCGCAGCCATTCATGCTCAAAGGAGCGGGAAAAGCCCACCAGTCCCACAAAGGCAGCGATAGCCATCGCGATCCCGCCCAGCGTCAGCGCCGTCCGGAGGCGTCTGCGCCAGAGATTCTTCCATGCAAACCACGCGAAGGAGAGTTGGGAGGCCATGCGTTGGGAAAACCCTCAGGTGTCCGGATTAAACGAGGAACTCGTGATTGCCAGTTTAGTGGCAGGCAATCCCTGTGTCCATCGAATGACTCGCAATTCGAGAGAAATTCATTCGAGCGTGCCATCGATCGTCGAGCGGCGATCTAGGACAGCGTGAATCAAAGGCGATACTGCGAGCCCAAAAAGGGAAAGGGCAGCAACCTGAACGGCGGCTACCCTCTCGATTGTGAAACAAAATTTGCACAGCGGAAATTAAACAAGTAACCGCTGCCAAAGCTCGTCATCAGCAACCGCAGCCGAGTCAGCCGTCGCCGTAGAGCTTTGCCTTGCTTAGACAAGAACGGGTCAAACGCTGAAAGCCACCGCCGGACCCGCTGGACGCGTTTACCGGCCGCGTCCGCCTCCGCCGCCGCTGCCTTTGCGCGCCTGGTAGCAATCCCGGCAGAAGACCGGGCGGTCGCCACGCGGTTCAAATGGCACTGTTGTAGGCTGTCCGCAGCCCGAACAAATCACAGGTGTTCCCTGTGCCGGAGCCGAACGGTAGCCGGAGCCTCCCTGATCGTTCTTCTTTGCCTGACGGCAATTCTTGCAACGTTTAGGGGTCGAATAACCACGTTCCTGAAAGAACGTCTGATCAGCAGCGGTGAAGGTGAAGTCCTGCCCGCAATCGCTGCACGTAAGTTGCATATCTCCGGCCATGGGTCTCCTCGTGGAGATTGTACAGCCGAACGGGTCTTTGCGTGCAAGAATTCTTTTGAATCGAATTACTTGTGCTAATTCGGGATTTCCAGCCCCGGCATTAAGTCTTAGGCGAGGGCCAGCTAAGTGGCACCATCTACCTCAGGCCGCGAGGCTCACGCTGCCTATAATTCCCACCAATCCAGCAGCAACATGCGCGGGTAGTAGAGGCCGGCGATGATGCGGGCTTCTGTGCCATGCAGCTTGCGCAGCAGTTCGCTGTAGGCCTCAACCTGGGGTGCGAAGAGCTGGCGGAGTCCCGGCAGGGCCTGAGCAGGGTCCATGTTGTCGGCGTGCGCGGTTTTGTAGTCGATGATCCACCAGCAATCGTCCCCTTCGGCGCACGGTGCTGAACCAGCCTGGAAGACGCGGTCCACGCGCACTGAGCGCAGACCGCCGGCCACAACGCCGGTCCAGCCGGCCTCGCTGGCGGCGCCTGCGTGGGGTGAGAGGATCCACGAGCCGATGGGGTCACGAGAGGCTTGGAGCGCAAGCTGGCGAGCCTCCGCGGCAATCCGCGCGGCCAGGGGCTGGTCCAGGCCGACAGCGCGCGCCTGGGCGGCAATGCCGGGTTCAAAGGGCTGAAGAGCTAAACGGGCAGCATCCCAATCAAGATCCCTGCGAAGCCGGGCCAACTCTTCGAGCAGCGAGTGAACGGCTGTGCCTAATGCGCGGGAGAGCAGACCGCCCTCGTGGCGAGCGTAGAGCCGCCGAGGGCCAATCCCGGATCCCATTCCCAATCCGATGACGGTTGAATCCTTTGCGGGATGGCCCAGGGCCTCGTCTGGCGCGGGTTGATAATCCAGTGGCAGGCGGCGCAGCAGTGTGGCACGAGCCGGGGACGGCATCACGAGCAGATTGCTCTCGCCGGAAGCGGCGATGGACGCGATCTCCTGGCTTTCTTGGGTCGCCGAAGCGGCTCTTGCGGCTTTCCAGTCTTCAAAGCGCCTGCGAACCTCCTCTTCAAGCGCCGGCCATGCTGTGGCCAGGAGGCTGTTTACGGGTTCCACTAGGGTGAAGTCCCCGCTTTCCTCCTTGCACGCGGGACGGGCAAACAGGTGCAGCTCCTCACGGGCGCGTGTGGCGGCGACGTAGAGAATGCGCCGGGTCTCCTGCGATTCACGCTCGCGATAGACGCGATCAACCCACTCCTTGGCCTTGCCGCGGTCTGCGCCCTTGCGCTGGAAGGGCGCGATCAGAAACTCGGTAATCTCGCCAGATTCGTCGGGCTCGGCCAGTCCGCGCTCCAGCCAGGAGAGCATTCTAGGCTTGCCGCGTCCGTTGCCAGCCTGTAGTTCGGGCACAATCACCACCTCAAACTCCAGGCCTTTGGATTTGTGGATGGTCATCAACTGCACGCCGCAATCGCTGCTGGCCTCGGGGGCGGGCTGGGCTGTGAGCTTGTCGAGCGCCGCAAC
This sequence comes from Acidobacteriaceae bacterium, assembly GCA_003142015.1. Taxonomy (GTDB): domain Bacteria; phylum Acidobacteriota; class Terriglobia; order Terriglobales; family Acidobacteriaceae; genus Telmatobacter. The sequence goes on along the minus strand of PLOI01000122.1, from coordinate 7,374 downwards.
AAGACTGGGACCAAGCAGGTCCGGTTCGCCACTGGGAAGCCGGTCGAGGCAACGCCAAAGCAGATTGAGGTTGGCACGGGCGGCCGAGTCCACGCAAGCCGCGCCGCCCACAAGCAGCCAGACCTTCTCCAGCCAGGTTCCCAGCGAGGCCGTTGGCTGGGCTGCGCGAAGTGCGCTCGCCGCAGCGTATGTTTGGAGCGCGCGGGCGGCGGCTCTGCGCCCGTCTTCGCTGAGCTGCGGAAGCCGTTCGGCCATCAACTCCGGCAAGGGCCTAAGCAGCAACGCGGGATCGTCGTTGCTGGCCAGGCAGTGCAGGTCGTCGAGCGAGAGGCCACTCCAAGGTGCGCGCAAAACGCCCAGCCAGGCCACGCGGTCCTGGGGATTGAGCAGGGCGCGGGCCAAGGCGAGCGCGTCGAGAACTTCGGGGCGGGCAGAGAGCTTTTCCAATTCGACGGCGCGAAAGGGAATTCCTGCCTGGCGCAGGGCCTCGGCGATGGGAACAAGGTGACTGCGCGCGCGGCCCAGAACGGCAATACGGAATTTTTCACTGCTTACCTTCGCCTGATTGATGCGCTTCGAGTACCGCTGAATCAGCGCGACGATCTCGCCGATCTGCTCTATGCGGGCGGTCTCTTTTTCGTTTCCGGGCTCGACAGCTTGGCCGCGCCCGGCCATGGGAACGAAGTCGAGATGCAGCGTAAAAGGCAGCCCGGCGTTTTCTATCTCTTTCCGAGCCGGCTGAGCCGAGGAAAACGTAACACCGCTGCCGTCGCCCGTCGTGAAAATTTGCTTGAAGGCCTGATTGAGCCGTTCGACCAGCGATGGCGCGGTGCGGAAGTTTGCTTTGAGAGGAACGAAGTCAAAGAGAAGTGGTTCGTCGTTGGGGATTTCAAGGCCAAGGGCTTTGACTCGCGGAAAGAGTTCGGCGTCGGCGTCGCGGAAGAAGTAGATCGACTGCATGGGGTCGCCAACCACAAAGCAGGTGCGTCCCGCGCGCTCTGGCCACGCTGCGATGAGGCTGGAGAGCAACTGGTGCTGCCGACGGCTGGTGTCCTGGAACTCGTCAACGAGCAGGTGGCGTATGCCGTCGGAGACGGCCATCGCCGCGTCCGTGGGAAGATTGTCGTCGCCTTGCAGCACGCGCTGGGCAACCTGCGCGACCTCGATGAAGTCCACAGTCCCGGCTTCGGCAAAGGCGATTTGCAATTCGCCCGCCGCCTGGCGCAGCAGCGTGAAGCAGGAGCGTACGATCTGCCAGTCTTCTTCGGTGTAGCGTGTAGGGGGCAGCGCGCGAACCGTGGCCAGGGAGGCTTCGAGGCCGGGTACCGCTGCGAGCGCGGCGATCAGCGATGAGAATCGAACTTTGCCGGCTTTGCCGCGAGGGGTGGACGGAAAGCCATCGGAAGTCTTCAAGCCTCTTTCTGAACGCCATGTTCCTTTTTGTGTTTGCAAAAATTCAGAGAGCAACGAAAAAAGCTCGCGAGCTGATTCGGCTCCGTCCGAAAATGGCGCGGAGGGAATTTCGACAGATTCGGCCAATCCCCAGGGCGAGCTCGTTCCCGGCTCTTCGCAGGCAAACCGAGCCAGTTCCAGCGCTTCGTTACGCGCTCCCGGAACCTGGTCGAGAAGCTGGCTCAGCCTGATGAGTGTGGTGCGCACTCCATTTGCAAACGGGCGCTCCAGACGTTCGCGGAGCGCATCCCAATCCGGCTCACGCTCCAACACAAAGTCGTGCATCCAGCGGTCGCGGCTCTTGAGCATTTCGACCAGCAGCTCTTCCATCTCCTGCCAGCCGTTGTCGCGCCACAGCAGCAGTTCTTCGATGGCCGCGCCGAGCGCCGAGCCGATCTGGTCGATTTTCCTGAGGGTTTCGCGAGCGGCGCGGCGATAGAGTTCGTCCGGCTGCTCGGCGATCTCCAGGCCTCCGCCGAAGCCGGAGAGCAGCGGCTGCTGCAGGGCCAGGTCGCGGCAAAATGAATCAATCGTCGAGATGCGAAGCTGGGCGGGCAGGTCGAGCAGATTCCAGCCAAAGGCCTGGGAGTGCAACAGGGCGCGATGGGCGAGCGAGTCCATCAATAACTCGTCCGCCTGCGGAGCGAGGTTCGCAGAGGCCTTTTGCAGTTCTCCGAGAATGCGGTGGCGCATCTCGGCGGCGGCGGCGTTAGTGAAGGTAATGGCGACAATCTGGCCGGGCGCGTCCACCTCGCCAAGCAGGCGCAGAAACCGCCGTGTGAGCAGGTCGGTCTTTCCCGAGCCGGCAGGGGCTTGCACCAGAATCGAGCGGGCCGCATCTAGAGCCTGCTCGCGCTGTGCCTTGTCGGGAGGAGCGGTTTGGACGGAAGGCTTACTCATCGCTGGCCCCCTCGTCTTCCAAGTCATCTTCGGCTTCCAATTGCGCCCGGTGCTCCTGAATGCGGCAGAGCGTTTGCAAATCGCATCGTTCGCAGGTCTTTGGGTATTCGCGCGGGTCCACCTCGGCGCGACCGGCAACAAAGTCCTGTGCAAGCTGTTCGATGCAGTCGTGCCAGGCGAGAAGCTGCTCGTCGGTGAGCGGATTCTTCACGAGTGAGTTCACGCTTTTCAGGCCGGGCAAGAGCGTGGCGGCGGCGCTACGAACGCGACCGGCAAATGCGAGATTTCCGGCGCGAACCTTGGCGAAGACCAGCCCGCCCAGGCGTTCGCGTTCATCGTCGAGCGCAAAACCGGCATAGAGCGGCAGTTGCACATCATCGGGCCGGGGTAGATCCCAGCAACTCGGCGAGACGTTCCCGGATTTGTAATCGACGACCAGCTGAGAGCCGTCACTGAGCCGGTCAATACGATCCAGGCGCAGGTCGAGGGTGAGCCCTTCAATGTGGACCGTGCGCTTCACCTCAGTCTCGGCAACCTGGAATTCAACCCGGGCGGCTTCGTAGTTCAGCCACTCCGTGATAAGGCCCGTGAGGCGCAGTTCTTCGAGTTCCAGATAGCGGCGGGGCATGAGCTCACGCTGATGCGGACGCAGTTCTCGCGCAAGTGCGTGCTGAACGTGACCGGCGACAAATGCTTTCCGGTCGCCCACGTTCAGGAGTTCGGCGTGGCTGCGAACGCCGTTAGGCGGTCCCGCCCAGACGGAGTGGAGTACGGAATGGAGTAGCAGTCCGCGCTGAGAAGGTGTGAGGCCGACTTGGGCTGGCTCCCAATCCTGAGCGGCGAGGCGGGCTGTGGCGAAGGCCTTGAAGGGGCACTGCGACTGCGCGGTAAGGACAGCAGCGCCGCCCGCGACCTTACCCGGAGGGAAGGGAATGCGGCTGAAGTCCTGGAACGTAACGGTCAGCGGATCCTCGCAGGCTGGCGCGACCAAATCCGGCGCTAGCTCCTTTGCCTCTCCGGCAATCTGGACAATCAGTCTCGAAGGGCGAGCTTCGGCAGTCTCGTTTTGCTTTGCATAGCTGAAGTGGACCTCGCGCATCGACTCCAGCAACCGCGTGGTAATCGAGCGGGCCAGCTCCCAATCGAGCTGCGGAGTCGCGTGAGGCATTCCGGCATCGCGCTGAATCTCCACCGGGAGCAGCGGATGAGTCGTTCCTCCGGCAGGCCAGGCGTCTTCGTCGGCTCCCAAAAACCAGACAGCGTCCGCTCTGAGACCGGCTGACTCGGCGGGACCGGCGATCTGGATGGGCGCATCATGCGACTCAGGAGCGAAGAGCGTCTCATCTAGAGTGCGGCCCAATTGAGATAGAAAATCCTTCCAACTGATGCGCCGTCCATCGAAACCCAACGAACCGCAGCTCTCCACAGCCAGTTGCCAGCGGCGGAGGACCTGAAACTCGGCGCTTGTGAGCGAGCGCGCACCGGTAAACTGAAGCTCTTCCAACAGCCGCGGAACCAGCTCTGCCCAATCGAGTGGACTTTGCGGGCGACGCGCAAATTCGGCAAGAGTGCGCTGGGCCTGAGTGACTCGCTCGACCCATGGAGCCGGCAGTAGCTCGGCGGCGCATCGCTGCCCGATGAAGGCCGCCAATGTCCACTGCGTTCGTTCAAGGCTGAACCGGCGCAACGCGCGCATGTAAGCTTGCAACGCCGCGGACTCCTGTGGGTTGGCGGCGGCGAGGCCGGTGGAAAGCAGCCAATCCAGTTCCTGTTCGTTGAGTGCGCCGTCGAGCCAGCGCAGGAGAAAATGCGCGGCCCGCGCCAGCGCAACCTGGCCGAGCTGAACCCCCAACGAAAACTCGAAGAGCGTCGTGGAGCCGGTGTGGCGGAGAAACGCGCGCTCGATTTCGCCGCGGCGCGCGCTTGCTGCCTGTGTGACTACCAGCAAACGAATGTCGGGGTTCGCGGCGAGCTTGCGACCGCACCAGATCGCGCTAGCGGCTAGTTCGACCTGGATATCCCCTGCAGCATGAAAATGAATATCGCCGGCTTGCTCGCCCTTGGCAACTTCATGCCACTCGCCCCACGCGTCGAAGAGGTCGCGCTGCGCGGGAAGAATGCGGTCGAAGCCAGCTAGAAGCAACGGCGGCCGCTCGGTCCGGTCCGCTTTGAGCAACGCAATCAGTTCGTGCAGCAGGCGGCTGGGGCTGAGCAGGTTGCCGGAGCGGCAGGTTTCGTCAAAGGCCGCAAGCCAACCGCTGAATGCAGCCGCGTCCTGCTGCCAGCCATCTCGCGCCTTCGTCTGCAAGAATCGGGGCGCATGGGAGCAAAGCAGCTCGTGTGCCTCCATGGCTAGAGCCGCCAGCCGATGACGCGGGCCTTCCAGCAGTGTGGCTGGAGACTGGTCTTTGCCGGCAATGCCCACCCAGAGAGCCTCTTCCTGCGAGGGATTGAGCAGCAGGCGGGTGTCGTTGCCGCGGTCTTGGCAGGAAGTGCGTTCCAGCCACGCGGCGCGGGCAAAACTCTTCCAATCGAGAATCTTAGGCGTGGGCCACGCAGCTAGCCCCTCGGCCTGGCGAGCGCGATGGAAAGCTGAGGTAAGGGCGCGCGCCGCGCGTTCGCTGGCTGTAACCACCAAGCCGCCCTCGCGCAGCCATGCGTCGAGCTCCACTCCTGCCAATGCTCCCATTTGAGCTTTATACGCCGTCGGGCCGGGGGTGTGCCATCTGAAGGCGGCGAACAGAGGCCGGAGCCTTTCAGGGTTGGCCGGAGATTCGCTGTTGCCGATGTTGGTTCATGATGAACGAGGTTCGGCAGCGAGCGCGGCGGCAGCGGAGCCAGTCGAAGGCGCGGATAATCAAAAGTGTGGAGACCGCGCGCAATCTATCGCTGTTGCAGGACTACCAGGCCTATCTGCGCGTGGAAAAAGGGCTTCGCCCGTTGACCTGCGAGGCCTACGACAGCGACCTGAAGACCTTTGCCGAGTTCATCGAGAGCCGCCATGGCGTACTGTTGACGGCAACGCAGGAGGATGTGGCGGCCTTTCTTGAAAACCTGCGCGGCCACGACATCGTCCAGCGTTCGGCGGCGCGCAAGTTGAGCTGCCTGCGCGGCTTTTACAAATGGCTGCTCCTCGACAGGCGCATCCATCACGATCCAACTGTGAACATCGAGTCGCCCAAGGCGTGGAAGGTGCTGCCCAAGTCCCTGGCCGAGCCTGAGGTGGCGGAGATGCTGGAGCGGGCAGCCCTCAATGCCGAGCATCCCCAGGCGCGGGCCACGGCCTTGCGCGACCGGGCGATCCTCGAGCTGCTCTATGCGGGCGGTCTGCGCGTCTCCGAGGTCACCACGCTTTCCACAGGCGACCTGGCGCTGGATCTGGGCCGCGTGCAAGTGCGCGGCAAGGGCGACAAGGAACGCATTGTGCCGCTGGGGCGGACCGCACTGGAGGCTTTGGAGATTTATCTGCGGCAGGGAAGGCCGCATCTGGCACGCATCAGTTCAGCGCGCAAGACTCTTGCGGTGAAACAGGATAGAACGCGTCAGGACGCTACACGGCAGAAATTGGGACAGGACGCGACACGCCTTTTTCTTTCCCTGCGCGGGATGCCGTTGACTCGTCAGTGGGTCTGGCATGTTGTTAAAATGGCCAACTCGACCGCCAGCCCGCACCGTCTGCGCCACAGCTGCGCCACGCACATGGTGGAGCACGGCGCCGACCTGCGCAGCGTGCATTTGTTGCTGGGCCACGCCGACATCTCCACTACGCAGGTCTACACCCACCTGGCGCTCGGCCATCTGAAGGAAGTGCATCGCAAGTTCCATCCGCGCTCCACGCGGCAACGGGCTGAGGTTGTGGAGCTTCCGGTCGCGCACGGGGGCTTGCATCTGGTTCCGAGCGCCAGACCGGGCGGCAAATCGGTCTTCCAAACGAGCGAGGAGCGGGCATGAGCACCCCTGCTGCGCCCGCCGTCATCGGCACAATGGATTCGCTGGTAGCCGGCTATCTGCGCGTAATGGCCAATGAGCGCGGCGCGTCGGCGCACACTTTGCGGGCCTACCAGCGCGAGTTGCGCGGATTTTCTGCTTATATCGCAGCGTTATATGGGAAAGATCAGGGCCCGGAACGCATCGAGCACACGCACATCCGCGCCTATCTGGGCACGCTCTATGATCGCGGCCTGTCAAAAGCATCTGCGGCTCGGGCGCTGGCAGCCATTCGCAGTTGGTTTCGGTGGCTGGCGCGCACCGGGCGCCTCGAGCAAAATGCCGCCGCGCTGGTGGCTACGCCGCGGCTGCCCAAGCATCTGCCGCGTGTGCCATCCATCGAGCAGATGAACCGCGTGGTCGAATCGGTGCGCGAAGATGCCGCCAGTTGGCCGGCGCGCGACACGGCGATTCTCGAGCTCCTCTACGGCTGCGGCATCCGCAACGCCGAGCTGACCGGGCTGAACCTCGAAGACATTCACTGGGCCAACGAAGCGATCCTGATTCGCGGCAAAGGTCAGAAAGAGCGTTATGTGCCGTTGGGCGACGCGGCGGCTGTAGCGTTGCGTGCCTACATGGCCGAGCGTTCGGCGCGGCTGGCCGCGGCCGGCGATGCAAAAGGGTACACAACCCCAGCGCTTTTTGTTAATCTGCGTCTGCGCGGACTCGCCAAACCCGGCGGCGAAGCCAGGTTGACCACGCGCAGCGTAGGCCGCATCGTCAAGCGCATCGCCATTCTGCGCGGCCTCTCCGCCGACGTGCATCCGCATACTCTGCGCCACGCCTTCGGGACTCATCTATTGGAGGAAGGCGCCGATCTGCGCGCCATCCAGGAACTGCTCGGCCACGAGCGCCTCTCCACCACCCAGCGCTACACGCAACTGACCACCGCGCAGTTGACACAGGTCTACGATAGGACGCACCCTCGGGCGCGGTAGGCTCGACGAGTGGTAAAGGCTGTTTGACGCAACCGGGCACTTAGCCACTAAAGTTGGGCGAAAGACGAATTTTTCAGTGATTTTCAGAGGCCAAATC
>PLOI01000081.1:1275-22374 GCA_003142015.1 Acidobacteriaceae bacterium | reverse complement strand
TCGCCAAAAGGCGATTTACTACCCTTACAGGACCTCGTTTGCCCTGAAAATCGCTCAATTTTTCCGCTTTTCACTAAATTATCTCCGAATTCAATGTATTTATATGCACGCGTCTCCCCGGCCCAAAAGCCCTGTCACTCACAAAACCGTGTCGATTGAGCGTCATTGCCGCCCGGAGTGGGGCGAGTGACGCAGATCATAACCTGACCGCAGACTACTAGCACATAAGTGATTAAGAACACATGTGACGTGGCTCACAGCGAGTCGTTATTTCCTCTGAGTAACTTCCGATTTATCCATCGACGAACCGCTGGCAACTCCCGAAAGACCTTCCTTCGCCAGCAGAGGTTCTTCGGTTCCTGCACACGAGCGAGGTAGGCATGGGTCAATCAATTTGGAATTCGATGCAGCAGAAGGGCTACAGCCGCAGGGATTTTATGCAATTCTGCGCTGCGGCTGCAACGGTGGCGGGGTTCGGTCAATCCGGCGTCGCCCAGGTTGTCTCGGCATTCGAGAAGAAAGATAAACCGGCTGTGGTCTGGCTTCATTTCCAGGAGTGCACCTGTTGCAGCGAGTCCTTTATCAGGGCTTCGCACCCCGTCGTGCTGGACGTGCTGCTTGATGTGCTGTCGCTCAACTACACCGAGACCCTAATGGCGGCCTCTGGTTTCCAGGCGGAGAAGTGCCTGACCGATACCATCGAGAAGAATAAGGGGAAGTACATCGTGCTGGTGGAAGGTGCTGTGCCCACAAAAGAGGACGGCGTCTACTGCATGATCGGCGGCAAAACAGCCGAATCGATTCTGCAGACCGTTGCTAAGGATGCGGCCGCAGTGGTGGCGTGGGGCAGTTGCGCCTCCAACGGTTGCGTTCAGGCAGCCAGGCCCAATCCCACTGGCGCCACTCCGATTCACAAACTCGTAGACAAGACGGTGATCAACGTTCCCGGCTGCCCGCCCATCGCCGATGTGATGATGGGCGTGGTTACCCACCTGCTGGTGCTCGGGCAGCTTCCTGCGCTTGACAGTCAGGGCCGGCCTAAAGAATTTTATGGGCGCCGCGTCCATGACACCTGCTACCGCCGTCCCAACTACGACGCCGGCCTGTTCGTTGAGTCCTTTGACGACGAAGGCGCGCGCAAGGGCTATTGCCTGTACAAGGTGGGCTGCCGCGGCCCGGTTACCTACAACGCCTGCTCGGTGACCAAGTGGAACGAGGGCACCAGCTACCCCATCCAGTCAGGCCACGGCTGCATCGGTTGCAGCGAGGAAGGCTTCTGGGACAACGGCCCGTTCTATAACCATCTGCCCTCTTTCCCCGGCTTCGGCGTCGAGAGCACGGCAGATACGATCGGCACGGTGGTGGGAGTCGCCACGCTGGCCGGAGTTGCGGCGCACGCGGTGGTAACCAACATACGCAAGCGCAAAGTGATCGCGGAAGTCCACGCGGAAGACCAGAAGGAGTCCTAAGAGCCTATGACACGCATTGTCGTCGATCCGATAACTCGTATTGAAGGCCACCTGCGCATCGAGGCAGTGGTGGAAAACGGCGTCATCACCGACGCATTCAGCGCAGGCACCATGGTGCGCGGCCTGGAAAAGATACTCATTGGCCGCGACCCTCGCGACGCCTGGGCCATCACCGAACGCGTCTGCGGCGTCTGCACCACGGTTCACGCGCTTACCAGCGTGCGTGCCGTTGAAGATGCACTCGGCATCACTGTACCTCCAACTGCAGAGCTGATCCGCAATATCATGATGACCACCCAATACGTCCAGGATCACGTAATTCACTTCTATCACCTTCATGCGCTGGACTGGGTGGACATCGTCAACGCGTTGAAGGCCGATCCGAAGAAGGCCGCGGAGTTGGCGCAATCGTTCTCCAAGTGGGACAAGAACACGCCTGCATACTTTTCCGATGTGCAGGATAAGATCAAGGCCTTCGCAGCCAGCGGCCTGGGCATCTTCGCCAACGGCTATTGGGGCCATCCGGCTTACAAGCTGCCGCCGGAGGTGAACCTGATCGCCGTGGCTCACTACCTCGACGCGCTTTCCTGGCAAAAGGAAATCGTCAAGATCCATACCGTCTTCGGCGGCAAGAATCCGCACCCGAATTATCTGGTGGGCGGAGTTCCCTGCTCCATCAACATGAATGAAGTGGCCGCTATCAACTCCGAGAGACTCAACCTGGTCTCGCGGCTCATCAGCCAGGCCGATGAGTTTATCAACGAGGTCTACATCCCCGACCTGCTTGCCGTGGCCTCTTTCTACAAGGATTGGGCCAGTTGGGGCGGCGGACTGACCAACTACCTCAGCTATGGCGAGTTCCCCACCAAGGGCTACAGCCAGCCGGACTCGTTCAAGTATCCGCGCGGCGTGGTGCTCAATCGCGACCTCAGCCAGGTGCATCCGGTCAACGCACGCGATTCCCAGGAGATCAAGGAATATATCGCGCACTCCTGGTACAGCTACGAAGGCGGAGACAACGTCGGCATCCATCCGTGGGCGGGCGAAACGAACCTCAATTACACCGGACCCAAGCCGCCTTTTGAAACGCTCGAGGGCCACGACAAGTATTCATTCCTCAAGACTCCACGCTGGAAGGACGACGCTATGGAGGTTGGCCCGTTGGCCAGGCTTCTGGTTGCCTTTGCCTCCGGCCGCACGGACGTGCAGGATTTGGTGAAGGACACGCTGGGCAAGCTCAATGTGCCTGTGGCTGCGCTCTTCTCGACTTTGGGCCGCACTGCGGCGCGCGGCCTGGATGCGGCGCTGGCCATGACCTGGCTGAAGGAGTACTTCGGCCAGTTGATGGATCGCGTGAAGATCAACGAGGTTTCCACATTCAACGGCGAGTTCTGGGAACCGAAGAGTTGGCCAAAGGATGCCGAGGGAGTTGGCCTGACAGAGGCGCCCCGCGGCGCGCTGGCTCACTACATCAAGATTCACGATGGCGCCATCGCAAACTATCAGCTCGTGGTGCCGACCACATGGAACGGCTCTCCGCGCGATGCCAAGGGGCAGCGCTCCTCCTTTGAACAAGCGCTGATTGGCACCCCGGTGGCAAAGATCGCCGAGCCGGTAGAGATTCTGCGCACCATACATTCCTTTGACCCGTGCCTGGCCTGCGCCGTGCATTTGTACGATCCGCAGGGACGGCACCTTCACCAGGTTTCTTTCGAGTGACGGCTATGAGTAATCCAAGCTCTGCTGCGGGCATTGGCGCAACCAACGGATTTTCGGCCAATGGCAACCAACCGGTCGAGTATCGGCGGGTCTATGTTTGGGAACTGCCGGTGCGCGCTTACCATTGGATCAACGCAATCGCACTGGTGACCCTGTGCGTCACCGGATTCCTGATCGGGCACCCCTTTCGCTTGTTCTACGCGCAGGAAGCCTATCAGCAGTACTGGTTCGCCTGGGTGCGGTTCTTCCACTTCGCGGCCGCATTCGTTTACGTCTTCAACTTCCTGGCGAGGCTCTACTGGGGTTTCGCCGGCAACAGGTACGCCAGATGGACAGCGTTCTTCCCATTCAAGCGCTCGCAGCAGCAAGAGATTGTCGACGTAATCAAAGCAGACGTACTGGAAACCAAGATGCACGGGCCGATCTCCACCGGCCACAACGCTCTGGCCGGCCTGATTTACTTCGGCACATTCCTCGTGTTTGTCTTCCAGACGATCACCGGCTTCGCGCTGTACTCCAGCATGAGCACGTCGTGGCTGCCCCGGATGTTCGTTTGGGTTGTGCCGCTGATGGGTGGAGAATTCAGCGTGCGCTTCTGGCATCACCTTTTCCTGTGGTTCTTTGTCACATTTGTCATCATTCACGTCTATCTTGCCTTCTATCATGACTACATCGAGGGGCGCGGCACGGTATCCTCGATCATAGGCGGATGGAAGTTTGATCGGGTGAAAAAGGGTGACAAATAACCCGGAAGCTGCGAATCAGGAAAAGACGCTGGTGCTGGGGCTGGGCAACGTCCTGATGGGCGATGAGGGCATCGGCGTTCACGTAGTGCGAGCTCTGGAGAAACACACATTGCCCGCTGGTGTGGAGTGCCTGGATGGCGGCACGGGCGGATTCGTTCTGCTCGAGCCACTACAGAACGCTGACCGCATCATCCTCATCGACGCAGCCGCTGATGGTAACCCTCTGGGCACCGTCACCCGCACCACGCCGCGCTTTTCGCGCGATTACCCGCCCACGCTCACGGCGCATGACATCGGCGTCAAAGACCTGCTGGATGTTTTCTACATCCAGGGTGGAGGACCCGGAGTGGTGCTCTACGCCATTGCCATAGATCCCAAACAGCCAATCTCGATGGAGCTGTCAGCCGGAGCGGCCAAAGCCGCGGACGAGGCAGTCGAGAGAATTCTGGCGGAGTTGGCTTCCAACTCCGCCGCTTGACTACCTGGCGTGCGCGTTGAGTTTCTCGATCGTCTGTTTCAACGCTTCCAGCTTTTGCCCGGCTTCGGCGAGTTTGCCCGCCGCAGTTAATCGCTGATAATCGTCAAAATCCTTGCCTGCTTCCGTAATCAGCTCATTCAAATCCTGCTTCGCTTGAGGCGCAGAAGTTGGCGATCCCGCAAGCTGATTTGCCGCTGCCGGCGCGGTGGAAGACTCGGATCCGCTCAGCGATGAGATGCCTCCGCCGAACAACGACGACAGCGCCGCCTCGAAGGTTGGCGCGTAGGCGAGCCGGTCCTGCAGTGCCAGCACCACCAGGCGCAACTCCGGCATGGGGCTGCGGTCGGCCTGCAGGTAGATCGGCTCCGCATACAACAGCGCCTTGCCGGACGGAATTACCAGCAGGGTTCCACGACGCACATGCGAGCCTTGCTGGTTCCAAAGCGACAATTGTCCGGAAAGCTGCGCGTTCTGATCGATGCGCGCTTCAATCTGCAATGGCCCGTCGATCTGCTTGGTCTTGGGAAAGTCGTAGACAATCGAGGTGCCATAGTGCTCGCCGTCGCTGCGCCCCGCGATCCAGCCAATCAGATTGTTGCGGTTGGCCGGAGTGAACGGCAAAATCTCCACAAACTCGGCGCCGGCTTCTCCCGGCAGCTTCATCAGCACAAAGTTCGGCTGCATCGGCTGTGCAGCCTGCGCGCCGCTCTCGTCTGTTCCTACTTCTGTGGCGACGGTCCACAAGTCCTCCCGGTTATAGAAGACTTCGGGATTGGTCATGTGATAGAGGCCGTAGACTTCAGCCTGTAACTTAAGCAGCAGTTCCGGGTAGCGCACGTGCTTGCGCAGCCCTGCCGGCATCGCCGACGCGTCCTTGAAAAGGCCGGGGAAGATGGCGCGATAGGCCGCCAGAATTGGGTCCTGATTGTCGAAGACGTAAAGCGTTGTCGTCCCGTCGTAGGCGTCCACGACCGCTTTGACGCTGTTGCGCATGTAGTTGATGGATTGGCCATCGACAAAGTAATGCGTGGAATACGGATAGGTATCCGATTGCGTGAACGCATCCAGAACCCATGAGAGCCTGCCGTCGTCGCCCAGCACGATGTACGGGTCCTGGTCGAAGGTAAGGAACGGCGCCAGGGCCGCGACACGTTCGCGCACCGTGCGCCGCATCAGGAGACGGCTCTGCGCGTTCACATCGTCGCTGAAGGGCAGTTTGGCCAGGTCGCCCCGGTCGAATGCGATAAGGATGCGGCGCAAGAGCCCGCCCAACTCAATGCCCCCGTTGCCTTCGTAAGAAGCAAGGTTGTTGCTCTCGCCTTGCGGATAGTTGAACTCCTGCTGCCGCGTCTTGACGTAGACATCGGTATTGGTCATCTCGCCAAAATAAATCTCCGGTCTTGTCACGCTGAGGCCGGAGGTTGTGCTTTGAACGGGCATGTTGCTCAACAACAATGCGGGCCGGCCTTCGGCCGTAAAGCCGTTCACCGGGTTCATGGTGATGCCGTAGCCGTGGGTGTAAATCAGCTTTTCGTTGATCCAGTTGCGGCTGCTCTCGGGGAGTTTCTCTACATTCAGTTCGCGCGCGGCCAGCATTACCTCGCGCATGGAGCCGTCGATCTCGTAGCGATCGATGTCAATGTCCGGAAAGTCGTAGTATGTGCGAATCTCCTGAATCTGGCGCAGCGTGTCCTGGAGCGCCTTCACATCCCACAGGCGGATATTCTGCAACGTAAGCTGATTGTTGGCCGGATCGGTTGCATCAACGGTCGTCTCGGCGGGAAACTGGCGCAGCAGGAAGCGATCAAGGCCATAGGCTTGCTGCGTCATCTCGATGTTATGCACAATGTAGGGCTGCTCGCGAATCAATTCGTTGGGTTTAACCAGAAAGCTGGAGACATACCAGCCCACCAGCCCGACCACGGCGTAACAGAGCACGGCCGGAGCCACAGATGCGATCAGCCAGCGCCCGCGCGGCGCAAACAGGCCTCCTGCCGCGGCGATCACCGCTCCCAGCACCAGCGCAACGCAAACCACGAGCAGGCCGGTGAGCGTCACGTGCGCATCGGTGTAGGTGACACCGTCGAAAATTGTATGGTGCTCAAATAGTTGCTCGAAGCGGGAGAGATACACGCGCATGGCGACTATGAGCAACAGGAATGCAGCCGCGATGGAGAGTCCGCGCCAAGGCAGTTCCGAGAGGCTGCGACGGTCGCCTGTCAGCGCGCGCGAGCCGCCCGCGACAACCAGAAATACCGCGGCAAGCAGGCAGGCGATCACGCTGAGCGTCAGCAGCCAGCCGACTACCAGTTGCCATGCAGGCAGGGTGAACAGATAGAAGCCGAGCGGCTTGCCAAAGATCGGATCGGCCATGGCTCCAGCGGTCTGCGGCGCGTACCACCAGAGGGCCAGCGTTTGCCACTGCGCGGCCATGGCGCCGCCGGTAATGACGGCAACAATCAGCGAACCGCCGATGGAAATGATGCGCAGCACGGGCTTGAGCGACAGCTTCACCTCCTGGCCGGCGATGAAGACGGTGTGGTCGCTGGGCAAGTCGTCACGGTGAGCCCGCTTGAGAGCGGAAAACACCCCGAACAAAATGAGAAATGTGAGAGCGGCGAAACCTGCAAAGATGCCCCACTGCAGCCCGCGCGCCTTCCAGAACACGTCGCCGTACCCGAGCGACTTGAACCACAGCAGGTCAACCCAGTAGGAAAGCGCTGTCCGGCTGCCAAGTACGATGACGGCGATGATGACGATGAGAAAAATCAATCCGCCACGGCGGCGGCGCGGCGGCGTTGTCAGCTTTGGCCAATTGATGGTATCGGGCAACTCTCTACCCCACTCTTTCTGTTACTGTGATCTTCGCGGTTTCAGTGCGCCGGGAACGCCCGGAACGCAAGATTGTACGAAACCGGAAACCTAAGAAGTTGCCGGTCACACCAACTCCACTCTAAACTTCTTCAGAGCTTCTTGCAGACGAAAACTGCCTTCCGCGTCCGCGGGCTTGCTCGGCCGGACAACGATTTACGATGAATTGGAGCCGACCTGATTTTGCTCCGTCGAGGGCTGCAAACCTTGGCCCGCGCATGCTACCCTCACATATCAACATGAGCCAGACTGCCTCCTCGCAAACCCAACCAGTCATGGCCAACCTGCCTCGCGTGCTGGGCGCCAGTCAGGCCACGGCCTTCGTCGTCGGCACCGTTATCGGCAGCGGCATCTTTCTGGTGCCACGGGAGATGATGCAGGATGTAGGCTCTTCCGCGCTGGTTTATCTGGCATGGGTCGCCGGCGGTCTGCTCTCGCTCTTCGGCGCCATGACCCTGGCTGAGTTGGGAGCCATGCTGCCCTATGCCGGCGGCGGGTTTGTCTACCTGCGCGGCGCATACGGCGACACATCGGCTTTCCTTTATATGTGGACCTGGTTCGCCGTGGCCAAGCCGGCCTCAGCCGCGGCCATCACCATCGGCCTCGCCCGCACTTTGGAGTTCTTCCCGGCATTCAGCGGCCTCAGCCATCAGGCCATAGGCGGCCCCATCCCCCTGTTGTGGTCGCAGATCTTCGCCATTGCCGTGGTCTGGTTCATGACCGGACTTAATTACCTTGGCATCAAAAAGGCCGGCGACTTCCAACTCGTCTTCACGGTTCTCAAGGGAATTCTTATTCTCATTGTGGTTGCGCTCTGCTTCGCCTCAGCCTCCGGCTCCTTCAGCAATTACTCCACCATGCTGCCCCATGCTGTGGGCGGCTTCAGCGGTTTCATGCTGGCCATGATCGCCACTTTGTGGGCTTACGACGGCTGGCCCGACCTCGTGATTCTTGCCGGCGAAATCAAACGGCCGGAGCGAAACCTGCCCATCGCATTGATCGGCGGCCTGTGCATCATCGGCTTTCTCTACATGGCCACCAACGCTGCCATGCAATACGTCCTCTCCGCCACGCAGATCGCCGCCAGTAACCAGCCTGCTGTGGCGGCGCTCAAGATTGTCGCAGGACCGGCCGGAGCAAGTTTTGTTGCGGCGGCCATGGCTATCTCAATCTTCGTCACTCTCAACGGAACGGTGATGTCCGGCGCCCGCGTTCCTTTTGCCGCCGCGCGCGACCGGCTCTTCTTCCGCCAGTTCGCGCACATCAGCCCACGCTTCCAGTCACCCTCCACCTCACTGGCCATTCAGGGAGTGCTCGCCACCATTCTGCTGCTTTTCCTCAGCCAGTTTCAGCAGCACTTCGAACTGGCCATCTTTTCCGAGTGGATTTTCTATATGCTTATCGCCACCACGGTCTTCGTCTACCGTCGCCGTCGGCCTGACCTGCCGCGCCCATACAGAGTCTGGGGCTACCCGTTGCTCCCGGCCATCTTTGTCTTCTGCGCAGCCGTCGTGCTGGTCTACAGTTTCCTAGGCAACCTGAAAGGCTCGCTGATGGGTACAGCGCTCATCCTGATCGGCCTGCCGGTACTTTGGCTGGTGCGCAAGATGTATCCCGGACCGACCGCAGAGTTGGAGGGGATGGGGAAATAATGTAGTTCGAAAGGCCCTGGCCTTACAGACACAATCCACGCCTTACCGGAGCTGCCGCACTACTCCCGCTTCTTTGCCGCTTCTTCGTACACCACCGCATACTCCCGCGCCGGCTGCTCCCAGCTATAGTTCCGCGCCATGCCGTTGAGCATTAACCTTTTCCAGCCTTCTTTATCCTCAAAAGCAGCGAGAGCGCGGTCGATAGCATCCCTTAGGCCCTCGGATCTCATCCCCCTGAACTTGAAGCCCGTTCCAGTTCCCTGCTTCGGGTCCCACTCCTCGATGGTGTCATCCAGACCGCCGGTGGCGCGCACCACGGGCACTGTTCCGTACTTGAGCGAATAGATCTGGTTCAGTCCGCAAGGCTCGTAGAGAGACGGCATGAGAAATATATCCGCCCCTGCCTCAATCTTGTGGGACAGCGCGTCGTCGTAACCGATGCGCACGGCCACGTTCGCCTTGTTCCAGAAGGCCCAATCGCGAAAGAACTTCTCGTAGACCGGCTCGCCCGAGCCCAGTGCCACTACGGCCACATCCAGCTCCGACAGCCGGCCGGCAATCTGCTCCACCAGGTCAAATCCCTTTTGCATAGCAAACCGCGAGACAATGCCTATCACCGGGGTCGAGTCTCCCACCTGCTCCAAGCCGAAGGCGCGAAGCAGATCGGCACGGCACTCCCGTTTGCCGGCCAGATTCTCCGGAGTGTAATGCGCAGCCAGGTTGGGGTCCGTCGCAGGGTTCCACTGCGTGTAGTCCACGCCGTTCAGAATCCCGCGCAGTTCCTCTGCTCGCCCCCGTAGCACGCTGTCAAGCTGGTTGCCGAACTCCGGCGTCTGAATCTCCTCGGCGTATTTGCGGCTAACCGTAGTGAGAATGTCGGAATAGACCAGGCCGCCCTTGAGGAAGTTGAAGCTGTCAAACTGCTCCAGCTTGTCCATGGTGAAAATCTCCCAGGGCAAGAGTAGCCGCTCGGTGGTGGACGGCGGAAACGCTCCCTGGTACGCGGCGTTGTGAAGGGTCAGGACCGTCCCGGATTGCTTCAGCAATGGGTCAGAGTTATAGGTTGTGCGCAGGTAAACGGGAATCAGCGCCGCTTGCCAGTCATGCACATGAAAGACATCCGGCACTCCCAACAGCTTGGCCGCCTCCAGCACCGCGCGGCAAAACAGGCCAAACCGCTCCCAGTTGTTGGGATAATCTCCCTCGGCGGTTCCGTAAAGCCCTTCCCGGTCAAAGAGTTCTGGACAATCTATAAAGTAGTACTGCACACCGGCACGCTTGCCGCCGTTCACAACTCCCGCGAAGCGGTTGTAATACGCAAAAGGAATGGTGATGGAGCGGACCGCGTGCTTCAATTCGCCCTTGATCTGTCGCCGCACGCCCGCATAGAGCGGCAGGTAGACCGTTACCTCGTGGCCCAGCTTGACCAGCTCCGGAGGCAGCGCGCCCACCACGTCGGCCAACCCCCCGGTCTTGGCAAACGGCACGCACTCCGAAGCGGCAAAAACAATATGCATCAGGGCTTCTCCATGGCCGGCGAACCAATCCGCATTAATCGATCAAATTCCTCGGCCAAAGGGCCAGTCTACTACGCTGTTGCTGTAGAACCACACGCAGCCTTCAACAGCAGCGGGTTTTCGCATCCGGCAGGTAAACCTCCTCATCCAAAGTTCATGCAAGACCCAAATCCGATGAGCCTCTCGTCTTCATCCTCTTCCTCCGGTCCGACTCGACCGGTTTCCGATCCCACTCCCCTGGACAATCCGATCTGGCACGCACTGGCGACTGAGCAGAGTTTGCTGGCTCTGGGCAGCGAGTTGGCAAGGCGCTTTCCAGCCGAAATTGGGCCGCTCTGCGGAATGGAAGCCTCCTCCGCCGCCAGCTACGATGCGCTGCGAACACTGGTCGGCCCCGGCGAGACGTTGGCGCTATTCTTTACGGAGCCGCCAACGCCCCCGGCTGGCTGGACGATGACACATTCTGACGTACTCGATCAGATGATCTGCCGAGAGCCCCGGAATCTGGAATCCGCGCACACGACGCCGGAGTCAAAACTTCGCCGGCTCACACCCGCTGATGTGCCGGCAATGCTGGATCTGGCCACGCTGACCGAGCCGGGGCCATTCAGTCGGCGCACCATCGAGTTGGGAATATTCTTCGGCATTTTCGACTCGGGACGCTTGCTGGCCATGGCTGGGCAGCGCCTGCACCTGCCTCAGTTCGTCGAGGTGAGCGCGGTTTGCACACATCCGGATGCGCGGGGCCTGGGCTTTGCACGCACTCTCATGATAGCGGTCATGGAAGATATCCGCCAGCGGGGCAAGACACCGTTTCTGCACGTCCGCGCCAGCAATCTTCGTGCGATCAGCGTTTACGAAGGCCTGGGGTTTACCCTGCGCCGGAAGGTGCACCTTGCGGTGCTGAAAAACGACGGTTGAGGCCGCGCAACCGATTCGTTCGGCCTGCGGCTTCATCTACCATCAAGGAAGCCCATGCCCGTCAAACCCAAGCTCGGCCAGAACTTCCTCGACGACGCCGAGGCCATCCAGCGCATTGCGGCCTCAATCGGCGATCTCACCGGACGCACCGTTGTCGAGATCGGCCCCGGTGGCGGCGCCATCACCGGAGAACTCGCCGCCCGCGCCGCCCACGTGCTGGCCGTCGAACTGGACCACGAGCTTGCCCTCTTCCTGCGTGTGCAGTTTCCTCCGGGTCGCGTAACCGTCGTTGAGCAGGACGTGCTGCAATTCGATTTTGCGGCAGCCTCGGCCGCGGCGGGAGAACGCTTGTTGGTGGTCGGCAACCTGCCCTACGGCATCACTTCGCCGATTCTCTTAAAGCTGGCTGCCAGCCACGCCGCGCTCGACCGCGCCGTGCTCATGGTACAGCGCGAGGTGGCCGATCGAGTTACAGCCGAGCCGGGCTCGCGCAACTACGGCCTGCTATCGGTCACCGTGCAGCTCTACGGGCCTGCTCAACGGCTCTTCACTCTGCCGCCAAGCGCTTTCTCACCCCCGCCCGAGGTACATTCGACGGTCTTCCGTTGGCGCTTTGCCCCGCGATTCGTCAAGCTTGGCGTTGAAGAAGCGCCGTTCCTTCGCTTCGTGCGCCAGTGCTTTGCCCAAAAACGCAAAACCCTGGCCAACAATCTGCGTGCAGCCGGAGTTCCGCCCGCAGCGGTTGCCGCCGCGCTCACTCAGGCCGCAATCGCCCCTCAGGCTCGCGCTGAAGCTGTGCCCATCGAAGGCCTCGCAATTCTCTGGCGCTGGCTGGAAGCCACGACCGGTACCTCAATGCACGAAGCGGTTTGAATCAGCCTGAAATCAGCCGCGCCCCACGCCTTGCAGCGTGAGCGTCTGCGCGGTGTGAATGTGGCAGATGGCAACAGCCAGTGCATCGGCGGCGTCTGCCGGCTGCGGCACTTCAGCCAGCTCCAGAAGCCGAGCCACCATAAACTGGACCTGTTCTTTTTTAGCCAGTCCGTAGCCCACCACGCTCGATTTAATCTTGAGCGGCGCATATTCGGCCACCGGAAGCCCCTGCGTGGCCGCCGCCAGCAGAGCCACACCCCGCACCTGCCCCAATTTCAGCGCCGATTTGGCGTTCACCGAGTAGAAGACCTCCTCGATGGCCACCGCGTCCGGCTTCCATCGCTCCAACTCGGTGCTCAGCTCGCGAAAGACCTGCTCCAGCCGTTCAGCTGTGGTCTTGGACTTGACCAGCCGGATGGCGCCCATTGCCTTCAACACCAGCCGCGGCTGTCGCCCCGTGTCGTCCGACTCGACAACGCCATAGCCGGTTATCTCCGTTCCACAATCGATGCCAAAGACCCGCATGGGCCTGAGTGTACCGCAGAGCTGCCCATCCCCGCTTGCTGCAATTTCAGCCCCAAACAGAACGGCGGCCTGGGCGCATTGCCCAGGCCGTCGCGGTGAACTGTGGGTATTGGACTAAGGCCATCGCGCTCAAGCGAGTGCCCGAGCATCTTCACTCCTGTTCCCAGGCCGTGATCGTTTGGTGGTGACACCCAGCTAGCCGGACTCCTTCGGCGACAGGCTTCGTCGCTGTATTGAAGAATTGCCACGCGCGCATCGGGTCGAGAGAACAATTTCACAGTGAAGATGCAGTAGCGTCCCATGCGGCAAGACTCTCTCCGCCGGGGCAACCTTTGGGGTCCGGGGCGCGATGCCCTAGGCCTCAGTCACCTCACGTACCATACATCTCGAAGATTCTTTCTGCATCAGTTGGACCTACCTCCTTTCCCGTGTACCGTTAAACTACCCCTCCCTGAGCGGCGCGTCAAGAGGGATTCCTGGCTCATGCGTTCTGTTCCCATTTCGGCTCGACCAGAAACCGAAACGAGAGTTCCCTCACTCGCTGTCGGCCACGAGGGGCTGATTCCTGTTCCCTGCCATTACCAGCTGTGCAGCCACTGCTCATCGCGCCCTATGCGCACCGGAACATGAAAAAGCTCGCTCAGCCTTGCCTCTGTCAGCATCTCCTCGCGCGGTCCGTCGCCCACGATGCGCCCGGCACGCATCAGAATGATCCGTTCTATCTCCGGCAAGATATCTCCTAAATGGTGGGTCACCAGCACGAGTCCTGTGCCCTCGCGGGCGAGCCGCCGCAGGGTCTCGCGCATTTCCCGTTGCGCGGCCAGGTCGAGTGCGTTCGAGGGCTCATCCAGCAGCAGTTGCCGCGGCCGGTGCACCAGTGCACGCGCAATCAAAATGCGCCGCCTTTCGCCAGCCGACATCGTACCCACCATTTGCCGCGCGAGATGCATGGCTTCCATGCGCTCCAGCGCTTCTTTCGCCCGCGCGCGCATCTCGCCGGTGACATGAAGATTGGGCCACAGGGTCGATGCGGAAAAGAATCCAGCAATCACCGCATCAAGGCCCGTGGTCACGGCGGTTCTCTCGCCCGGCAGTTCGCCTGCGAGATCTCCCCGTGGACCGGCCGCTACCACTCCAAAGTGCTTGCGCAACTCCGTCAGATCCCAGCGCTCGCGGCCAAAGATGCGCACCGTCATGCCCGGCTTCACAATTGGATATACCTGACAGGTCATGGCTAGAATCAGTGTGGATTTGCCGCAACCATTTGGCCCTAGAATCGCCACGTGTTCCCCGGCGCGAATCGTCAGATTCACATCGTGCAGCACCACGCGGTCGCCACGCGCCACATTCACCTTGCGCAGCTCAAGAAACTGCGTTTCGTGGTTGTCGATTGGCTCTTCGCTTGTAGAAAGACTCTTATCCATCACACCATCATCGACTTCCAGATTACGGGGTATCCTAAAATCAGATTATAGAGTTTGTTTGAAATGGCGCAGAAACGTAGGCGACCACGGCCTGCGCCACACCGCAATCAAATCACTCGACTCCGATCGAGTCCAACCTGCACCATTTGAGATAACAAGGCATTCGGTCCATCGCACCTGCTAAATTAAATAGATTGAAACCTATCGTTGAAATCTCCGACGCCGCCGAAATCTCTCTCCCTCGCGGCTTTCGCTATGGCGCTGCCAAAGCGGGGCTTAAAAAGAGCGGCCGCCCAGACTTTGCTCTCATTGTGGCCGACGCGCCCTCGAGCGCCGCTGCCGCCTTTACGGCCAACCGCGTCACCGCGGCTCCGCTGATTGTGGATAAAGAACATCTGCGGGCCAGCGGAGGCAAAGTGCGCGTAGCGGCTATCAACGCCGGCAACGCCAACTGCGCCGTTGGCCAGGCCGGGCTGGATGCGGCCCGCGCCACCTGCGAGGCCGCCGCCCAACTCTTCGGCTGCCGAACGGAAGAGGTCTTTCCTTCGTCCACCGGCATCATTGGCGTTCCGCTGCCGGCAGAGAAACTCATCGCCGCATTGCCGGGACTGGCCACGTCACTAGGCGCCGATTTCGATCACTTCCACCAGGTCGCCCAAGCCATCCTCACCACTGACACGGTGGAGAAGACCGAGTTCAAACAGCTGGAGATTGCCGGCCCGGATGGTGCGCCACGCGAAGTCCGCATCGCCGCGCTGTGCAAAGGCTCGGGAATGATTCATCCCCAGCTTGTACCACACGCCACCATGCTCGTCTACATCCTGACCGATGCGGCTGTCGATCCGGCAGTGCTGGACGGCTACCTGCGCGCGGCCATCGAAGTCAGTTTCAACCGCATCTCTGTGGACGGAGACACCTCGACCAACGACACTGTGCTGCTGTTGGCCTCGGGCGCCAGCGGCGCGGCCATTAGTCCCGGAAACTCAGCGTTCGCCGGCGCCTTGACGGAAGTCTGCACCTCGCTGGCCCGTCAGATTGTGGCCGACGGCGAAGGCATTACGCATGTGGTGGAATTGCGCATCGAAGGAGCGGCCACGGATGCGGACGCGCTCAAGATTGCCAAAGCCATCGCACATTCGCCGCTGGTCAAGACCGCCTGGGCCGGCAGCGACCCCAACTGGGGCAGGCTGTTGGCCGCCATCGGCTACTCCGGCGCCCAGATCGACCCGGAGCGCATCGACATCCGCTTCGGCGAACTCGCCATCTGCCACAATGGTGGCCGCGCAACTGAATTCGACGAGGCCGCCGCCCACGCCTATATCGCGCAGCCGGAGTTTTCGATTACTATCCAGCTACATCAAGGCGCCGGCTCCTGCATCTTCTGGACTACCGACCTGACCCATGAGTACGTCAGCATTAACGCGGACTATTCTACTTAGGCCGATGCGCCGGCATAACCTGGTTCAAGGCCGCGATGCATGCTTGTTTGCGCCTTCCGGCGACCTTCCTTCACCTGCATCATCATGAAAAGCGCCAGGCCCATCATCGCGGCTCCGCAGCAATCCAACAGCACATCGCTGAACCCGCCGTACCGGTTAGGCAAAAAGCTCTGGTGAAATTCGTCAGCGCTGGCGACCAAAAAAGTGACTAGAATCGCCAGGCCGTGCGCTCCCAGCCGGCGCGAGATCCGCGACGCCACGCCCCTCAGCTCAATCCAGAAAGCGCGAAAACAAATTAGGGAAAACATTCCGTAGCCCATAAAGTGCCCTGTTTTGCGGATGAGAAAATGGATCAAATCCCAGTGCACACACACGTCGTAGCCAAAGATAGCTTCGACTATGCGCTGCAACGGCTCGCTGGTCCGGTCCGCGCCAAAATATGAAGTGGACTCGACAGCAAAGACCATTGAGAAGGCCAGCACCGGCAGCCATGTCCGCAATTGAGCCTGCAACCGCGCGCTCCCGCCGGCCGAAGTTTGCGGTGCGTAGACTCCAAAGACCATGGAAGGTGAAGACATGATAATCACTCCTGCACTACGGCTCAGCGATGGGGCGCAAAAGTCGCGCACTACACCGGCCGGATGAGGAGTTTTTCGGCTCAAACGAGCGCGTCTTGAAGAAAATCTTTATGTCTTTGAAAACTCTAACCTTGCTCTGTCCTGAAACGAGACAAAGGGCACCGCTTGCCTGCCCAGCGGAATTCTTCCCCGCGCTGTTCTCTCCCCGCGTCCACCCCCGGGGAAACGAATGATAGAGTGAGGGGTATGAATTTGAGCAAGCGCAGGTACGCAACTGCTGTTTTTCAATGCACCATGTTGTTGGCTGGATTTTCTATTTTGGCAACCGCTCCTCTTGCGGCTGAAAATCCCGGAGCAACCCCGGCCACCCAATCTCGCGGCTCCGGGCAGCGGGGTTGGGAGAGCGCCGGCGCTGTACCCGCTTGCATGCCCGCCGCGCTCGGTTCGCCCTACATCCCGGTCGATAGTTGGGTCTATCCGGCCATACTGCGGCTCTACTCGCTGGGCTTCGTGGACAATGTCTTTCTCGGCATGAGGCCTTGGACCCGCGCCAGCGTGGGCCACATGATGGAAGAGGCCGGCGCGCGCATCGAGGATGCGGATGCGGGAGCGGCCACGGACGAGGCTCAAGGCATCTACGATGCGCTGATGCACGAACTCCGCTCCGACGCGGAAGGCCCTTGCCTGCCCCGCCAGAGCAACACACACATCGAGTCGGTCTACTCAGTGGCTCGCGCCATCAGCGGAACGCCCTTGCGCGACAGCTATCATCTCGGCTCAACCATCATCAACGACTATGGCCGTCCTTACAATAACGGCTTCAACAACTACACCGGCGCCAGCGGCTATGCCATAGCCGGGCGCTTCGTGTTCTACGTGCGCGGCGAGTTTGAGGCCGCACCCTCAGCCACCGGCTACTCACGTTCGTTGGCCAACACGCTCAGCGTAGTTGACGCCACCACCTTCCTCAATCCCGCGACCGGGCTTCCATACAACCAGGCCACCATTCCGATGGGACCGATTGCTGCCACCACAAACGGGCGAGTGATGGAGGCTTTCGTTTCCGCGCATGTCCTGAACCACGAAATCTCCTTCGGCAAACAGGACAACTGGCTTGGGCCTGGGTTGGGCGGCGGAATGGCCTACTCCAACAACGCAGAAAATATCTACTCCTTTCGCATTAATCGCGTCGAGCCGCTGCACATTCCGCTCCTCTCCTGGGTTACTGGTCCATTCCGTTACGACTTTCTGATAGGCGGGCTTCATGGTCACACCTATATGCCCAACCCAGTGAACCCCGGCGGCTTGAATCCCAATCTGCCCAACGTAATCAATCCGGGCGATCCATGGGTTCACGTGGAGAAGGTCAGCTTCCGGCCCACGGAAAATCTTGAATTCGGGTTCGAGCGCACCGTGATATGGGGTGGCCAGGGACACGCGCCCATCACCATCCGCACCTTTCTGAAGAGCTTTGTCAGTATGTCCTCGCCCAGTGGCGCGACCAAGGATGGCCGCGACGATCCCGGCGCGCGCTTTGGCGCTTTCGATTTTTCTTACCGGCTGCCCTTCGTTCGCAAATGGCTCACGCTCTATGCGGACTCGGAGGTGCATGACGACGTTTCTCCTGCTGACGCCCCCCGGCGCGCGGCTTACCGGCCCGGCCTCTATCTCTCGCACGTGCCCGGTGTCCCCAGGCTGGACCTGCGCGTCGAAGCTGCCTCCACTGACCCGTCCAACTCGACAGTGGCCGCCCGGCAGCACGGCCAATTCATGTATTGGGAAGGAATCCAGAAACAGGGCTACACCAATCAAGGCCAACTCTTCGGCGACTGGATCGGACGCGAGGACAAGGGCGGCCAAGCCTGGATTACCTGGCACCTAAGCGGCAATGAATGGCTCCAGTTGGGTCTGCGCAATCAAAAAGCGACCAAAGACTTCATCCCCGGCTCAAGCACCCCGACCATCCCCGGAGGCACGACTTACATCCCTGGCGGAACGACTCTGAACGACATCAGCTTTCAGGCGGTCAAACGGCTGGGCAAGGACTTCGAGGTGAACGGCAACTTCGCTCTGGAACAATGGAAAGCTCCCCTCTATCTCCCCGGCCGGCAGCCGGTGACGACCACCACGATTCAGCTCACGTGGTTCCCGGAGCGCAAGGTAAGCTTCTAACGGGTTTGCCGGAACCATCTCGCTGCTCTGATATTTCTACTCGTCGCGCAGTGCGATCATGGGATCGATTTGCGCGGCCCGCCTGGCAGGAAGCCAGCTTGCCAGCAGGGCAACACCGGTGATTGACGCCGTAATGGTCCCAAAGATCATCGGATCGTCCGGCCGCACTTCAAAGAGCAGATTCGCTACTCCATGCGCCAGACCGAACGCCAGCAGAAGACCGATGCACACGCCTGTGCCTGTGAGCCATCCAGCGCGGACCAGTATCATGCGCAAGACATCTTCACGCCGGGCGCCCAATGCGAGGCGCAGACCAATTTCACGCTTGCGTTCGCCAACCAGGTTGGCCATTACGCCGAAGATGCCAATGGCTGCTAGCAGCAGCGCGATCGAAGCGTCCAAGCCTAGCAGCGCAGCCACATAGAACATGCCGGTGAGCTCTTCGTGCGTGTACTGCGCGTAGGTTCGCACGCCATCGACTGGCAGCGTGTCATCCAGTGCCGCGAGCGCCTTGCGCACTGACGGCGCGAGGGCGAGTGGATCGCCGCCGGTGATGATGGAATAGGTAATGCCATCCGGCGGCAACTGAGCCACGTCCATGTAGACTGCTGCAGGACGCTCTTTCTGCCACAACGAATATGTGGTTTCCTCGACAACTCCTACAACGGTGAGCCACGGGGTCTGGTCATTGCCTGCTGTCCCCATGCGAACGTGTTTGCCTAAAGGATTCTCGCCTGGTAAGTAGCGCGACGCGAACGACCGGCTTATCAAGGCCACGGGTTGCGAGCGCAGGTCGTCGCTGGCGCTAAAAAGCCGCCCGGAGACAATCGGAATATGAAAGGCGCTAAAGTAGCCGGCGCTGACTGGCAGCCTTAGTGCTGTTCGGGACTGGCCGGGGGCGAGCGGGCGGCTTTCAATCTGCGACTCGTCGACCCAGCCATCGTCACTGTCGGGAAGCGCGCCCGTCACTTCGGCGGATTCCACTCCCGGTATTGTGCGCAGTCTGTCAAGACTCTGGTTGTACCACCCGGCCATCTTCTCCGGAGTATCGTAACGGTTTGCTGGCAAGTGAACGTTGAAGGTAAGCGTCTTCTCAGGCTGGTACCGGTCGGTCAGATGCAGCATCCCCAACATGCCTTTGCACATCAGTGCTGCGCCAATCACCAGTGCCACGGCAAGCGAAATCTGTGCCCCCGCTAAAATGTTTCTCAGCTTTCGGCTGCGGCCGGAGCCCACTACGCCCCGCGAGCCGGACTTGAGTTGATCCACCAGATTGATGCGTAAAGCTTCCAGCGCGGGCGCAAACCCGGAGATGACGCCCGCCAGAACAGCGAGCAACAAAGAAAAGGCGAGTGCGCGGCCGCTCAACGAGATATTGGACCAGCCCGCCATAAAGCGTGCCACCCGCTCCGGCATGGATATCTGATTGATGTGCATATCGGCCACGGCAATGAGAAGACCTCCTGCCCCACCGATCAGTCCTAGCAGAATATTTTCTGTAAGTAACTGCCGCAGCAGGCGTCCGCGACCCGCGCCCAACGCAGTTCGCATCGCAATCTCAGGACGCCGGGCAATGCCGCGGGCAAACTGCAGGTTGGCTATATTGGCGCAGACCACCAGCAGCACAAATAAAGTCGCCCCTTGTACCAGCTTGAAATAAAGCGGTGTGTATTCGCCGTTGATGCCGGCAAGCAGGCTTTCAACCCTTACCTGCCATCCCAGATTCGTAGCAGGATACGCATGGGACAAGTGATCCGCGATGGTATTCATCTCGGCCTGTGCCTGGCCCGCTGTAACTCCCTTACGCAAGCGCCCGGCAACAAGATAATCGTGCGTTCTGCGGTTGGCAAGCTGCGCTGCGGTCGGTGCGAGGGGCAGGAAAAGATCGCTTTGCGACGGATACTGCATGGCCTTCGGCATCACGCCGATTACTGTGTATGCGTGCTGATCCAACTCGATCTTTCGGCCGAGGACCGCTGGATCAGCCGCAAAATGCGATTTCCAAAAAGCGTAGCTCAGCACTGCTACGCTTCCTTGCCCGGGTTGCGTCTCGCTCTCATCGAAGACGCGACCGAGGAATGCGTTTGTCCGCATCACGCGGAAGAAAGAAGGCGACGTGATATCGACCCGCACGCGTGCGGCATCGCCCGCTCCCGTCAAACTCATATCGGTCTCGTTGCGAACGGCCAGTTCTTCAAACGAGTGGCTTTGGCGTTGCCAGTCTTCAAAGTCTGCCAAGGCTACCTGCTGAGAATCACCTTGATTCTGCCGCTCGTCGACGGTCACCACACGGTTCAGATCCGGCACCGCAAGCGGCCGCAAAACCACCGCGTCCATGATGCTGAATCCCGCCGTATTGACGCCGATCCCGATCGCCAGGGTCAGGACCGCGGTGATCGTGAAGCCCGGCGACTTCCGCAACTGGCGAATGGCGAATTGCAGGTCTTGAAACAAGTCCTGGAGCAAGGTTTGCACGGAATCCCCCGGGTCTCTCGTTATCAGCGATTGAAAACCTGTATTCGGAAACTGCATTTTCCTGGCCAAACCGGTTGGCCTGGTACTCATTGATTATAAATAGCTTAGATATCTTGATAGCGTTTCAGACATCTCCATCATGTTCAGAATCGAAACCTACTGTTCGCAAACGAACAGTCAAATCCGACTTCAGGACGGAGAATTCAGTTTTCGGAAGAACCCTGTGTCGTGGTTCCCGGA
>PLOI01000081.1:0-1258 GCA_003142015.1 Acidobacteriaceae bacterium | reverse complement strand
GATGATGCTGCTCTCGGTATCAATCCGGAAGACCAGACTCTGTTGCAGATGGCGAGAGTTTCCGGCCTTTCAAGGCGGGAAATTGTCAGCGTTTGTGTAGCGCTCGGAATGAGCGGCGTAGGCGTGACCATGGTGATTCTGGCATTCGTTGATCCGGAACCAACCAGCAAGCTGGGCCTTCTGGTGGGTGGCGGAGCGATTTGCGTGCTTGGCGGAGGCTTCTCGGCAATCAGAATTCTGACGAACCACAAGCCGCCAAACATCAAGGCCACCGCACATGGCATAGAAATATCATGGAATTAGTTTGGGCTTTTTGCATCGGCTGGGGTTCGCGCCCTTCAAGACTTCGTTTTATGCGGAATACATTAACAGATTCGCGACGAGCCTACCGCGCACTTATATGCGTTCGGCGCGTAGTCCATGTCTGACTAACCTAGTCATAAGTGTAGCCGAAACTTCCGTAGCACCCCACCGCACAGCTCCCCACCGCATGGCTCAGACGCTGGAGGTTGTCGTAGCCAAAGCTCTATTCGGGGCGAGTACTACCGTACCTTTTCGTAATACTGGCCAAGATCTCCGTTAATTGTAAGCATGATTTTCGATCTTGATAGCTCAATCGGGTAGCCGCGCTTTCCGATTACGACATCCTCCTGTCCTGTGCCTTGTTGAAGGTACCAGTTCATCTGCTGAGATGTTATTTGGCCAGTCTCCTTAGAGAATGTGATTTCTACTGCAGTAATATCTTTCTTCAGGATGACAAAGCTGGCGAACTCTCCAGGCACAACACTACTTGGTGTTAACAGATATTCGCCGACGTAGACGTTTGGGTCTTTGCTTGCTGGAGAACTGCAGCCCGAAGCGATACACACAGCAAATAGAAGACCTATAATCAAATACCGTTTCATGAGTGTTTTCCTCCTCACTCGACTATAGCGGTTGGCCCATCCCTCGATTTCGAAACCAGGGAAACCACGAACCTCAAACGTGCAGCGGGTATGCAATATCCTCGTCCCGCGTGCAGATCATTTTTCTCACACCGCGCACAATAAATAGATGAGACCGCAATTCAGCCAGCTGCCATTCTCCTCCCGGAGGGAGGAGACGAAAATAGCCCAAGGCAAGCGCAGCGCAGCCCTGGGGCGCGAATCCTCGGCCGAACTTGCGTCCCGTAGGGCCGCAATGAAACCAGTCTCGCCCGCAGCCGAGTCAACCTGTCAGGAATGTGCCCGGTCCGTATGAACAGCCGGGCGGATCGTTG
>PLOI01000032.1 GCA_003142015.1 Acidobacteriaceae bacterium | reverse complement strand
GGTGGCCACGCCATATTCGTTGGAGATGCGGCTCAGGTCCTGGTCGCCGATCTGAGCAAGCGGCACCTTGTATTTGCGCGCCTCGCGCTCCAGCAGCTTGCGCCCGATCTCGACTGCGCGGCGGCGATGGTCTTCGTTGAGCCAGTGCTTGATCTTGTTGCGGGCGCGGGGACTCTTGACGAAGGTCAGCCAGTCGCGGCTTGGTTTGTGGTCCTTCTGGGTGACGATCTCGATGATGTCGCCGGTGTGCAGCTTGGTGCGCAGGGGCGCCATGCGGCCATTCACCTTGGCGCCGACGCAGGTGTGGCCCACCTCGGTGTGGATGGTGTAAGCAAAATCGACCGGCGTGCCATCGGCCGGAATCACGACCACCTTCCCCTTGGGCGTGAAGGTGTAAACCTCGTCGGGATAGAGGTCCATCTTCAGGCTGGAGAGAAATTCGTTGGGGTCGGTCATCTCCTTTTGCCAGTCGACCAGTTGGCGAATCCAGTTCAGCCGCTCCTCGTCGCGCGCCGTGACGGCCGCGCCACCGCCGGCCTTGTACTTCCAGTGAGCGGCGATGCCTTCCTCGGCGGTGCGGTGCATCTCCTCGGTGCGGATCTGCACCTCGAACTGGTGGCCGGCAGGGCTCATCACCGTGGTGTGCAGCGACTGATAGCGGTTGGCGCGGGGCATGGCGATGAAGTCNNTTGGAGCGCTGCTGCTTTTGAAAAATGGAATAGATACGCTTGATGCGCCACTCGACCCTGGCTTCGATGCCGTTTTCGCGCAATTGCTCGGTGAGCGTATCTTCCACGCCACGCAGGAACTGCTCGCCCTCCACGCGGCGAGATTCGACGGCCGCAGCGACCTGCTCATAGCTCACAGGGTCGGTATAGCGGAAGGCGAGGTCTTCCAATTCGCCGCGCACCTTGCCCATGCCCAGCCTGTGAGCCAGAGGCGCGTAGATGTCCAGCGTCTCGCGAGCGATGGATTCCTGGCGCTCCGGCCTCAAATGCTCCAGCGTTCGCATATTGTGCAGCCGGTCCGCCAACTTGATGAGCACCACGCGCACGTCCGAGACCATGGCCAGCAGCATCTTGCGCACATTTTCGGCCTGGCGGTCCTCGCGATTGGCGAACTCGATCTTGTCGATATTGGTGACGCCCTCGACGATGTGGGCCACCTGGTCGCCGAAGCCGGCGGCAATCTCCTCATTGGTGGCGGGCGTGTCCTCAACCGAGTCGTGCAACAGGCCGGCGGCGATGGAGGTCGAGTCCATCTTCATCTCCGCCAGCACTTCGGCCACTTCNNAAACGCCGGTCAATGGCCTGCTGGTCGACCTCGCGCACCGCAGCCTGCGTCTTTCCCGCAGCAACCGGGACCGCGCCAGGTACCTCTGCCGGAATGGGTTGCCGGACAGTCGCCATGCTTCATTATAGGCCGNNGATTTGCAGATCGGGTAGCACGGGCTGGCGCAAACGCTCGTAAGACGTTCGATACTTGTTAAGATGAACCAGACCAAGGGAGAACATGACCAAGCCACGCACACCCCGACCTGCAGTGAGCCGACCTGCTGCGAAACAAAATGCGCCCAGGAGCACCAAACCTGCAGCGACTCCTGATCGAATTCACGAGAAATCCTCCGCCGCGCGCCACCAGGATAGCCGCGATTCCAAGGCAGATGCGCGCGCTGGGGGCAAGGCCGCTGGAGCGGACCGTGCCCTTTTCAAAGCTCAGGTTTCCAGGCCCCAGACCCCCAAAGCCCGAGTCTCTGAAATCCAGGCCCCCGGCGCCAAAATCAGCCGCCGCGCCGCCGACCGGCTGCGGGCGGGCCATTTGTGGGTCTACGCCTCGGACATAGAGTCTATTGAACTGCCTGCGGGCGACCCTCCGGCGCTGCTGCCCGTGGCCGATAGTCGAGGACTGCTGCTGGGTACGGCGCTTTATAGCCCCACATCGCAGATTGCTCTGCGGCTCATTTCGCGTGAAGCCGTCGGCGAGGCAGCGTGGCTCCAATTGCTCGAATCCAGGCTGCGCGCGGCGATTGCGCGACGGCGGGCTCTGCTCGACGAGCAAACCAACGCCTGCCGGCTCTGTTTCAGCGAGGCTGACGAGCTGCCCGGATTGATAGCGGACAAGTACGGCGACCTGGTGATTTTGCAGTTGCTGGCCAAAGGGCTGGACTCCGCCGCGGTACGCGAAACCTGTGTGCGTGTGTTGTGCGATGAGCTGGCTCCGGCAGCAATTTTGGAGCGGCCCGACCCGCGAGTGCGCGAGCTGGAGGGGTTGGCCGCGCCCAATCCGGCTCCTCTGTTTGTCGCCGAGGCGGCGGCAGGGCACGTTGAGGGCAGAATTCCCTCCGGGGCTAAAGCCCGCGTCGATTCTGCTGGCGATTTGCGGGGGTTGAAACCCCCGCCTCCCTCCGGATCAGGTCCTTCCGTAGCTAGTCAAATTGCGAGCACCGAATTCCGGCTGAATGGTCGGGTCTTTGAATTCGACGCCAATTCAGGGCAGAAGACGGGAGCCTTCCTCGACCAGCGGGCCAACTATGCCGCCGCGGCGGAGTGGGCGCGACGGCTGGGCGTAGCAAGCCGCGCCGGAGGCGGACGCGCTCTTGACGTTTGCTGTTACCAGGGTGGCTTTGCACTGCACATGGCGCAGGTTTGCGCTCAGGTTACGGGCATTGACGCTTCCCGCGCCTCGCTCGAAGTGGCAGAGAAAAACTTTGAGGCCAACCGCTCCAGCCTCACAGCACAGGTTGAATGGGTAGAAGGCGATGCCTTTGAAATTCTGCGCGGCTGGTCAGATGCCGGCGAGAAATTCGACGCCATCGTGCTCGATCCGCCTGCGTTCGCCAAGAGTGTGCGCGCCGTCGAAGGCGCACTGCGCGGCTACAAGGAGCTGAATTTGCGGGCGCTCAAGATGCTGCGCCCCGGCGGACTGCTGGTTACTTGTTCCTGCTCTCATCATGTGAGCTGGGCCGACCTTGAATCCAGCGTGGCCTCGGCCGCAGCCGATGCGCACCGGCGTGTGCGGCTGCTGGAGCGGCGTGGCGCCGCTCCCGATCATCCTGTCGTGCTGAACCTGCCTGAGACCGAGTACCTGAAGTGCCTGGTGCTGGAAGTGGAGTAACAGGCTACGCCAGAGCTGCATTCAGCCCTGGCGCAAAACCTGTTGTCGATAGCCCAATCAAAGCTTTGCGAATTCGAGTTCAGATCGCCGCACCGCACCCTGAGCAGAACCGCGCACCGTGCGGGAGGGTCTGCCCACAGCGCCCGCAGGCCACCAGCGTACCCGGTTGCGGAGCTGCTGGCACATTGACCGTGACGTTGAATGGATAGCCCCAGCCCGGCATCGAGATGCCCAGCATGGCCGCAATTCCCGCCGCCTGAATGGCGTTGAATTCGCGTACACGGCCCGGCATGAAAAAGCACTCGATAAAGCCGAGAATGGCGGTGATACCCGTCCAGAAGAAGCAGCAGTAGAGAATCCCCAGGCCGGTTCGGCGCAGGTAGAAGTGGTGAACGCCGAAAGTGCCCAGAAACAGCGCCAGCAGAATGCCGACGACTTCGTCGCGGCGCACCGACTCATACTGCTGGTAAAAGATGGCTTGCGCGTTGGGATACGGTTGAGTGCTCATGGCTGGTTCTCCTTGCTCTGTCGCCAATATACGCAAGCGAGCCGTCCGAGGTTCCCTCAAGCCACAGATTCCGTGTGCACCAACCTGCCATGCCGTGGCATCCAATCGAACATGGGAATACAAAACGCATCCGCAAGCGGCACATTTCTCATCGGGGGCGACTTGCCCGTCAACCGTCTCGGCTATGGAACCATGCGCCTGGTGGGCGAGGGCGCGTGGGGCGAGCCAGCCGATGCGGCCGAAGCTCGTCGCGTCCTCCGCAGGGCCGTGGAGTTGGGCGTCACGCTGATCGACACTGCCGACGCTTATGGCCCGGAGATTGCCGAGCGCCTTATTGCCGAGGCGCTGCACCCTTATGCGCCCGGCGTGGTCATTGCCACCAAGGGCGGAAACACCCGCCCCGGCCCGGCACGCGCCGAGCCAGTGGGCCGCGCCGGCTACCTCATCCAGTGTGTGGAAATGAGCCTGCGCCGGCTCAAACTGGACCGCATCGACCTCTACCAATTGCATAGAATCGACCCGCGCACGCCGCTCGAAGAGAGCCTGGGCGCGCTGAAGAAGATGCAGCAGCAAGGCAAGATTCGCCACATTGGATTGAGCGAGGTAACACCGGCGGAGATTGAAGAGGCGCAGAAATTCGTAAGGATTACGACTGTCCAGAATCGGTATAGTTTGGCTGACCGGCGGCATGAGGAGACGCTCAATTATTGCGAGCGGCAGGGCATCGGCTTCCTGCCCTGGTACCCCATCAACGCCGGCAAGTTGCTGAAGGCGGACAATCCCTCGGCGCAGACGCTGGCCCAGATCGCAGCCCACCACGCGGCTTCTGTTGCGCAGCTTTCGCTCGGCTGGCTGCTACAACGTTCGCCTGTGATGCTGCCCATTCCCGGCACGTCCAAAGTCGCGCACCTCGAAGAGAACATCGCAGCCGCCGAACTGAAGCTGAGCCAGGAAGAATGGGCCGAGATTGAAGCTGCCGCGAGAAGCTAAGGCTGAGGCGGTGGGACGACCGACGTATCGCGCTCCCAGCCTTCGTTTTCGAGCTTGATGTGCTCGATGGCGACGGCGTTGGCGTTGGCGTCCAGATCGGGAAGCGCCTGATACTCCGAGGGCCAGCAGCGATAGATCTTGTACGCGCGAACCAGCTGCCCAGCTTCGTTGTAAAACTCGAGGTAGATGTCCTTGCGGAACTCGTTCAGCGACACCTCCGAGCCCAGTCCCGCGCCGTACTTCCAGACAAGGTTGGCCCAGTCTTCAAAGGCGGTATCGTCGGTAAGCCCGCGTTCCAGCGTGATGGGCCCGAACTGGTTCAGGCCGGTCGATTTTCGGCTGGTGCTGGGATCGCCGCCCTCCCGGTGCTCCACGACCTCCGTGGTGCGGATGAGCGCTGTTATGCGTGAAATTGCAGGGATGTATTGGCCATCCCATTTCACGCGGAATTTGAAGTTCTTGTACGGATCGAAGCGTGTCGGATTGGTGGGGAATTCTGTCATGCGAGGAAGCATATCACCGGAAATGGCCTCCGGGTTAGCGAATTCCGCAAACAAAGAGCCGCAACCCTCGCGGATTGCGGCTCTGCTTTGAAAAACGGCGCGGCTGACTTGCTGCCGAGTTACATCTCTTTTACGCCTTCTACAAACGCCTTCAGCTTGCGGCTGCGCGACGGATGGCGGAGCTTGCGCAGGGCCTTGGCTTCGATCTGGCGAATGCGCTCGCGCGTCACCTGGAAGCTCTGCCCAACCTCTTCCAGCGTGTGCTCGGAGCCGTCTTCCAGGCCGAAACGCATCTTGATCACCCGTTCCTCGCGCGGGGTGAGCGTGCGCAGAACCTGCGAGGTGTACTCCTTCAGGTTCACGCTGATAACCGCTTCGGAGGGCGAAACCGCCTGCCGGTCCTCGATGAAGTCGCCGAGGTGCGAGTCTTCCTCTTCGCCGATGGGCGTTTCGAGCGAGAT
This sequence comes from Acidobacteriaceae bacterium, assembly GCA_003142015.1. Lineage (GTDB taxonomy): Bacteria > Acidobacteriota > Terriglobia > Terriglobales > Acidobacteriaceae > Telmatobacter. The sequence goes on along the minus strand of PLOI01000032.1, from coordinate 52,910 downwards.
GGGCTCCTGCGCGATTTTGAGCACCTTGCGCACCTTGGCTACGGGAATGTCCATGCGGCGGGCAATCTCTTCACTTGAAGGTTCGCGGCCCAACTCCTGGACCAGTTGGCGAGAAGTGCGGATGAGCTTGTTGATGGTCTCGATCATGTGCACAGGAATGCGGATGGTCCGGGCCTGGTCCGCAATGGCGCGGGTGATGGCCTGGCGAATCCACCAGGTTGCGTAGGTCGAGAACTTGTAGCCGCGGCGGTATTCAAACTTGTCCACGGCTTTCATCAGGCCGATGTTGCCCTCCTGAATCAGGTCGAGGAACTGGAGGCCGCGGTTGGTGTACTTTTTGGCGATGGAGACCACCAGGCGCAGGTTGGCTTCGATCAGTTCGCGCTTGGCCTGGTCCGCGTCCATGTCGCCCTGGATCATCTCGCGCTGGGTGCGCTTCAACTCAACAATGGAGACGCCGGCGTCGGCCTCGATCTTTTCCAGGTCAGCCTTGCAGTTTTTCTGCTGCCGCCGGTACTCCTTCTTCAGCTCCTCGCTACGGCTTGCCTCGTGCTTTTGTTCGAGCGAGCGAATTTGCCGCTCCAGAGTGCGCATGGTGTCCACGGTCTTGTTGACCTTGTCTAGCAGGCGCTTGCGCTCCATCGGCGTGTATTTGAGTTCGCGCACAATCCGCGAAACTAAAACCTTCTCGCGGGCGATGAGCCAGCGCGTTTTGCGCGCGGCAGAGGCCTTGGCCTTGGAGGCGCCGGAAGCGGCTTGTTTCTCCTCCAGCGTGGCAATCTTCTTCTGGTGCTTCACCAACGCGTCGATGCGGGCCACGGTCGCCTTGACGCGCGCCACCACCACCTCTTCGGTGAGTTCTTCTTCGTCGAAGATTACGACCTCTTTGATGTTGCGCACGCCGCGCTTCAGGTCCTCGCCCAGGGCCACAACCTCGCGAATCACAATGGGCGAACGCGAAATGGCCTTCAGCACGCGCATCTGGCCGCGCTCGATGCGCTTGGCAATCTCCACTTCGCCTTCGCGCGTCAGCAGCGGCACCGTGCCCATCTCGCGCAGGTACATGCGCACCGGGTCATTGGTCTTTTCCAGCGTCCCAGGCGTCAGGTCCAGCTCGACGTCTTCGCCCTCTTCCAGATCGAAGTCCTTGTGGCCGCCAAACTTGGGGCTGTCCAGCAGGTCGATGCCCTGAGTGCCGATGGTGGTGATCAGGTCGTCCAGATCATCGGGCGAAGAAGCTATCTCATCCGGCAACATCTCGTTCACGTCGCCGTATGTCAGATAGCCCTTTTCCTTGCCGACTTCAATCAGCGTGTCAATATCGTGATCGTGTTCGTGATCATGTTCGTGATCATGTTCGAATTTGTCGTCGCTCGCCAAAATACTCCTACTCTCCAGCGCAAGGTAGATTCAGCACCGTCTTGCGCGACGGTGCGCAGGTTCCAGCCTGGTTTGGCCCTGAGCGCGCGAAAAATAAATTCCCGTGGGAAACCGGGGAAAACGGCGCGTACGGACATAAACCTGCGGTCACCCGCATAAATGATGCGGTTTCTTGTGGTTGCTCGGAACAGGATGACAAGCGCTTCAGGTTTCACCTGGGTCGCCCGCGAGCCGCGGCTCATAGTTGGGGCAAAGGGGCGCGCATCTGCACAGAGATCAATAGATTACCACGTCTCGCCCTGCCCTGCCAAGCCAAAATTCAGACGTGGCGAGAAGCCAATTCGGGCGATCTCGCAGGCGAACCGGGCGATTCTGCCTTCCACCTGCTCCACTCTCTCTTCTTATTGGACGCTGGAATTTGCGATTCGACGCAGGAAATAGACGCAGCGGCCGGGGTGAAGCGCGGGGGAATTGGAGGCCGCTACAGCTCCTGATGCTGATGCAACTGCCGCAGCGCCCGGTCCAGATCCAGCTTTTGCTGGGTCAAGACTGCCAGCTCGGCTTGGTCGCCGCGCCGCTCGGCCTCGGCGATCTGCGCCCGCATGTCACGCAGCCGACGCTCGATGGCCCGCTCCTGAATCTCCTGAATGGCGCTCTGCACTTCGCTCTCCTCGGGCGGTTTGGTCTCGGCCAGCAGCGTCTTGGCCAGCAGGGCCCGCTGCGCCTCGTCTTCCACCACGTCCATGGGGTCGCGAGCCTGCCGCCCGGCAAGCGCCTGCAGGGCAACGAAGGCGGCGAGGTGCTCAAACCACGCGGGTTGTGAGCTGAGTGCCTCTACCGCCAGCCGCCGCGCTTGCTCGTTCTCCGGATCGTCGATGGCCAGCGCACGGAGCAGCACCCGCTCGACCTCGCTCAGCGCCGTCGCCCGCGTCTCGATGTGGTCTCGCCGGCGGAGCGCGGCTTGGCGCAATTCTTCGCGCAGGATCACTGAATCGATACCCAGCTTCTGCGCGGCTTCGTGAGCAAACTGGTCGCGCGCCAGCTTCTCCGGCATCCGGCGAATGTGCGGCAGCAGGAAGTTCATGGCCTTCACCTTCTGCTCCGCACTGGCACCTGGAAACATCTGTTGCGCCCGCTCGACTAGGTAGTCGGTAACCTTCCGCGCACCTCGAATTTCCGCCCGATAGCCTTCCCAGCCATCTCCTTTATCTAGAAAAACCTCCGATTGCCAGCCTCGTGCATAAGAGGCACTTGCATAGGCTGTGGGCCCATGATCGCGAAGATATCGGTCTGGGTCAAGACCCTCAGCAAGGGTAACAATTTTGATGTTGAAGCCCTCCTCGGTGAGCAGGGCGATGGACTTTTCCGCAGCATTGGAGCCGGCAGCGTCAGGGTCAAAATTAATTACTACGTTGGATGTATGGCGCTTGAGAGTTGCCACCTGCTGCTCGGTGAAGGCCGTTCCACTGGTGGCGATGACGTTCTGTGTGAGGTTAAGAAACACTGTTATGCAATCTAATTGCCCTTCAACAAGCAGAGCATATCCCATATTGCGAATTGCGGACTTCGCTTTGTCCAGGTTGAAGAGGACGAGACTCTTGGAATAAAGTGGCGTCTCCGGCGAGTTGATGTACTTTGCGCCCGCCTTCTCGCCGGTTTCCAGTGTGCGCGCCGTGAAAGCAATCACCCGCCCGCTCTCGTTCGAAATAGGAAACATAACCCGTTTGCGGAAGCGGTCGTAGATCGGTCCCTGGCTGCCGTCGCCCTGCTCCTTCGATGCGAACAGGCCGCTGGCCCGCAGGGTTTCGTTGTCGGCCATGCCGCTCAGGCGGTCGCGCAGGGCGTTGAAGCTGTCGGGGGCATAGCCGATGCGGAAAGTCTTTATCCCCTCCGGGGCTAGTCCGCGACCGGCCAGGTACTCACGGGCGACAGCTCCTTCAGGCCCGCGCAACTGCTCTTCAAACCATGCGGTAGCCGTCTCGTGCAACTCCAGCAGCTTGGCTCGCAGCCGCGCTCCGGCAGCCTCTTCCGGCGAGGAAAACTCTCGCTTGGGCAGCGGAATCCCGCATTTTCCCGCCACAATTCGCACCGCCTCGGGAAAGCCAACGTTCTCTATCTTGCTCACAAAGCTGAACACGTCCCCCGAAGCCTGGCAGCCGAAACAGTGGTAAAACTGGCGCACCGCATGGACGGAAAACGACGGCGATTTTTCCTTGTGAAACGGGCATAGCCCCTGGTAGTTCTGCGCCCCCGCCTTGCGCAGGCGAATGTACCCCTCAATCACCTTGACGATGTCGGCCTGCTGCTTCACGGTCTGGGCAAAATCGCTCATGGGAGTTCCTTCTTGAGAATAAGCCTTCAGCTTCCGCAGGCACGTTAGGAAAACGCGCTCGAATCTCCCTGCCGTGACAATCATGGAGGCAGTCGATTAAAATTCCACGCAAACGAAGTAGCTGCCAATGGGATGCAGTGAAGCGGACTGTCCGGTGCGGAGCCGGGAGGATTCTTGCCCGTCTCCGCCCGCCCTGCGCCCATCGCTTTGTCTTAGACAGGAGAACGTATATGCGAATTGTTGCTGTGATCTTGGCGGGAGTTTTGGCCTCCGCAACCGCGCTGGCGCAACAGAGTGTGCCGCCTCCGCCTCAACCTGCTGTTGATGCACCGGCAAACGCCGAGGTTATGAAGTTGTTGCGGTCAGGAGTGTCGGAGAGAGCGATTCTGCATGTCATTTCCGCAACCCCCGGCAAGTTCGATACCTCTGCCGATGCGCTGACCGCGCTCAAACAGGCCGGCGCCAGCGAAGCGGAACTCAGCGCAATACTGGCCCAGGGCGCGGCGCCCACCTATCCGCCTGCTGCCGGCGCGCCAATCACCAACGGCCCGACGCTCGAAGTCACCATGAAGTTCATCCAGGACAAGCTCGGCGAAGTGGGCACGGTGAATTTCGCCGGATACGTCCATGACTCGGCCGACAACACAGATGGGGTGCAAAAGTTCAGTTCCACGACCAGCGACATCGTCGCCAATCCCGGCGCTTGCTCCCTCAGTTACCATCGCCTCGTCATCAATAACGGCAGAAAAGAACACAACGAGAATGTCCTCATCAACCTGCGCGACGTGCAAAGCGTCGCGGTGCTGCCAGACGACCAGGATTGGCAGATGTACCTTGTGAAAACCGGAGACACCACCAAAACAGTCAAGGACGTCCCGGATATTTTTGTCTTGAACATCAAGCTGCCCAGGGGCGTTGACCACTCCATTCGCATCTACGAGCACGAGATGGCCGACCGCATAGCCAAAGCCATGGTTCACGCCGTGGAACTATGCGGCGGCGGCAGCAGCCAGCAAGAACCGTTTTGAAATCAAGCGATTCTACCGACAATTCAACCCTCTCGTAGACAGGAACTTTCCCGGCGGCCGGGCCTGTCTAAAAATACATGTTGCAACGAATATCTCCTTGGTGCATCCAATCTTTTGTAAGCCACAAGGAGGTTCCCCATGTCGCTTCGCCCCGTGAAGCAGATCTTTGAAACCAAGCCCACCATCGAGGGCGCCGGCGTCCGCTTGCAGCGCGCCTTCGGCTTTGGAAAAACCGCGGAGTTCGATCCCTTCCTGTTGCTGGACGACTTCCGCAGCGACAATCCGGCCGATTACGTGGCCGGTTTTCCCTGGCATCCCCACCGGGGAATTGAAACCATCACTTACGTGCTGGCCGGCGAGGTAGCCCATGGCGACAGCCTGGGCAACAAGGGCCGCATGACCGCCGGCGATGTGCAATGGATGACGGCGGGCAGCGGGATATTGCATCAAGAGATGCCCGCGGGCGACGAGCAGGGCCGCATGCACGGCTTTCAGCTCTGGGCGAACTTGCCTGCATCGCTGAAGATGACCGACCCGCGCTACCAGGACATTCCGGCAAGCGCCATTCCGGAAGTGACCGAAGACGACGGGAGCAAAGCGCGTGTCATTTGCGGAGAGTTCTGGGGTAAAACAGGGCCAGTCGATGGCGTAGCCGCCGAGCCACGCTATGTGGACATTTCCATTCCACCGAATAAGCGCAAGCGCATCAAGGTCGAGACCACGCGCAACGCATTCGCATATGTTTTCGCCGGCGCGGGCACGTTCAGCGACGCCTCGAAACCGCAGGCCGTGCTGACCGAGTCGGCCGTTGATCCCAATGCGCCGCCGGCGTACGACGCGAGGAACCACTCGCTCGTACTTTTCGATCGCGGCGACGAGATCGTCGTCCAGGCCGGTCCCGAAGGCATTCGCTTCCTGCTGGTCTCCGGTCAGCCGCTCGAAGAGCCGGTGGCGTGGCAGGGGCCGATCGTGATGAACACGGAGGCCGAGCTGCGCCAGGCCTGGAGCGAGTTGCAGAGCGGCACCTTTATCCGCCACAAGTAAGCCAGGTTACGCGGCGAGTAGCCGATCACTCCTTCGGCAGCTCCGTCGCAAGAACCTGCCACGGTGTAACTCCGCGCTGGCGCAGGACGCGCAGGCGCAGCGCGTCGTGGCGCTTGGCCAGGCGGCGGCCATTCGCGTCCACCACCAAACGGCAGTGAAACCACTCAGGGATTTCGAGTCCAAGCGCGCGGTAGAGCAGAATCTGCCGCGCCGTGGACTTGAGCAGGTCTTCGCCGCGCACCACTTCAGTTATTTTCATGGCCGCGTCGTCAGCCACGCAGGCAAGCTGATAACTCGGGCCGCCGTCGCGCCGCCACACCACAAAGTCGCCAAAATCCACGTCGGCCACAAAGCGCTGTGGACCGAGGTTTCCATCCACAAACTCAACTGCTTCGCCGTCGGGAACACGGAAGCGCCAGTTGAAATTGCCTGGCTCATCAATCTCGCTCGCCGTTGGATCGAACGCCAGTGGAATGTTGCACCGTGCCCCATCCTTTCGCCTTTTTTTTAGCGAAAGGGTGGGAAACCTCAACCCCAAATCGGAATTGCTCATGAGGAGCGCATCGGCGCCAGGCCGGCACGTTCCCGGATAGACAGGTTCATCGTCCAGCGGCTCTAACTCTACGCTGGCTTGCGCCTCGATCGCGGCGGGGGAATTGCTCTCGTGCGGCGCGCTGAGCGCAGCGGCCAGGTCCTTGCGCGAGCAGCGACAGGGAAAGAGAAATCCGCCGCGCAGCAGCCTGCGCCACGCGTCGAGATAAAAAGCCCGGCGGCCGCTCTGCGCGTAGGGCGCATAAGACCCTCCCATTTCTGGACCTTCCTGCCAGCGAATTCCCAGCCAGCGCAGGTCTTCGATGGCAGCCTCGGCAAATTCGACGCGGCTTCGTTCATGGTCCAGGTCTTCCATGCGCATCACCAGCACGCCGCCCGCGTCGCGCGCCCGCTCGTAGGCCGTCCAGAAAGTGCGCGCGTGACCCACATGCAGATAGCCGGTGGGCGACGGCGCAAGACGGCCGCGATAACTCGACGGCGGCGATGAAAAATGGCTGGCCATACTGTCAATCAGTGTAGCCAGCCGCAGCCGCGCCGCATAGGGAGAGTTTGATTCCTGCAGGATTCAGCGGAAGAAAATTTCTAATTCGATTCATCCCCATCGCCATCGGCCTGGGAACGGCGATGCTCGTAGCTTCCGATCTGGTCGTTTAGATGCCGGGGGTCGACCGAGACTTGCACCACGTCCATCTCGCTCCCGTCCAGATTCACCACAAACATTCCCATTCGCTCACCCTCGGGATGCACGAAGATCAGCGTTTGTTCTTTACCCTTGCGGCTGGTCTCGCGGATCATCCGCTCCCAGCCTGCTCCCAGCTTCTCCTCGACCATGCGGTTCAACTCGTCGCCATCCACCGGCGCTGAGAAGTTCTCAATCTCCGCTATGTGCATGTCGCCAACGCCTTCATGCGTGGCCCTCCGAGCAACCATGCTGACGAGCCCCATGAAGGGAATGCGCGTGGCCCGCACATGATAGCGGCTCTCGATTGAACTTACAACGCCGTCAAAGCCGCCCCCGCCGCCGGCCAGCACCACCACCGGAATCAGCAGCGCCACAAATACAACCGGAACAACCCAAAAATGCCTCATGGTTTGCCTCCCTTCTTATCCTTCTCCATCTTCTCTTTGGCCTTCGCGTCCTTCTCCACATCGCCCAGCACGCTCAGTCCGCCAATGCCTTTCAGCTTGCCCAGGTCTTCCATGCGCACCGGCCCAAGGATCAGAACGATGGTCAGCTCCTTGGGCTCGGCCGTGAGGATGAACAGGCCGTGGGCCTCGCCGTTCACCAGCTTTACCATCACGTCCGTGGTCTCGCCGGTCTTGTGCTCGCGCTCGCGCACCATCGGCGACCACTCGCTGGTCTCGAAGTACTTGCGCAGTTGCTCGATCTCGTCCATCGAGTACTGGCCTTCCTTGTCGAACTCGTAACTGCGGACGTAGATGCCGTCCAGCCCCTCGATCAGTTGCCGCGTCGCCGCGTCGTCCTTGTCCTTGCCGTTCATGAATTTGGCCGCAAAAGCCAGCATGTTCTTGCCCAGCGTGACCTCGGTGACGTCAGACGCGCGCGCGGCTAGTTCCTTTTCAACCGTTGGAGGCAAAGGCAGCGGCGTGCTCTGCGCGAAAACTGGCGCGGCCATCGCAACCGCCCCCAGCACGAATGTCATGATTCTGTTTTTCATCGTCGAATCTCCTTACCTTTGCGCGCGCCCGTGGGCCGCGAGTTGCGTATTCATCTGGTTGAGTGCGTGATTGGTGATGCGCAGCGCGGTCAGCACCTGCTGGCGAGCTGCCTCGCCCCTGCGTTGTTCCTCTCGCTGATGCAAGACGACTCCGCCGCCCAGCACGGCTGTGAGAAGAATGGCAGCGGCAAGCCGTTGCCAGTGGAAGGCATGGCTTCGCGGCTGCCGCACACGCCTGCTCTCCATCAGCCTGCGTTTCAGGCTGGGCGGCGCAGGACGCCGCTCGAATGCCTGCCGCAGCTCCTGTTCAAACTCCTCCATCGGTTCAAACTCCACGCACGTACTCCTTTTGGCGAACGTACTCCTTCAAATGGTTCGCTGCCTTGGCCCTGAGCAGCTTCAGTCCCCGCTGCAAATTGCTCTTCACGGTGGCCACGGGCGCTTGGAGAGTCGCGGCAATCTCCTCCGGCGTCAAGTCCTCCTGGTAGCGGAGAACCAGCACCGCGCGTTGCGATTCCGGCAAGGTGGCCAGCAGTTGTTCCAGCCGTGCCCCCAACGGTGATGTGCGCTCCGCAACGCTTATGCCGTGATGCTCTTCCATCTCCACCCACAGGTCCAGGCCGCGCACCACTCTCCGCCTTAGCGCATCCGCGGAGCGGCTCATCGCCACGCGGCGCAGCCAGAAGCAGGCGTGTGCCGCCGACTCGATCTTGCCCAGATGCCTGTCCAACTCCAGAAAGACATCCTGCGCAATCTCTTCGGCCAGCCCTCGGTCGCCGGTCATGCGCCACGCCAGCGAGAAGACCATCGACTGGTGTTCGTCCACGAGTTGTTCAAAATCCGGCTGCCAGTCGTGGGCCATGGGCTTCGCTTCTACTCTCTTATCCGCGAAAATGGCCGCGCGCGGATGCAGAGAGTTACGCACTGGAGCGAAAAAAGAAAAAGTTCAGTTTGCGCGGAAAGCGGCCAAAACGCAGATAAAAAACACAACGAGGCCGGAGCATCAGGCTCCGGCCTAGCAGAAGTAATGAATTCGATGGTTGCGCTACATGCTCACTGGTACGGTAAGTTCCACAGTTTGACCCTTGCGCCAGACGCGGAAGGTCTTGGCCGCGCCACTGTGAATGGTCTGGACAAACTGCGGCATATCGCTGACATCCGCGCCGTTCACCTGGAGAATCACGTCGCCAGCGAGAATGCCCATGGTATCGCCGGTGCCGCCGTTCTCGACGCTGGTCACGACCAGTCCTTTTGTGCTTGTCAGAGCCAGGGGCGCCATGTCGTCCTGAATGACGGGGCGCACCTGAATGCCAAGATGAATGCCGGAAGGGGCGGGAGCCGGGCTGGAGGCGGGAGCTTGCGGCGCTTCGTTTTGCGCCTGCTCGGCAGCGCTTCTCTGAAGCTTCGCAATCGTATCTTTGTCGGTGACGGAGCCCAAATAGGGATAATGCACGTCCACATTCAACGGCTTGTTGCGGCGCAAAATCTCCAGATGCACGACTCCGCCATCGGGCGCGTGCCTGTATGCAGTGGAAGTGGCCGATTGATAGACATCGGCATCCGTGCATGGCTTGCCATTGACGGTGTGAAGGATATCGCCCTCTTGAAGTCCTGCCGCCGCTTCGGGACTGCGCAGGTTAATCGATATATCCATGCCGAGATGATCGGGAATCTTCTTCAACGCGCCTTTGCCGAGAGCGGACAGTGTGGCGCCGACCGGGACGAAGGGATCCGCTCCATTGGCCACGGCCAAAGTTTCTAAAACATCCGCCAATGCTTCGGCGTCCGGTTCGCTGCCGAGGCAAATGCGCCCGGTAATTTGGGTTTCCTTGTCCTGGCCGGTTACCACGGCGAGGCACCAGGGCGCATTCAGAGGATCGCCGGCGTAGCTGGCGGTGCCGTCAAAGCAAAGGAGACAGCTGGCGTTCGTGCCGGGCCGGGAGGTGGACGAATCCACGAGACCCGCTTCAGAGGCCAGCAGGACCCGCGCACCCGCGGTCTTCCCGTAAGGCAAAGTAACCACGCTGCCGTCGGAAAAGCTGAAGTTGATGCCGAGTCTACCCATGTCAAGGTTCGACAAGGAGTGTCCGTTCTTTCCATAAGGCGCCAGCCGCGGAGCCATGAAGCGCAGCTTTTCGGCAGCTTCAGCGGCGCTGGACAGATAGCGCGGCACCCGCCAAATCACCGTCTCCGGCGCGGCAAGAGAGACTGCCCCAAGGAACATAAACAGGGTTACAAAGAAAAAATTGCGACGAAACATGCTTCTCCCCTCAGTTGTGCGATCTCGATCGTAGGGCCATAGGTGACCCGGAGCGCCGATTTGCGTGGCTGAGGAAAAAAGCAGCGACGCAGGCGGCGAGCGAATATGCCCCGCATGGCTCGCCTGACATTCTATCCCGTCAAAGTGTGGCCGCGAAACAAAAACAATCGAGTTAGAACATCTCCGGAATGGTGTGGAAGGCGATCCGCGTGGGCGCGGCCTTGAAGGCGGTCAGCATGGTGGCCGGCGCCAGCGTGCTCAGGCCGTACTTGTTGTTTAGCGCGTCCATGGCAGCCACAAGGCGCGCGCGGCTCTGCTCGTCTTCCGTTCCTTCAAACAGGTTCAGCGTGTGCAACCGGTCGGGCACCAGTCCGTTCAAATGCACGCTGATGAAATAGGGATGCTCAAAGTCCTGGCCTGGCGGGCGGGATTCCCAAAGACGACGTAGCGCCGCGATGAGCGTCTGGTTGTCCTGGCACTCGCTCAGCCGCAACTCGCTCTTCCATCCCCGCGTGGGCGCGCCGAAACGACTGACCGGCATTTTCTCGCCGCGCGGCACGGCAAACCCTATGGCCAGTCCAATGCTGCTGGCCCACAACCCCTCCGCGCGCAGCCGCATCGCCGCCTTGTGCAGCAGCTTGTGCGCCACCGCCCAGGCCTTTTCAGGCGTGCGCATCTCCGGCGCGAGCACGTGCTGGTGGCTCATCGACTTCAGGTGCTCCGTCTCCGACATATCGAAGTCTTCGCCCTGAAGCCAGTGCCAGAGCCGCTCACCCCACACTGAGCCCCACAGTTCGCCGGCCTGCTCACAGCCGAGCGCCAGCAGGTCGTCCATGGTGTGAATGCCCTGGGCGTTCAGCCGCTTCTCCGTGCGCGCGCCGATGCCCGGCAGGGCGCGCAGCGTGAGCTGATGCAGAGCTTCGGGCAGAATGTCCAGCGGAAGCGCCACCAGTCCATCGGGCTTTTCCATGTCGCTGGCCACCTTGGCCAGGTAGCGGTTGGTGGCCAAACCGACCGAACTGCGCATCATGGAGCCGACCTTCTCCAGAATGCGCGCCTTCACCTGCCGGCCCAGCGCCATCGCCGCCAGCAGCGGCCGTTCCCGGCCCATCAGCCGGCAGGCCATCTCGTCAATCGACAGCACCGCCGTCACCGGCAGGCAGCTTTCCACAGCCTCGACGATGCGGTGATGGTATTGGACATAAAGCTCGTGCCGCGCCTCCACGAGCACCAGATCCGGACACAGCCGCTTGGCGTCGGCAACGATGGTTCCGGTTTTGACGCCGCGGGCCTTGGCCTCGTAACTGGCGGCAAGGCAGCAGGTTGTGTCGGCCATCATGGGCACAATGCCCACCGGCCGGCCGCGCAGTTCGGGGCGCGCGTCCTGCTCCACCGAGGCAAAATAGGAGTTCATATCGACAAACAGCCAGTTCAGATGCGGACCGCTGGCGGGGTCATCCTCAGGCTCTTGCGGACCGCGCGCAGCCTCCGGCTTCAGCGCCTGAAGCTCTTGCGGCCACTCCGCGGAGTCGAGGGCCGGCGCCGGATTGGGGTCAGATTCCATACCAAAACTATTTTCGCCTTTTCTTCCCTATAAAACAAGAAATATCTGAGAAAGATTTTCCTAAAGAACAGTTAACACAACGGGCCAGCGCCCATTAAAATGCATCTAAGCACGTGAGCCGTAGTGTTCATGCAGCGGCTAAATCCGTGGAGTATGGTTGTTCATGGGTGCCAGCAATGCATAGCCTGATTCACTGGTTAGGNNAAGGGGGTGTGGTGGTCGTGGGGAAAAAAGACCAGCCACTTCTCTTGAATGGCGCGCGCATAAAACCGCTTGCGCTGCTCGATGAGCGTTAACGGGTCAAGGTCGTAGGCCATGCCCCAGGCCAAATCGAGATGCGCCGTGGTGGGGATCAGGTCGGAGATGAAGCAGCCCCGCCGGCCTCCTGAGTCAAAATAAACCGCCATCATCTGCGCCGTGTGCCCAGGGTAAAGGTCCACCGAGATGCCCGGCACAATCGGGCCCGGCCCATCCAGCAGCGTCATCTGCCCGCTCGTGATCAGCGGCTCATAGTTGACCGCCAGGTAAACTGACCGGTCGCGCTCCAGTTGCAGCCGCCCGTGCTCCACTTCGCCGCGCTGCGTATAGTAGCGTGCGTTGGGAAACGCGGGCTTGAGCGTCCCATCCTCGCTCAGCGTGGTATTCCAGCCGCAGTGATCAAAGTGCAGGTGAGAGTTGATCACCACGTCCACCTCTTCCATGCGGATGCCGGCCGCGGCAAAGGAGGAGGGCAGCATCTCCCGCGCGCCATAGATCGCCCGCATCTTGGCGTCCAGCTTGTTGCCCAGTCCGGTCTCGATCACCACGGTCCGCTTGCCGTCGCGAACCACCACGGTATTCGACCCCATCAGAATGCGGTTCTCCGCGTCGGGCGTGGCGCGCTTCAACCACAGCGGCCTAGGCACCACGCCGAACATCGCACCGCCGTCCAGCAGGAAGTAGCCGTCAGTGAGCACGGTAATCTCGAAATCTCCCAGCGTCACCCGCCCGCGAATCAATTCATGCGTGTTCGCGCGCTCGGCGGGATGGGGGATGGCCGTGCTCATTGTGCATCTCCGCTCGCAACCGGCGGCTTCAAGTACGTCTCAAACTGCGCCAGAATGCGATTGAAAAGATGCGTGCGCACATCCGAGCCGGAAATCGCATGTGTCTTGCGCGGATAGATCTGCAGATCGTAGGGTATCCCTGCCTCGATCAGCTTCTGCACATATTGCACCATGTTCTCCATGTGCACATTGTCGTCGCCGGTGCCATGCGCCAGCAGTAGCCGCCCCTTCAAGTTGGCTGCGGAATTCACTACCGAAAATTCTCTGTAACCCGAGGCAAAATCCGCCGGCTCGCTCATGTAACGCTCGGTATAAATCGAATCGTAGTTGCGCCAGTCGGTCACCGGCGCCACCGCAACTCCGGCGCGGAAGCGGTCCGAGTGCGACATGGCGTAAAGAGTGAAAGTGCCGCCCCAGCTCCAGCCCCACCAGCCCAACCGCTTCGGGTCCAGTTGCGGATACTGTGCCAGCGCCGCGTCCACCACGGTCAGTTGATCCTCTAGCTGCACCGGGCCGAAGTTGTGATAAGCGGCCTGCGCAAAGGCGCGCCCGCGTCCGCCCATGCCGCGATTGTCGGCGTGCAGCACCGCAAAACCGTGCTGTGCCAGCAACTCGTCGAAGAGCAGGCTGTCGTGCCATTTGTTGATCACTGTGGGCGCGCCTGGTCCGCCATAGGGATTCACAATCAGCGGGACGCTCGCCGCGCCTGTTGCGCCTTCGGGCAGCAGCAGAGTGGCATAGAGTGTTGTCCCGTCGCGGGCCTTCACCGTCATCTGCTGCGGCGTGCGCAAGCAATATGGCTCGACTGCGCGCGTTGACCAAAAGACGCTGCACTTCGACGCCTCCGCGCACAGCTTGAGCGTGGTCGGCTCCATGCGCGCCGATTGCTTGTCCACAAAAGCGCCGCCCTTGGGCGCGAAGTTGCCTTCATGCGTGCCCGCGCCCGCGCTCAACTGCTTTTTCTCTCCCGCGAAGTTCACCTGCCACAACTGCTGATCGAATTCGCTGCCCTCGTTCGAAGCAAAGTCAACGAGCTTGCCCGCTGCATCCATGCGGTAAACCTCGCTCACCTCAAAATCGCCCGTGGTCAGTTGCTTCTCCAGCCGCGCTGTGGCGTGAGACGGGTCGCCTGAATCGTAGTTATAGAGATAAAGATGATCGTGCCCGTCGCCCCAATGGGGCAGCACAATGCTTCCGTCGCCCACTAAAACATCGTACTTATCGTTGAAGAACTTATCGTCGCTCAATTGCAGCGCCGCGTGCGCCTGGCCCGTCTTCGCGTCGGCAAAATAGATGCCGCGATGCTTCTGGTCGCGAGTCAGCGTCTCAATCCACAGCGTCTTCGCGTCCACCCAGCCGAAGCGCGGAATGTAATCCTGCCCCGCGCGAATCGGCAGACTCATCCACACTGTTTTGCCGCCTTTGGCGCTCACCACGCCCACGCGAACCGCGGGGTTGGGATCGCCGGGCTGCGGATAGCGCTGCATCTCGACCGTTGCGTGCGTCGGAATCCAGTCGGTGACGGGATACTCCGGCACGGCGGATTCGTCCATCTGCAAATAGGCAAGATGCTGCGAGTCCGGCGACCAGAAATAATTGCTGCGCGTCTCCAACTCCTCCAGATAAATCCAATCCACCTCGCCGTTCAGTGTGGCCTTGCTGGGCGCGGGCGCCACGGCCGTCATCGGCGTGCCAGGCTTCTTCAGGCGCACTACCGCCAGTCCGTGGTCGCGGATGAACGAGATCGATTCGCCGTCGGGCGAAAACTTAGGATCGTCGCCCGAAGCCTCGCCGGTAAATCCGGCCTCCACACCCGTGCTTTTGTTCAGGTCATAGAGCCACAGGTGGCCATTCGCGTTGAAGAGCAGATGCGTCGCGTCCGGCGCCCACAGCTGATTGGCCATCTTATAGCGTTCGCGATGGTCGCGGTCCGTCTCCGATGCCTTGGCCCCGGTAAGCGAAGCCAGTTTGTCCCGGCTCACCAGCACCTCCGGCTTGCCTGTCGCGAAATTCACCTCCATCAGTTCGCCGTCGTTCAGATAAGTCAGGCGCTTGCCGTCCGGCGACCAGGCGAACTCGTCGGGCGGATTCCCAATCAGCGGCCCATGTCCGAAGATCGCCTCCACGGTCAGGGGTTTCGCGGGCGCTTGGCCGGCCAGCAGAAGAGCCGTAAAAGGAACGGCAACTAGGCCGCAAAGCAAGAGAGCAGTTCTACGGGTCAAAATGAATTCCTCCGGGAGCGGAGCACGGTATGGCGTCGAAACCGCGCCTTATCGGGGTGCAGTGCCGTCCCACCGCAGTGTAAACCACCGCTGCATTTCAGTGCATCAAAGTCAACAGGTTATGTGAGTATAGACTGAAAGTCAGTTACGGAGATGGAAGAGTCATGAAACAGCTTGCGCGGACGGTCGTGTTCATCGGAATCGTAATTTCAGGAAATTTCGCGTTGGCGCAGAGCGATGCATGTGCGAATCCAAGCGCAACCAGGATTGGGTTGCTGATTCAGAACAGGCCAATTACGAGCGATTCTACAACTTCCCCGCAGATGGTTGACTTCTCGAAGCGGTTGGTGTCCGCTGATACAAAATTCCGGGATCTGCTCGCACAGCGCCTGTCCGCGGACATTTGCATTGTCACAAATCGGGAGGTATTCACCGATCCCAAAAACTTTCCTCAACTCAAAGGCAGCACAATTATAGAGATTGGCGCGGATGCTTCATCCAAAGATCCGAACATACTTGCGCTTGCTGTTTCTGTCGGTTCCATTCAGGGAGTTTATCTGCAGGATCAACTACGGATGTTTTCGATTCCGGTGCTGATCGAGTCAGACTCCGACTATGCGCGCGGGGTAGATATCGTCATGAAATTCTGGCAGTTCTGGGTTGAAGCAGCCTCGCGCGATCAGAAAAAGTAGCTACGCGTAACATCACTGTAACAATCATCGCGGGCTGGCCGTGGCAGGTTCATTCGCGCCGGGCAGCAACATGGGCGGCATAATTTCCAAAAATGCATTAAAATTGAACATGGCTAACGAGCATCGAAAACATTTTCTTTTTGCCAGCGATTTCGACAAGACATTGACGTTCAACGACACGGGCTACGTGTTGAGCGAGATGCTGGGCATCTCCGTGTCGGAGTTCGAGCACAAGGCCAGGGGCATGGCGAACCTGAACCTGGTCCAGCAGGGCGCCGAGCTTTCCTATCTGCTCCTGCACGATCCGGCCTTCCATTCGCAAGTGCGGCGCGAGCATTTGTATGACGCGGGCAAGCGCATTCGTCTCAAGGAAAACATCAAGCAGGTATACGAAATCCTTGACCGGCGGATCGACGGCTTCCACTTCGATTTTTACGTGCTCTCCGCCGCGCCGGTGGAAGTGATTCAGTCGGCGCTCGAAGGGATTGTGCCCCAGGACCACATCTTCGGCACGGAGTTCAAGTACAAGGCTTCGGGCGAGATCGAAAGCCTGGTACGCGCGACGGCCGGCTATGGAAAAGTCGCGCGTCTCGAACAACTGATAGAAGAGCTCGGCGTTCCAGCCGACCATGTGGTTTATGTCGGTGACGGCAGCTCCGATATTCATGTGATGCTGCATGTGAACCGGCGCGATGGCTTCACCATTGCCGTCTCGGAATCAAAACTGGTGGCGCAGATCGCCAAGCGGACGGTGCTCAGCGACAACGCCCTGCCCACACTGGTGCCGATATTGGAGGAGATTGCCGGCTGGCATCGGCCTCAGATCCGTCATCTCTTCGAGTCTTACGGCTTCCTGATTCAGGGATGGGACCGCGTGCAGACCGACTGGGTCACGCTTCGCCCCAGCGGCGTCATAGTGGAGAAAGCGGTTGTGGCTGAAGCGAAGTAATACTTCCGCGAAATGCAAAGCTTTGGCAGGTTGCTTGCTTGTTGTTCTCGTAACGAGTACATTTGTTCTCAGTATGAGTTCGCATATCAGCGCTTTAGGCGACTTGCTCTTCGGTCAGACTCGTGGGCGCACCCTCGCGCTTCTCTACGGCCATTCAGGCCAGACGTTCTATCTTCGCCAGATTTCCAGAGAGATTGACGCCAGTGTTGGCGCCGTCCAGCGGGAGTTGCAAACCCTCTCCAACATCGGCCTGATCACCCGATCCGTCTCCGGCAAGCAGGTCTACTTCCAAGCAAACCGCGCTCATCCTGTCTTCGAGGAGTTGAATGCCTTGATTGCAAAAACCGTGGGCGTTTTTCAACTGTTAGGCGCCGCGCTCGTGCCCTTCGCCAAGAAAATCTCTGTGGCATTTGTCTATGGATCGATGGCGCGACACGATGAAAAGGCCGGCAGCGACGTCGATTTGATGGTTGTTGGGGATGTAACGCTCGACGATGTTTTGCAGCAATTGGCTCCCGTTGAACGCGCAATCGGCCGTTCAATCAATCCGACGCTCTATTCCATGAAAGAATTCAAGACTAAACTGAAAAGCGGCAATCATTTTCTGAGATCGGTCATACATAGCGAAACGGTGCCTCTCATCGGAGAAATCAATGAGCTTGGAAAAGTGGGCTGAATACGGTTGGCTCAAAGCTGAGCCGACCAGTCCCGGAGAGATCGCGGACCTGCTCGGCATCGTCCATCGCGACCTGCACGATGCCAAGGTCGAGGCGATCTCCGAGGACCGCCGCTTTGAAGCTGCCTTCAATGCTGCCCGTACAGCAGCGAATGTAGCCCTGCGCGCGTCTGGCTATCGCACCTCCGTGCAAGTGGGTCACCACCTGAAAACAATTGAATCTTTGGAACTCACCGTACAAGCTGAGCCTCGCCTTATTCAGAAGATGAGAGTCTTCTCGAAAAAAAGAAATGCCACTAGCTACGATTCCGCCGGAAATGTTTCTGACCACGAACTTGACGAAGCCATCAACGTTGCGGACCAACTCCGGCAAAGTGTGATCGCCTGGCTGCGAGCGAATCATCCTGAACTGATGAACAAATCTTACTAACTTCCTAGTTGGGCGTCACCGATCCGGAGTCTCGAACCTGGAGAGATCGCCCGGCCCAACGTAAGTCTAGCGTTTTGCTTGTGAGACTGAACCTCATCTGATCCGCATAGCGCCTTGCGCCACGCGGTCCAAGGGTGTATCTTCCCGTTCATGCAATGGGCAACTCCTAAGGAACGGCGCAACCTGGGTCAGGCGCGGCGCAAGCAGGTAGGCCGCCAGGAACACAACGACTTCAAACCCAAGGCGCGGAAGACCCCCGCACTGGAACTGCTTGCCCGCTCAATGCATGGCCGCGTCCCCGCGCTCATCCAGCTCAAATACAAGCTCATGGCCGAGTCGCCCTTTGGCTACTTGCGCGGCGCAGTCCCGGTGATGGCTGCCGATCTGGCGGTGCTGCCCTCAACCGGCATTGTCTGTCAGCTTTGCGGCGACGCCCACGTGCGCAACCTGGGCGCCTATGCCGCGCCCGACGGCCGGCTGATCTTCGACATCAACGACTTTGACGAGACCATCCGCGGCCCATTCGAATGGGACTTGAAGCGCATGGCCGCATCCCTGGTTGTGGCCGGGCGCGGCTCAGGACACAAGGAAGCCTCCGCGCGCCAGGCCGTTGAAAAATTTGTTACTCGCTACGCCGCGCAAATGCGCGCCTTCGCCCAGATGCCTTCGCTCGAAGTGGGCCGCTTTCAGGTCCACCGCCTGAACCAGGTCGAGCCCGTCCTCGATGCCCTTCTCAAAGCCGAGCGCTCCACTGCCTTGCACACCCTCGACCAGCTCACCGAGCCTGCATCCGGCAAGCCCGGCGCGCCTCGCCGTTTCAAGGAATTAAAGCCTACCCTCACCCGCGTCACTGGCCGGCAGGCCGCGGCCGTTCTGGCCTCGCTCGGCCCCTATCGCCAAACGCTCGAGCCGCAACGCCAGCACCTTCTATCGCTCTATCGCCCGGTGGACGTGGCCTTCAAGGTTGTGGGAACCGGTTCGGTGGGCCTGCGCGACTATTGCATTTATTTTGAAGGCAACGGCCCCGACGACCCCTTGTTTTTGCAGATCAAGGAAGAGCCGGCCTCCGGCTACGCGCCCTATTTGCCCGACGCCGATCCACCCCGCCACAACGGCCAGCGCACCGCTGAGGGCCAAAAGGCGATGCAGGTGCAGTCCGACCCGTTCCTCGGCTGGACGCACTTTGGCGGGCGCGACTACCTGGTCCGCCAGCTCAACGACCACAAGGGTTCCATCGATTTAGAAGACCTGACGGGCGGCGGCCTTGAGGCTTATGCCGAGGTCTGCGGCGAGCTGCTGGCGCGCGGCCACGCCCGCTCCGGCGACCCGCTCATTCTGGCCGGTTACATCGGCTCCGGCGATGGCTTCGCGGAGGCTCTGGCCAAGTTCGGCTCCCTCTACGCTGACCAGACCGAGAAGGACTGGAATGAGTTGAAGCGTTCGGCGAAGGCGGGCAAGAAGTCGTAAGACCCGGTCATGCCCTCCCCGCGAACTCTCGCGTCTCGGTGTAGACCTTCACCTTTTCGCCTACTTGAATGTAGAGCGGCGCCTTGATTTCGAGGCCGGTCTGGAGCCGTGCCAGCTTGGTCACGTTGCCGCTGGTGTCGCCGCGCGCGCCACCCTCGGTGTATACCACTTCCAGCTCGACCTTTTCCGGCAACTGCAAGCCGATGGGGTTGCCGTTGAACTTGTGCAGTTGGATGATCACGCCTTCGACCAGAAGCTCCAGCGCGTTGCCCATCATATCGCTGTTGAGAGTGAGCGTCTCAAAGCTCTCCTGGTCCATAAAGTGCGATCCTTCGCTGTCTGAGTAGAGATAGGTGGCCTCGACCAGCTCCAGGTCCGGCTCCTTGAAGCGCTCGCCGGCCTTGAAGGTCTTGTCGAAGACCGCGCGCGTGAGCAGGTTGCGCATCTTCAGCCTGACCAGCGTTTGGCCGCCGCGGGCCGTGGGCGTTGAAACCTCGGCTTCCATGCAGTAGTACGGAGTGTTTTCAAATTCGAAATACATCTTGCGCTTGACGGTAATCGCTTCAATCAGTGCGGCCATGGAATCCTCTATAAAGACAAGCTTGCGCGCCTAAAATGCCAAAGGCTATTCATTCAGCGCCCTGTCAATTATAGGGTGAAGCGCCGCCTCTGGGCTTGCCACTACCCTCTCGGCTGGCGATACTGGCTATAGTTCGCTCTGCGGGCTATATCTTTCCCCATGAGGTTTATCGTGGCTCGTGAACTTCTTACAGCACGCCTTGCACGCAAAGAGTGCATCAGCGAAGTTGCCCAGTGCTATCACTTTGACTTCGTTCTCGACGAGCTGGAGAGCTTTCCCTTCGTCTCCGGCCAATTTGTTTCCGGCGTGGCGCCGGACGATAAAGGCAAACAGCAGACCCGCGCCTACTCGATGGCCTCGGCGGCCAACGGCAATCGCTTTGAGCTGTGCGTGAACCGGGTCGAGGAGGGCTTCTTTTCCAACCACCTGGCCGACCTGCCCGATCTGCCCATCGGCAGCACCATCCAGATTCATGGGCCGCATGGGCACTTTGTCCTCCAGCAACCTATCACCGACTCCATCCTGGTGGCTACGGGCACCGGCGTTGCGCCCATGCGCAGCTATCTGCAGTGGCTTTTTCCGGCAGACGGTTCAGACCGCAGCGACGGCAAACAGATATGGCTGGTCTACGGCACGCGCCATGAGAGCGACATCTATTACCGCGCCGAGTTCGAGGCGCTCGCCGCCCGCAAGCCCAACTTCCACTATCTGCCCACGCTGAGCCGCGCCGAAGCGAGCTGGACCGGCCTGCGCGGTCACGTCCAGGAGCCGCTGGTCCGCATCGTTGAGGAGCGCGCCGCCCGGCTCGGCCAACCGTTGCCCGCGCCCCCGGTCGATCCAACTCTGCTCAATTCCGAGCTGAACTTCGACATCTACACCTACATCTGCGGCCTCAACGAGATGGTCTCCGGCGTCCGCGAAAGCCTGACCGCCTTCGGCTGGCATAAGAAGCAGATTGTCTTTGAGCGCTACGACTGAGACTGGAAAATCAGGATAGGTCCTCTACAGATTAAACAGCTCCCGGAGCCGCTTGGTTTGCGCGCGGCTGACCGGAATCTCCGTCTGGCGCTTGTCGTTCATGCGCAACTGGTAGCTGGATTTGAACCATGGCACCACCTCGCGGATGTGGTTGATGTTCACCACAAAGCCGCGATGAGCGCGCCAGAAGACGGCGGGGTCGAGCAGGTCGAGCAGTTCCTCCAGCGTGCGGCACTTGGACAGGCCCTCGAAGCTCTGCGTGGCCACGCGAATCACACCCTCGTCGATAGCCGCAAAGCAGATCTCCGCCTGGTCGATCAGCAGTAGCCGGTTCTGCGCCTGCACGATGAGCTTGGCCGGCTGAGGGGTGCGCGAGGCGCCCTGCGGGCGTTTCAGCAAGCGCAACAGAGACTCGATTTGAGACTCGGGCAGCGAGCCGTTCGTGCTTCCGGCCAAACGGCCTCGCACACGCTCCACGGCCTGCTCCACGCGTGTGCGGTCAAAGGGCTTGAGCAGGTAATCCACGGCGTTCACGTCGAATGCGCGCACCGCGTATTGATCGTATGCCGTGGCAAAGACAATCTGCGGCAGCGGCTCGGCCACCTGCGGTGGGGCCAACTGCGCCTGCGGCGCGGCATTCCCGTTCGCCTTGGCTCTGCGCTCCATTAGCTTCTGAATCACCGCAAAGCCGTCCAGTCCCGGCATCTGCACATCGAGAAAGACCATGTCAGGATGGTGCTCCTCGATCAGCTCCACGGCCTCGATGCCGTTGGCTCCCTGCGCCACCACCTCCACGCCGCCCACCTGGGCAAGCAAGTAGGCAAGCTCCTCGCGAGCCAGTTGTTCGTCGTCGATGATAAGCGCGGAAATGGTCATGCGGGCCAGAAGAAGAATGCAGCTTGATTGTAGGAACACAGACCCGCCGGGTCAATTGCGAGAGCCTGTTAAGCTGGGCGCATGGGCAGGCAGGAGTGGGACGCGGAGATGATCGCGAGAGTGCGCGGGCGGTTGCTGGAGTGGTACGAGCGTAGCCGACGCGATCTTCCGTGGAGGCGCAGCCGGGACCCCTACGCCATCTGGGTTTCGGAGATTATGCTGCAACAAACTCGCGTGGCGGTGGTGGTGGAGCGATACTTGGCTTTCATGGCGAGGTTTCCCACGCTGCTTTCGCTGGCTCAGGCGCCGGAGCAGGAGGTGCTGGCCTTGTGGAGTGGCCTGGGCTACTACCGGCGGGCGCGGATGCTGCACAAGGCGGCGCAGTTTGTGGCTGAGCATTACGGCGGCAACCTGCCGAAGACGGCGGAGGAGCTGCGCTCGTTGCCCGGCATCGGCGCATATACGGCGGCAGCCATCGCCAGCATCGCCTATGGCGAGCGGGTGGCAGTGGTGGACGGCAATGTGGAGCGGGTGCTGTGCCGGCTGGAGGGTTGGAAGGCCGGCAGCCGCGCGGGCGGCGGCGCGCAGGTCCGGCGCAAGATCGAGAAGTTGGCCGCAGAGCTGGTCTCTCCCGAGCGGCCGGGGGACTCGAACCAGGCGCTGATGGAACTAGGCGCAACTCTCTGCTCGCCGCGCAATCCGCAGTGCCTGGTCTGCCCGGTCGCCACCGACTGCAAGACTCAAGGTGAGCACCAGACCGCGCCTCGGCCGCCGATGATCTGCCGCGAGGCGGCGCACGCGCTCTCGGTGCGCAGCAGAAAGAAGGCCGGCCAGGTGCGCAGCGAGGTGCTTCTGGAGCAGCGGCCGGCTTCGCTAACCGTGATGCCGGGCTTGTGGGAGCTGCCCATGCTTCGGGAAGCTGTCGTTCCCGAGAAGGATATGTGTCTGACGGTGCGCCATGCCATCATGCAGGTGAATTACCGCGTGCGCATCCGCGCGGTTTCTGAAGGCGATATCGATGCAGTGACCATCCCCGGCGGCGAGCGGCGCTGGGTTCCGCTGGGCGAGGCGGCGGGAATGGCGCTGACCGGACTGACGCGCAAGGTGCTCGGTCGCTTACATCTGATGACCGCCGAGCCGCCGGACGCCTCATCCTTTTCGTAGTTTTCTTATGAATAGTGTGGGAGACAACGCATCCTGACAAGCCTCTGGCGCATCGAATTCACGTTGAGCATTGTGCCGCGACGACGGGTTTTTCTCCGGACTGCGGCGCATCGGGCCACGCAATTCGTACAAATTCAAAAAACCCCAAGGAGGCACAATGGCAAGCAAGGCAAGCGCGGTTTGGACAGGTTCACTGAAGGAAGGCAAGGGCACGATCTCGACGGCGACGGGCGTGCTCAAAGATGCGAACTACTCATTCGCCACGCGGTTTGAGGGCGCCAGCTCGGGCACCACGCCCGAGGAACTGATTGCGGCGGCTCACGCCAGTTGCTTCTCCATGGCGCTGGGCGCGCAGTTGGGCGGCGCTGGGCTGACTCCCGAAAAGATTGAAACCCATGCGGCGGTCACACTGGCCAAGGTCGAAGGCGGCTTCGCCATCACACGCATTGCGCTCACCACCACGGCCAGCGTTCCGGGCGCGTCGAAGGAGGTTTTCGACAAGGCCGCAGCCGACGCCAAGGCCGGCTGCCCCATTTCGAAGCTCTTCGCCAACAACACCGAAATCGTGCTCGACGCCAAGCTGGTGTAACGGCACGCGAACGCCGTGGCCGGAGCAGAAAACTCCGGCCATTTCGGCCCGTTCTCACGCGCCAGAATTTGACACAAAGTCCCGCATTTGCGAGACTCGAAGTTGCTGCCGGTTCAGTGGAGAACGCTGGACCTGTGTACTGTGCCGAAGTGGCGGAATTGGCAGACGCGCGTGGTTCAGGTCCACGTACTCGCAAGGGTGTGGGGGTTCGAGTCCCTTCTTCGGCACCATCTAGCAGCGCATCTCGTTGTAGATTCATACAATTAACTAAAAATAAATGACTTAATGCGCAAGCTCGCACGTGCGCTGCGTGCGTGCAGTGCGGTCCAATACGCCAATTCCCTCCCATTTACCTTACAAAATGGACGGAACCTTACAAAGCTCGGCAATGTATCTGAACTTCACCCATAGAGCGACCTGGGCCGATCTCATATTTGGTTGCCACTTCGTCCCTTCATCGATGAATTAAACGAAAAGCTGGCATGTGAAAGCCTTACGGAAATCCACTTCTATCACCTGTGTCACCATAGTCCATCGCTATAGCCTCAATTCGGCCCAAGAACCATAGCAACCATAACAAGCAGAAGCCACTTCGGCAAGCCA
The DNA here is from genome assembly GCA_003142015.1 of Acidobacteriaceae bacterium. Lineage (GTDB taxonomy): Bacteria > Acidobacteriota > Terriglobia > Terriglobales > Acidobacteriaceae > Telmatobacter. The sequence continues at coordinate 28,799 of PLOI01000032.1, read as the reverse complement.
AGCTGCACTGATACATCTTCCCAGGGCGGTGGCGTAAATGCCTTTGGGAGACTCTTGTCTTTTTTCATCTGAAATGATCTTGTGTCAAGCAGGGATGATCGTCACAGAACGGGGTGTTCCTCAGAAGCCCGTAACGAGCAATGAGTTCAGGGTGTGGGCTCCAGCAACTGAGGATCGTTGTTCCGCACATTCCCCACGCGATCGCTGACCGACCAGGCTCGCATCCGATCTGCAGGATGAGGACGGAGCAAATCCACGGGCGGTCTTGCTTGGTCCCTTGCATCCAGCCAGTGGTCATAATCCTTCGGTTCCAAGATCACCGGCATCCGGTTGTGAATCGGTGCCATCAGTTCGTTGGGTTCGGTGGTCAGGATAGTGAAGGTCTCCAATGGCTCGCCGTCCTTCGGCCGCCAGCTCTCCCACAAACCGGCAAAGGCATAGGGCTCGCCGCTGATGAGAGCGATGGCGAATGACTTCTTCGGCTTGGCGTCCAGTCTCTGCCACTCGTAAAAGGCAGCCGCTGGCACCAGACAGCGCCGCTTCTTCAGCGCCTCACGGAAGGCTGGTTTCGTTGCTGCTTCCTCAGCGCGTGCGTTAATCGTTGAGAAAGCCAACTTCGCGTCCTTTGCCCAGAAAGGCACTAAGCCCCAGCGCAACAGTGCAAACTCGCGGTTGCCTCTATCGCGGTTCAATTACACCACCGGCTGAACGCTCTGCGGCGCAATGTTGAAGCTGGGAGCGAACCACGGCATCTACTCCGGCGCGACCCCAAATCAGTCAGCGAGAACCTCCTGTGTTGACCGGCGCAAGTCGGCCACATATGGTGAACTCAGAATAGCGCCCGGCTCTTTACTTTCCGTTGGTAACAATCAGCTTATCTCTCTTGCCTTGACAGACGAAGACTCCAGCCGACTCGCAGGATTTCCTCAAATAGACTTTCGCCTCGTCTTCTCCTATCCTGATTCACATGGCTTTCGGAATACAGGAACGTAAGCTGTTTGTCGTTGAGTGCAAACGGTGCGACAGAACGCCGCGAGAGTTGCGTTCTGTGGCCTTTTTTCTGCGGCTTATACCTAGAATTGCCGGGAAAGAGCCGATGTGCTCTCTTCGACAATCGCCAGATCCCACGGCGCCAGCGTCAACTCTGCGGCTCTGGAGACTGGCTTGCCGTCGAGCAGATTGGTTCCAGCGCCATAGGCGTAACTTACTTTCATTTCAGCGCTTGAGTAGTTGAAGTAGTAGTGCAGGCGCTTGCCCAGACGGTTGACGCCATGCTGGACGTGGACTGCGGGCGGGAGTTGCTGGTCGGGGCCAGTGAGGCCGGCTTTCTCGAGGGCGCTTTTGAGCACGGCGGTTTGCAGCTTATTGGAGAGATAGGTTCCCTCGTAGAGCAGGGTTCCGGCGCCGAACTCGTTTTCGGTGATGGCCGGCCAGCGGCCGAGGAAGGGGTGGTCGTACCAGGCAATCGCTTTTGCGTGCTCGGGCATGAGGAACTCTGCCCAATATTGAACCTTGTTGCCATCGCCCACGTGGAAGGGGTCGCCTTTTAGCTGGAGCGGCTGTTCGAGATTGGAAAATTCCTGGTAGTTGAAGCCGGCAGCTTCGCGGAGCGGGCCGGGCGCGCGTACCCAGCGAACCGCGGAGTTCTCATTTGCGAACCCGCTCTTGAAGGTCATCACCACATGACCGCCGTTCTTCACGTAATCCGATATTCGCCGCAACAGGGCGTCGTCCGAGATGTAGAGAGCGGGTACGATGAGCAGCTTGTAGGCGGAAAAATCGGCAGTGGTGGGAAAGACAAAGTCCGAGCTGATGTTCAGATCGTAGAGCGAGCGGTGCATCTGCTGAACCAGCGTGGCGTAGTCAGCAGTGGAAGGCCCGAAGCTCCATTGCCCGCCGGAAGACGCAAAGGGCATGAAGCTGATGGCGTTCAGCGAGTCGCGGCTCCAGAGAATGGCGACCTGGCTGTGAATCTTCAGGCCGACGAGGTGGGGGCCGATCCTTTCCAGTTCATGGGCCGTCCTGCTCACCTCGGCATAGGCGCGGTTGGGTTCCAAGTCGTGCGAAAGGACACCCTTCCAATAAGTCTCCTGGTTGGCGGCGCTCGAAGCCCAGTGCCAATATTCCACCATGTCGGCGCCGTACGAGAGATGAGTGTAAACGTCCTGGCGCAATTGGCCGTCGTAAGGCGGAAACAGGTAGGACGAGGTCCAGTCGGTGGTCTGTGCGTTGGTCTCGGTGACAAGAAAGTTCGAGTGCTTGAGCGAACGAGTAAAGTCTTCCTGGATGGATTGCGCGGCGCCGTCGAAATGGTCCTCTGTCCCGTGATAAACATTGACGGCGGGGATATCAAGGGCCTCTGCTATGTCCTCTTCATTCACATCGCTGTGCATCATGCCGCCGTAATCGGTGGTGACGAACTGGCGCGGCGAGGACGACTCGCGGACCAGCGCGGCCTGCCAGCGGAGGAAATTAGTCACGCGCATCTGGCTCCAGCGAGTCCACTCCAGCTTGTAACCGGTGCTCTGGGCGCCGTCGCGGGTGGGCAGATCCTCCCACGTGTGAATGTTCTCGCCCCAGTAGTTGAGGAACCAGGCCTTGTTGAGTGCCTCGGGAGTGCCAAACTTCTTTTCCAGGTAATGCTGGAAGCCGATGAAGACGTCGCGGTTGGCGGCGTCGTAGCTGGAGGTTTCGTTGTCGAGTTGCCAGCCGATTACGGTGGGATTGTCCTTGTAGTGGGCGACGATGTGGCGGATGAGGCGCTCGGCGTAGAAGCGGTAGGCCGGCGAGTCGGTGTCCATGTTCTGCCTCATGCCGTAGGTGCTCTGCACGGGAGGGCCGCCAAAGAGTGTGACATTGAGGCGTTGGGTCAGAATCTCAGGGTGCTGGCGGGCCATCCAGGCGGGGATGGAATAGGTGGGCGTGCCCAGGATCACCTTGATGCCGGCCTTGCCCATGGCATCGACGACTCGGTCCATCCATGCGTACTCGAAATGGCCATCCTCAGGCTCCCATAAACTCCATGTGGATTCGCCCATGCGCACCACGTTGAAGCCGGCGGCCTTCATCATGGCAACGTCCTTGTCCAGCCGCTCGTAGGGCATGTATTCGTGGTAGTAGGCCGTGCCGTAGAGCACGGTGGAAAAGTCCAGATCTGCGTTTGCGGATGCAGAGGCCGTGGCCGGAGCGCTTTGCTGAGCGCCGGCCGCGGCGCTCCACGCCAGAAGAGCTATTGCCAGAAGGCCCAGAAGACGTTTACGAAACGACTGCATGGTTGTTTCCTTTCCTACTCATCGCTCACTCGATGGATGGCCATGGTGTGGCTGTTACTGGCGCCGCAGTTCGAAGTGGTGCGGCTTCGGGGCGGAATCCTTGCGCACCGCCGTGGCCAATTCGTCCTGCGCCTGTTGCAGCGTGGCCTCCGCAATGGCGGAAGTTGGACTTGCTTTTGCTTCGGCGCTGAGGATAAATCGCGCCTGGTCTAGTGTGGCGCGCCGGTCTTCAGTCCAGTCGATGCTGTGCGCCTGGTCGAGCATCGGCGTTTTGTACAGAGCAAGATTAACCCCGTGCTGCAACTCTTCGCGCGAAAAGCTGGCCACGGGTTTGGCGTCGATCGAGAGTTCGTACTGTCCGGCTTTAAGCGACTCGATCCGCAAAATCATCTGATCGATCTGTGCGATGTCCGATACCTGGAGCAGCATGGAGGTCATGGCATTGTTGAAGTCCAGCGGGAGCGGAAGCGCATCGTCGAGCTGTGTCCACTGGAGGCCGTCCGCCGATTTTTCCAGATTCGTCACCGTGGCCCGGTCCTTGTCAATCACTGCGGCGCTGGCCGCGTTCAACTCGAGACGGCTCACAACCGGGTTCACATGCCATGCGGACATCAGCGTCGCGGCCATGATCCAGTGGCCGGTTTCTGCAAGATGAATGCGATCCGGGACGATAAGCGGCGCAATCTGCGGAAACTGCGTCTTCGCGCGCTCCAACGCGTCTGTCAGCGGGCGATGGAAATCCGCCAGCAGGACGGTCCTATCGCCCGAAGCTTGCAACTCGGCGCCCATCGCGGAGACATCGTCCGCAAACTTGTCAATCACGCGCGAGTAGCCGGGAAACTCCGTGCCATGCGTAATTTCGTCGTACGGCGTGGGGCAGATCAGCGTGAAGGCCGCGCCCGGAGCAGCTTTGTGAAGCGCATCCAGCAACGCGCTGTATCCCTTTTGGAAGGCCGCGTCGATCTGCGGAGATCCTTGCCCCCATCCCCCATCGTTCATGCCCAGCATCACGGTAATCATGGCCGGCTGAAACGGTGCAACGTCGCGTTGAACGCGTTCCGCCATCGTTCCCGTGTAACCGCCTTGCACCGTATCTCCCGGAACGCCCGCATTCACAAAACGAATGTGCAGCGTCGGATAGCGCGTAAGCACAAAATCCTCCACATATCTCGTGTAGAGCCGCTGCGCCGTAATGCTGTCGCCGTAAAACACCACGGTGTCGCCGTCCTTCAGGGCAAACTGTTGGTCGTGCGCCGCTGTGGCGCAGGTGGCCAGCGCAAGAACGCCGCAGCCAGCCAATAACCCCCATCGTTTCCGCCCCATTGCACTTATCATCATCGACATCCTAATTCTTTCGCCGTCTGCCGAGGAGAACACGGCTTGCCGTCGAAGATAATATTGTCCCAATCAATACACGACCTGATAGACTGCGCCATCCAGCTTGACAGAATCCTTCTCCGTGGAATGGAAGCGAACCAGGATAAGCTTATGCGGCACAAGGCCGGCAACCTTGATCTCGCCCACCGCCCAGGAAAGCCCGCTCCACACAATCTTGTCGTAATCGATGTTCACAGGAATGGCGCGGCCCTCCTGCGTGACCTCGATGGTGAAGACCTTGGCCATGTTTTCTCCGTCGGGTGGACCGCCGGCCCAGGTGCGGCGAATGGATCCGTCCAGGGTGCGCTGGCGCATGATGACCCGCAGTATGCCTTCGGCCGGCGGTTGAATGCTGGCCTCAATCGTATTGGGAGTAGTAGCGTGAAAATCGGCCCGTAGAGGCTGAATGGAACGAGGAATGATCACATCATCCTGAATGCCGAAGTCGTAACTCGGCGCGGCGTAAGTGTTGAAGCCCACCATTGCCATCTGCCCAGCGCCCAGCGTGATCTGGTTGTCTTTGAGCCGGGGCACAAAGCCGGCGTCGCGGAACTGCACACGCCCATCACCGAGCGGCAGTTGGTCAGGCGCAAGCCGCGGCAGCGAAATCGTGGCTACGCTCTGGCCGGGGTTCATCACCACGTAGACCGCCCCGCGCGTGGTGACGCCGCCAAATCCATACGGCTCGATGTCGCCGGGAATGCCGCCAAACGTATGGATGCGCCCCAGTCCTTGCAACTCGAAAAAGAGCGATTGCGCACGCGCCATCCACTGGGCATCCTTGCCCCGGATCAGCTCCAGGTTGCCATGCACCGTGTTGACCCAGCCACCGCGCGCCATCATCAGCAGAAAGGCACCCTTCCATGCGTGCAGCCCTCGGTAGTAAATGGTGCCCGTCTTGCCAACCATGAAGCCGGTGGAGTCGATGCGTTCCAGTGGGAAGCCCAACTGCTCGAAGCGTCGCACCATGTGATCACTGTAAATGTCCATGGAGCGCCAGAAGCTGGCCTCGGGCACATCGGAGGGCCGTGGATCGCCGGTGTACTGCATCTGAAAGACCTCAAGCCAGCGCAGATCCGTGGGATCGCGGAAGGGAAGTTGATTCACGGTGTTGTCCAGATCGCCGCCGAAGCCGTTGAAGGCGATCAGCACTGCTTTGGGGTCTTTCTTCCGGAAGGCGCGCAGTGCCTCGCGGAAGGCAGTGGCATTGCGCTCCTTGATCTCCGCCTTGCTGAGTCTGGCCGCGGTTGCGGGAATGGCTGCCGTCAGATCTACGAAGTCAAACTTGAACATACGGATGCCGTGGTCGTACCAGTACTGCAGCACATTCATGAAGTCGGGCAGAAATCCGCCTTCGGAGAGCGACATGGCGCTGCCATCCTTGTTCAGCGAATCCTTCCAAGCGGGCGCGGCCTGAATCTTGACCAGCGTGTTGGTGCTAAACCACAAGCCTGGCTTCACACCGTTGGCCTGACACTTCTTGATCCACGCATCGGGACCGTTGGGCCAGTTTGGTGTGCGCCAGGTGCGATAGCCTCCGCCGGGAGCAAACCAAAAGGCGTCCATCATGTAGTAGTCGAATCGCACGCCAGCATTCTTCAGCCTCAACAACTCATCCAGCTCGCGCATGGCCAGGGCTTCAGTCAGCGGAATGTTATCCGAGAGTTCGTCGTAGGAAGACCAGTTATTGTAGACCGAGATGGGTGCCTGAAGCGCGGGTAGAGGCGGCTCGGTTTGCGCGCGAACAGTAAGTGCAGGTGTTGCGAAGACAGCCGCAAGCGCTGCAAACCGGAGAACGCGCGAAGCCATCCATTGGCGGATCATTGCTTTCCCTCGGAGGATGATGATGATTGCATGGCGGCGAAGTGTGGAGCGCCGAGCCGGGCGCGCACCGCGCCACCCAGGGTTGCCGCGTTCTGAAAGCCGTGCCATTGCTCAAGCTGACGGCCATCGGCATTCAGAAGGCGAATAAGGCCGGGTTGCTGGCCGTCGCGATCGAATCGAATCGAAGCGGCGTCCAAGTCGACGAGAGCATTGGCCTGTTCCGCGAGCACTTGCGCCGAGAAGTTTCCGGCGATGTGAAGGTGCACGGTCACAGCCAGCGCCGCGGGGCCATACTGCGCGGCCAGGCTGCGCAGTACCGTCAACTGGGCGCGCGGGCCGGGAGCGAGAAGGCCGTCGGCGTCGAGAGTGAAATCAATCGCTGCCTCAAGGCGCAGCATGATCTCAGTTTGGGTTGGCGCCGACCCTCGTTGCAGCGTTGTGCCCGGTTCGAAGCCGGCGGTTTGAAGAGCAGCCAGNNATAGAAGAGCTGCGCTGAGGACTCGATTCTATTGCAGGTAAATGCCGCCGGAGCGCCATCAATTGTTGCGTCATTCACAAGCGCTGTGGCAGCAGCCACCGGCGAATTCCACAGAATTGTATTGTGATCGATGTGCAGGCCGCGGAGCACACCGCCGCTCCATGTGTGCAGGTAGACAGCGCCTTGCAGGGCAGCGAGCCGCGGACTCAGGCCGTTGTCGATGCACAGGTTGTCATGCACCAGGCTCTGGCTTGTCACATAGCCTGCCGCAAAGACCGCAATACAGTAGCCCTGGGTGTCATGGGCATAGTTGCGCTCGACAGTGTTGCGCGTATTGGCCCAGTCAATGTCATACGCGCCGCCGTCCACTCCGGGGCTATCGGTGAGAAAGGCCTCGTTATCCCGCACCGTGCAATCGGTGCAGGTCCAGGTCCAGATGGCGTTGGGCGTGCCGATAGTCTCGGTGGGCTGCATCCCGGTCTGCCATGCGACACTCGTCTCGATCAGGCTATCGGAGTCGCGAAAAAGAATGATGCCGTCGCCGTAGACATCCTGCACACTGGAGTTGCGCACTGTGATGTGGCTGTTGAGCGGAAACTCCGGCGGAAAGTAAAATGGTCCGCCGCCGATGAGGATGCCGGCCCACTGATTGGTATGCGCGGCATCCACTCCATCCACCAGAATGTCGCTGAAGACCGCATGGGCACTGCTCGGCCCCACCACCACCAAACCGTTGTCCTTGTTTTTCATCGCGCCGCCCTGGACATCGTGGACGAAGAGATTCTCAAGATAGATGTGGTGTAGCGTGCCACGGTCTCCGCTGACAAAGATGCCATAGGTATTGGAGCCAGAAAGGTCGAGCGAGTCGATCTGCCAATACTCCTGATTGAAGAGATGCAATACCTGGCGGTCTTTTGCAGTGGCAACGATTTGCGGGCGCGGGCCCTGACCGTATGCGGTCAGGCGAATTGGCTGGTCCGCCGTGCCCGAGCCTTGCGGAGAAAAGCTGCCGTGGCAGACAGTGCCGCGCATGAGCGCGATACGATCCCCGGCAACGAAGGAATGAGCCTGAGCCAGTGACAGGTTGTTCCACGGATGAGCGAGGGATCCGTCGCCGGCATTGTCAGCCGAGCAATTCAAATACCAGTGCGCCCCAGCCGTCTGCCCGCCCGCCCAACGGCCAGAAAGCAGCAAGGATGCAGTCAGCACAAAGAGAGCGAATTGCTTCCCAGGTTTACCCAAACTAGTCAAGACCAGCTCCAAAAGCTCGATTATCCCATCTCACCATAATGCTTGCGGGGTAAGGGCTATTGCCCCTACCCCGCAGGTGCAACACATGTTCTTTCTCCAAAGACGCTTCGCTAGAAGTCCAGCCGAATCGAAAATTGTCCCTGTCGCGGCAAGCTATTGACGCCGAGAATCTCGCCGAAATTGGCGGATCCGATCCCGGCGCGAAGGCCTTCGCAACCTTCAATGAGGTACGCGTGCCGGTTAAAAAGGTTGTAGAAATCCGTGTGGAAAGAAATCCTGTATCTTCCCTCGGGACCCACATTCTCATTCTTCATCATGCTGATATTCTCGTTGGCCGATCCGGGACAACGCAGATGCGAAGTGACCGGCGATGGCGGAAGAACACCAGCCGCCGGATTGCTGGCCACGGTTGCCGGCATATAGATGTCCTGCGCCGGGATTGCACCACTGGGGCCGACTGGCACATAGTGTTTGGGGTTATTGGGGCCTTTGAACCCGGCAAGATTGAATACCGGGAAAATATTTCCCCAGAGTGGCCAATAAGGGTTGGCCGCGCCCACCTCGAACGGCTGACCCGTGTAGTAGTTGACCATGCCGGTTACAGTCCACCCACTGACAATACCATTCACTACCGGGTTTTGCCCCGCCAGCCACTGCTGTCCTTTGCCGATGGGCAGCTGGTAGCTCACAAACCCCTTCACGACCTGAGGCAGGTCATAACCGGTAACAGCATGGGTGACCTCGCGCATTTTGCTGAAATCCTGAACGCCCGTGTAGAAGCCATTGCCTTCCTGTTGAGCGGAATATGAGTCGCCTTCCTGGCGCGACCAGTCGTAACTCATGTCCATTGCCAGGCCGCGGCCCATGCGCTTCACAACGTCCACCACCAGCGAGTCATAGAAGCTTTGACCCAACGGCAACCCCACATACTGCAAATTGGCATAGTACCAATACGTGACCTCGCCCGCGGCCATTTGCGGCATGGGAGCAGTCATAGCCATGGCGGGGCCATAGTAACCCTTGATGGGGCACGGGACACCGTAGGTAGACGGGGAGGGCCCCGCCACTGCCGGACAGTAAATGTAATCGTTGAATGCGTTGATGCCCGGATTGGCGTTTACCAGGTTGAGGAAGTTGGAAGTGCTGGTTTCGTTCCACGCCAGCGCTGTATCGGTGAGGTGGTGACCGCGGTTGCCTACATAGGAGACTTCAAGCCTGGTGTTAGGAGTCAGTTGCTGTTGAATCCCTACGTTGAAGGCCTCGCTGTATCCCAATTTTAGGGCGCGCGGATCGACACTGACAGGGAACGGAGACATGGTGGAGGGATCCGTGTTAGTAGTCGCTTTTTTAAGGACGCCGGGATAATTGGGACCGCCGCCAGCGGCATCCCAACTGAAGTTGCTCGCTTCGTTCGCACCCAATTGCGGAGCAAACTGGTCGGGAACACCGTAGTCGAACGCTACTCCGACGGGGTTGAAGATCAGTCCGTAGGAGGCGTGAAGCACGGTCTTGGGCAGCAGCTGGTAGGCGATCCCGAGGGTAGGCCCAAAGTTCTTAGCATATTCGTCCTTCTCAAAGCTGTCGCCGCCATTCTTGGCGAAGACCAGCGTTCCTGGAAGGCCGTATTGTGGACTGATTGCGCTCTGATCGAAGTTAGCCCAGTTGCCGTATTTCTCGTGGAACCTGGTGTTGTAGTTCCAGCGAACGCCCAGGTTCACGGTGAGTTTTGAGTTAATCTTGTAACTGTCCTGGGCGAACAAGGAGATTCCCTTTTGCCGACCGTAGAGATTGTACGGCACACTTTCGGACCCCTGGTTGACCAGTCCCAGCATATAGGTGGCGAAGCCGAAGCCGTCGTATGGATAACCCGCTCCGGCCGTGTTCAGGTAGGAGAAGTTGAAGGAATACGCGCCGGAACCGGAGCGGCTGTTGACTTGATGCGCGCTGATATCTCCGCCGAAGCTGAGGTTGTGGCGCCCTTTGGTCCAGGTAAGACTATCGCCTGTGATGATGTTCGCGCCCGAGGTGTCTCCCTGCCAGGTGCTGCCAAGGAATGTCTCGTTGTGACCGTACGCAGAGTTATCCGCAAAATTTATCATTGGAAAAGTGTTGGCTCCGGTATCTCCAAATCCCAGCGTAGAATTCCAGTCGCCTGGGTCTGCCGGAACACTGGCATTGTAGTCGAAGTTGTAAGTGAAGTTGGCAATATTCAGAAGGTGCGGAGTGAAGGTGTGAGTTTCGTTGAGCCGTACTTCATGCTCCCAGTAGGTCTGTATGCGGGCATTGGAGAGCGGTCCGCCGTTCTGGGTGCCAGCCTGCCATACGCCCCCGCCATCGTCCAGGGTCCGCGGTTTGTGGTCGTAAATCCATGATCCGGAGAGATGGTCCTGGTCCCGCAGAATGTGATCCATCTTGATTACAAACTGATTGGGAGTCTGGTTCGGAGTGTTTTGCATGAGAGTTCTGGCGTTGTTGTCGATTCCGCCGAGCTGGGGAGCATAGTTTGCGTATTGGGCATTGACCTTCTGCGCCATGGGGCTGATGCGCCCCGAGGGAATGAGGTTGTTGGTAAACTGATTTCCCGTTATCGGATCGTAAATCATGTTTTCCTGCGCTTGGATCGTCTGTCCCGCGTTGTTCTGCACCATGATCGGATACCACACCCCAGCACACTGACTGGCAGGGCAGGGGAACGTGTCGCCGTATCCGTCCGTCCACATCGGCTGCCCCAGCAGGGTGCTGAAATCGCCCTGCAGGAAAGCAGGGGTGGGAACACTTGCGCCNNCTGAAGCCGTAGTCCCACGACCGGCGTTTGTCTTTTTCCTGTCCCAAGCTATTGTTCGTCCAACTGTTTGCATCCAGCAGTTCGTTCGTCCCGTATAGGAAGCTGGATCCGTGGAGCGTGTTGGTTCCGGACTTGAGGTTGAACGACATCACGCTGCCGCCTGTAACGGCGCTTTGCGCATCCAAGCCGCTGGTCTGCGCCTGCACTTCTTCTATGGCCTCCATGCTTGGGCCGCCGTCCATCGAATCGCCGCGAATGTTGGCCGTGCCAGAGGTGCCGTCGACCGTGTATTCCTTGGTAAAATACTGGCCTCCGTTGACTACCGCGGTGTATGGGTTGCTGATCGACGAGTAGCCGGGAGTAATGGCGACCGCAAAGTCTTCAATAAACCGCCCTCCCTCGTAGATGCTCAACGGCAGGTCAGTTACCAGATCGCCCTTCATGTTGGTGCCCTCGGATGCGGTTTCCAAATCGAGCACGGGGGCGTCGCTGGTGACGGTAATCGAGGCGCTAGTGGCGCCCACTTGGAGCACAGTATCGATGCGCGCCACTTCGGTGGAGTTCAGGGTGATGCCGGCACGCAGAAGGGTCTCGAATCCGTCCTTCTTAAACTCGACCGAGTAGGGGCCTGGAACCAGGTTGGGAACGACGTAAATTCCGTCATGGTTCGAGACGGTTTTGGTGGGCACATTCGTGCCTGTGTTGGTGGCGGTGATTGCCACGTCCGCCACTACCGCTCCGGTTGAGTCAGTCACGGTTCCGGTTATCGTCGCGCGGTTTGTCTGCGCCCATGCAGCCTGACCAAGTAACGCGACCAGAGCTGCAAGAAGAAATAAACAAAACGCACCCAATCTCAATGTTCGTGTCATAAAGCCTCCTAAGTTTGCCGAGTGGAACTAAACATTTGCCCCAATTAGCGACCTACCATCCACGCTGCATGGGATGAAATAGCAGAAACAGAATCGCGGCGTTCGTTTCAGGAACCGAAGTCCGTCAACATTGCGAGTCGAGACTGCCATCGATCAAACACTCCTTCAGAAGATGTACTTGGCCGCGAACTGAATCTGCCTACTGGGCTGGCCGCTTCAACTGGACCTCGACCAATCCAACTGCTCCCGGGGTCAGCGTAACGCCGTACCCGTCGGCGTGCGTTCCCGCAATCTTCTCATTAGCGGTGTAAAAAAGCGTGAAGTTGTCCTTTCCTTCCTCGATCAGGCCGAGCGGCGTACGGACATCGCTGGACCATATTCCATCTCCTTTCTGCACCACCAGATGTTGGCCGGCTGACCAATGAATTCCGTCGGCCGAAAACGTATAGCCGATGGCGTTCTCCTGCTCGACGTCATATACGGCTACGTAAGTCCCGTCAGCCAGCCTGGTAACAATGGGATTCTCAATGAACCGCGGTTCCATCTTCAGCGGATTCCACTGTGTGCTGCGCGTCCAGGGCCCGGCAAGCTCCGGCGCCGAAGCCAGGCCGACCTGCCATGATGAAATCGGGAGGCTCTCCGTATGAGCGGTTCCATAGAATGCGCACCATGTGTTGCCAATACTGTAAGGAAAGAACGAATCTGTCCCCTGCAATCCCTCCCACGAGTCGGAGTCTCTTCCGCGTTGCAGAATGATGCCAACATCCTTGTACGGACCGTCAATGCCTTTTGGGCCAGGGGTCTTTGAAACCGCGCGCCAAATGCGTCCTTCGTTGTTAGTCAGCCACTCCCGCGAGGTGTCGGGAGCGGCTTGGTAGGCGACGTAAAACAGGTTCCACCGGCCTTCCTTCGCGTTGTAGACCGGCATCGGCGACCACAGAGCAGCGCGCGGGTCTTTCCCCGTAAAGTCGCCGCTGGACTCAAGAAGAGTGCTCAGCCTTTGCCAATGCACACGATCAGCGCTGACCCAGTGCGCCAGCCTCATCTTGACCCAGTGCGGGTCGCCAACCATCTCTGAAGTGAATAAATGATAGGTGCCTTTGATCTTGAGCACCCTACCGCCTTCAAAGCCGTACTTGTTCCCTTCGGCGCCGCTGGAGCGGACGGTCAGTATAGGACTATCGAATTGCTTGGTAACCACCAGTTCCAAGTCCGATGCAGCCGCAAAGCCCTGGAGGGGGCCAAGAGCCAGGATCGCAAGACTGAGCGGCAGCATCTTCCGCAAGGGCATCATTCGCTATCTCCCAGGACCGGCAATCGAGTCAGTCCGATTCCGATGGAATCGGCCGCGAACTGCCCCTGAATTCTGCTTGTACGTGTCCGGGCATCGAAATTTCTAGGTAATAGCGGTTATGCACGCGGTTATGCGGGGTATTCTGCTGCCGTTAGGACAACCGGGTTCCCACCTTGCGCCTAGTGTGAGGAGTTTCCGGTGGATAGATGCCTTTTGTTCGCCTCCCTGACGCCCGCGGACCCATGAAACTGTTGCCGGACGCACGAACCGAATCTCCAACCGCATAGTGTTGGCGGTTGTTAACGGTAATTTGCCAATCTTCTCTGTCTAGAGATAACTGCGATTAACGGGAGCGGTTACCGTTAATGCTGTGGAGGATCGTGCCGGCGGCGGGACTTGACGATGACTGACGGGCGGTGTTACCGTTTGGCGGGGTGGAACGCCGCCATCAGCCCTCCGGCGACACCTTCTCAAGCTCTTGCTCTCGAATTGGAACCTCCGTTGACCTCTCAGCACAGTGCTTCGCCCCTCCCCATCTCTCTCTTCGAGAAACGCGAGGAACTGCGGCGAGTCCTGGAGAGCAAGCACTTTGCCAGAGCCCCGAAAAAGACCCGTTTTCTTGAGTTCGTCTCCGAACAGGCATTTTTGGGCAACGGCGACAGTCTGAACGAGTACCTGATAGGCGTGGAAGTCTACGGTCGCGGCTCAGGTTTCAATGCCCAGGAGGACCCTATTGTGCGCGTCCAGGCGCACGAAATCCGCCGGTCGCTGAAACAGTACTACGAGGAAGACGGCAAAGACAGTCTCATCCGCATCGACCTGCCCGCCGGCCATTATGTTCCCATCTTTGACAGAAATGCCGCGGAAGAGACAACAGAGGCGGAACTTTCGGCCGGGCAGGCGCCGCAGGGGTCACGATTCTGGACGCGGCTGCACATCGCGCTCACATTGGCTTTGACAGCAACGTGCTTGCTGCTTGTATTTTTTCTCGTTGCGCGTGGACGGCCGAACCGCCAGCCCGCGCAGCCGGTTACGACCTTGCCGGACGGCCTTGAGTGGTTTTGGAGTCCATTTCTCCCTCCGGCAAATGGCCCCGTGATTGTCATCCCCAACCATCCGCTGTTGCGCGCGGCACACGACGGGGATAGCCCCCAAACTCTGGCCGGCGGCCACGAGATACCCAAGTCTAGTCTGCCCGAGTTTCGTGATACCATCCATTTTCGCGAGCTGAAGCGGTTTCTGTTTGTCCCGTCGCTAACCGACTTCACTTCCGTTGGGGAGACATTAGGCGTAGTCCGCTTGTGCAAGATGTTCTACCGCGCCGGCCAGAACTGCAATGTGCAGCAGTCGCGATTGGTGAATTTCGAGGAAATAAAGGGAGAAAACGCCATCCTTCTCGGAGGCAGTCAGGCCTGGAGCGGCCGCGTCTTTCTCAACGTCGAGGGCTTTCATTTGCAAAGCGGTGTGATCTTCAACCGCAATCCGCAACCGGGCGAGAAACCTGTGTACAGACCGGAATTCGACTCGGTGACAAACCAGCTGACTCGAGACTACGCCCTCGTGCTTATGCTCCCGAACGAGAAGAAAGAGAATCGCGTTCTCTTGATCTATGGTATTTATACTCAGGGCTCCCAGGCTGCAATCGAATACCTCACGAATCCCGAACAGATGCGAGAACTCCACAAGGCTCTGATCGGCTTGGCTCCCGACCACAAGACCATCCCACCATATTTTCAGGCATTGATCGCAACCACGGTTGAGAACTCTGTACCCGGTACTTCAGCACTGGTTGCTGTCCGGGCGATTCCTGACTGAGCAGCGAAGCTGAGGGACTACACTGCGCTCGTGATCCTGCTTGGTTGCGAGTCATAAATAATTGAATTAACGGGATTACGTGTTGAGGATCTGCATCGGTATCGGCTCATGCCGTGGCAGCCACGCGGGCGATTGCGGTTCGCCTTGTTACAAAATGATTCACGCCTTTCCGAGATGGAATTATGACGATGCGTTGATGGACGCGGTAGTCCCAGGGCAAGCCCACCAGGGAGCTTTGGCGGTTTCTATCTCACTCCTAATGGAGATAATGTATATCTCCATTGTTCGGGACACCTCCAAACCAGTATTATCCTCTGCAGAGGAAATACGAAGGGCGGTTGAAAAGGATGGGTTTCTGGACGCGCAATTGTCTTTTGCTCATGCTAGGGTATGCGTCTTTACCGCTTTATGGAGCTGTTCGTCTTCCTGCGCTCTTTGCGGATCACATGGTCATCCAGAGAGATGAGCCGGTACATGTGTGGGGAGATGCAGCGGCGGGCGAGACAGTTACAGTAGACTTTCGAGGGATACAACGGATAGCAACCGCGGATTCCCTGGGCCGCTGGACGGTACAACTTCCGCCTGGCGGATCCGGCGGACCCTTTGTTCTTACTATTAGTGGAACCAACGCAATTACATTGGTGGATGTGCTTGTAGGGGATGTGTGGGTTGCATCGGGCCAATCAAACATGGGTTTCTCCCTGCAAGACGCTCAGAATGCGAAACAGGAGATAGCTGGAGCAGATTTTCCGCGAGTGCGGCTTCTGAATGTCAAGCAGCGCTATGCCGACTATCCGCAAGACGACCTGGCTGTGACAAAGCGGTGGAGCGTTTGCACCCCCGAGTCAGTCAGTGACTTTTCGGCTGTGGCATTCTTTTTTGCCCGTGAACTTATGCGCCGTGAGCATGTTCCCATAGGCATCGTCGAGTCGGCGTGGGGCGGAACACCTGCTGAGGCATGGACCAGCATGCACGCTTTGTCGCAAGATTCATCCTTGATGCCGGTATTCGCGGCCTGGGCTGCAATGGCGGACGCGGAACCCGCGACCGTACGCGCAGAAGCCAAGGAGCGCGAAGAAATCGAGAATCAGTCCGGCGCAGGTGGTGACCAGAATCTCAACCTGCCATGGCATCCCGTCTTCAATGCATGGGCCCCCGCGGCTCTCTACAACGGCATGATAGCCCCGCTGACGCGCTTTCCCATCCGTGGAGTCATCTGGTATCAAGGCGAATCGAATGCGGATTCACTACGGTATCCCGTGTACGGGCGCCTCTTTCAGACGCTCATTCAGGATTGGAGAGCTGCCTGGGCGGAAGGCGATTTTCCGTTTCTTTTTGTACAGATTGCCAACTTCCACACAGAAGCGAAAGATAACTGGCCGGAGGTTCGCGAGGCCCAGCTTGAGGCGCTGACGCTGGCAAATACAGCGATGGCCGTAACCATCGACATCGGCGATCCGGAAAAGATCCACCCGACGAATAAGCAAGATGTGGGGTTCAGACTTGCGCTCGCAGCCAGAGCCATGGTCTATGGAGAGCCAGTCGAAGCTTCGGGCCCGCTCTACCGCTCGATGAGCCGTGAGGGGAACGTATTGCGCTTATACTTTGATCACGCGGACGAGGGGCTGGTGATCAAAGGGAAACAGCTTCAGGGATTTGAGATAGCCGGAGACGACGGAAAATTCGTTCCCGCCATGGCCGATATCGATGGAGTAACAGTTGTCTTGACGAACCCGGGCGTTCCATCTCCGGCTCAAGCTCGTTACGGCTGGTCGGACGATCCTGTATGCAATCTATTCAACAAAGCGGGACTGCCGGCCTCGCCGTTCCGTACCTATCGCCCTTAGGATCTGTCATCGAGCAAACACCGAGCATCGATAACTTGATTTGTCTTTCAGGGTAGGGGTTATTACCCTGCCCTGAAAAATCATTTCATGTCAAATCTTCTGAAACACTTCAGAAGATGTAATTGCCGGCGAACCGCGTATAGAGGCTGGTTCACTGCAAGTCCGGTACGTTCCATGGTTCGAGTTCGATGTTGCGCCAGCGCGATGAGGCAAAGAGTTCAAACGCTAGTTTTCGGCGCGCGGAGTAATGGCCTGGAAAGGTCGATAACCACCCCATAAACATCTATAAGCAATTTATTTGCAATAACTTATAGGGCAAATAGCGCGACCAATCCTGCCTCGTCTGCCGGGGTAGTGCCGATAGAGATCTAACGTTTATGGGGACAAACACACGTTTTCTAGTTGGCTTGCAGAATTCTTCCCGGCAGCTTCGGCGAGAAACTCTAAGCGAGAGGATTGTTTACGATCAACGCGAGTTCATACGAAGGCACGGATACAGATAAGACTGCGCCACCCGGTGACAGACCTTGGGCCGCGCTTGGAGGTAAGCGCCGTTCTGCGTTGTCTGGCCAACGAACACCAAAGATATCAGTCGCCTCGTTCAAGACTGTATAAAATGGGCCTGTATGGCCTTTATCTCGATGTCATCATTGGGGTATGCTGCGTAAGCAGGCCACGAAGGAACCTGGTGTTGAAGTGCTCGCATTCGGCGGCGATAACCGTTAATCTCGTGATAGCGCCCATAGCCGTGCCGCAATTGCCGTTGCGATCCATCAGTCCGCAGTGATCGCAAGGGGTCTCCTCTGGCGCCGAGTTTAAAGAGCGATAAAGTTTGACGGCGACACGGGAAATAACGGACCGAATGCATGGCAGCACAATGGCAGGTGCCGAACCTAACGGAGAGGTCACTCAGATGACAACTGACTTGAAGCCGACAGCCCCTGAAAGGGAAAAGTCACCCTGGTTCCAAGTTGTACAGTTTCTGTTTCTGGTCGCCTTGGCAGTCGCCGTTCTTTTGCTTGCCCAAAGCATGGTGCGCCACCGCTTCCATCAAGGCAGCCGTATGGACCGATATGGCCACATCAAACAATAATGGGAACTAAGAGGGTCTTGGTTGCGGCTCCGAGTGATGCCAAGCTGCGAGTTACTTAAAACGGTGTACGAGCCGGAGTAAAAATAGACCACATTACGCCGCGAGAGCGGCGTGATGTGGTCTATTTTTACTGCGGAGAATATACTTTCGGGCGACAGCCCATTTCGCTGGGTGCCACCCGATTTTGTTGAGCATCGCAGTGTAGCCTTCGCCAATTCGGTCTTCACCCACCCAAAGCCGCAGTCATACTGAGCGAGTGGCGTGAATATGCTTTGGCCCGTTTCAGGGTTTGATTGCTTTGATCGGCGGCCTCGCTGGAGCCGAAGGCGCGACTGCACAGGGCTTGCCGCCGCTTACCACAGTCAAGTGATAAGGATTCTGCTCTAATTATGTGGGCCAGATTTCAAGTATCGGGGTCCATCTCTGGTACCCGCAGCTTCGCCATCTCCAGGGCTTGAAGCACGAATGAGTTCCATGCGAATACCCGATGATATCCAAAGAATTGATTCTTCGGATCGGTCGGCAAATACTCCTGGCTTGTCGGGAAGTCCTCGTCAATGTGGATCTCAGCCCAGAGTCGGTTCGCAATCGCATGTTCCGCCTTTTGCCATCCGTGCAACTTGCCTGTGACATAACCACAGACTTCGAGCCGCATCCAACTTCCGCCGTTGTAGTAAACGCCGTCGGCTGCCTTGCAGGCATAGCTGGCCGCGTAGGAGTCACTTACCATCGGGTGCCACTTTTCCGTAAAGTAACTCCACTCTGTCTTTGTTGCTGGCAGGCCGATAAAGATCGGCCTGACCGAGCCGCCTTCCGCTGGATAGGGGCAGTCGTCTCTCGGTAACATCACCGGAATGTGATTGAGGTGACTGACGACCATATTATCCGTCAGGATTGCCCGCTTGAAGAGCCAAAGTGATAGGAACTCGGGAAAGATATCGGGAAAACCTATTGCATCGTGTATATTGCGAGCCGGAATGAAAAAGCCGCGGCTTGCATCATAGTAGCTACGATATTCTTCTTCTGCCTTTGCAATGTAGCTCTCCGAGATGGATGCGCTCACTTCTGGGATCTGAAGTTCGCGGATCACTCTCAGCAGTACGGCAAGTATTCCCTGGTTTTCGCAGAGGATGCGAGTGCCTTCCGGATAGCTAATCACGTCGAGTTGACCCATGACAAACTGAGCCGTGCAAATGGCCTCGCGTTTAGGATCATAAGTAGCAAGACAGTATTTCGCGGCTCGCCGTATTTTATCCATCTGCAGCTCAGTGCTGAATCGACGGCGATTCAGGAGCGCCCACATCAGCCATAGCGGGGTTGAGTCATTGGATTTGCGTTCCAGGTTGGCAATGCTTGGTTCTACCAGAGTGTTGATCGCTCCGTTTGTGCCCTGATTTTCGGCCCATAGGGTAAAGACCTTCTCGTTCAGGTCGCGGTTGTGAATGCCGTTGAGAGCGTAGAAGCTATCGCGCAGATACATCTCCCCAGCGGCCGAATACCAGATGCTCGGAGCTAGCATGGGACGAACACGTTCCTCTTCGGCATTCCAACTCAGCATCATCACGTCTGCGTAGAGTACCTTCTCCGTTTCACCGCCTTTGAAGCCGAGAGCCTCGGCCAGGCGGAGCTGGCTGGCGAGCCGATAACCGCGAACTGTGTCAGGAATCGCATCACTCGCAAAGATAAAGACGGTTTTTGTTTGCGAGCTCCCCATCTCCAAGCGATGGTATGGTTCACTCCTGGTCGCAACACGAGAAAGCTCGATATCTTGCACTTCGATTGAGGGCGGCCTGCCGCTGCGATCATCATTCGCGCACCCCTTCTCAAAATCGGTAAGCGAGAAGACAAGAGCGGCGCCGGAGCCTTGCAGCGCGGGCACAACAAAGGATTGACGAAACTCGCTGAAACTCGATGGAGACGCTGGCGCCGTGTCATTAAACAGCGTGAGATCGTTGAGTTTCTGGAACTGATTGTCCACGTCCCACGCGTGAACCTGAATCGGAACCGTGGAGCGATACTTGAGATGCACGGAATAGACATCGCCTCCCGCTGCCGGGAATGGCAAAAGAACGAAATCTTTCCTGGTCCTTGGAGACAGCTTGACGATGCCATTTTGCTGCTCGACCCGGATCTCGCCGTTTCTTTTCCACATGGAAGCCGCCGGGAGATTGATTGGAGTGCGGGAACCCTCTCCTGACAACTGGACCGTCGCCTCACCGAATGTCTGCTGGATGAATGCGCCTTTTTGTGCGCGCTCATCGGTTCCGGGAAGAACATATAGGTTTAGATCCGGGATGCTCACTGGCGCGGGTTTCACGGGCGTTCCATCTCGCCGTATGATCCGGCTCCATTGATTGCGATACCCGGAATCGGTGAGCAGCCCTACGGTCACTCCACTGAGTGTGCGGAAACCGGCTGCGGGGAAATACTCATGTAGCGCCCCGCCTTTGCAATCTGCGTGGTCGAAACTCCAAAGTTTTGCAGGCGCCGCTTCAGGCTCCAAACGATTGACCAGTTGGTAAAGCAGCGTGAACATATCAGTTTGACGCAACTGAATCGTCTTCTTCACCACTTGCGATGGCATAACTTCATACATGACATCGACAAAGACGGTTGTACGCAGGTTCGTGAGTTGCATTTCTCCGGTGAGATTGATTCGCGTTTGATCTCCGCTCCACGAGGCGGCTTTCCAGTCATCGGTCCGGTCTTCGAGACTGCGCTCGCTGTTTTGGAAGATAGCTGAGAATTCTCCGCCTGCATGATGCCGCGCGATGGCTTGACCGCGATAGAGGATTGTGACTCCATATCCACTTTGGGCATCCCCTGTTACCTGGAGAGAAACAGGGCCGGATTCAGTTGGTATAGTGGCGCGCAATGATTCCGGCAGTAGGGTTGCCGCAGTCGTGAGTGCCGAAAGGATAAGAAACTCGCGGCGGTCCAGTTCTCCAAAGGTGACCATATTCTATAGTTCCTCGCATTGTTTGGGACTCTCTATTCCAAGTCGTAGTCTTTGTAGAAAAAAGGGTCGGTTCCAGTTCACGGCAGGGGTGAAGGCTTTGCAGGGGCCTGCGGCTGGAAACTGGCGGCCCGCTCGCGTTGCTCGCGGAGTGCCTGGTCGCGTTGCGCATCCAACAGTGTGTGTGTTTGCCTGGCCTCCTCTTCGGCTTTGGAGTTCAGGCCCAGATGCGCATAAACCCTGCTCAACTGGTAGTGGGCGGACGAGGATTTAGGATTCAACTCAATGACATGCTCGAATGCCTGCCGTGCCTGCGGCCAATTCTGTTCCGCCCCGTAGAGCTTACCCAGCTCATAAAATGGATCAGGGGAGTTGGGTTCCAACTGTGCTGCCTTTTCAAGCGCAAGGAGCGCCTCCTGCTCACGGCCCAAGCGACTGGCCAACAGGCCAAAGTAATACTCCAGCAGGTAATGGCCGGGGAGTTTCTGGCGCGCAGCTTCAAGAATGCGAATGGCCTCGACGTCGTTTGCCTGGCGGGCATAAGTCTGCGCCATGCCGACATAAGCGGCATCGAGTTGCGGATCCGCGGCGAGCGCCGCGTGGAAGGCATCGCGCGCTGCGTCGTAGTTGCCCTTGATCATCTCAACCGCGCCCAGACGCAATTGGAGGGGCGCAGTCGCGGAGGTCTCCCCAATGCCGGTCCGGACAATCTGGATCGCCTCGTCGTAACGATCAATGTCCATCAACAGACGCGTGTAATCAAGCGTTCGGTCGGGGTTGGAGGGGTCGGCAACCAGAGCGGCGCGATAGGCTTCCAATGCCTCGGGCATTTTTTGCTGCATCTCGAATGCCGAACCGAGGAACATGAGTGTGTCGGCATGCGCCGGCCGCTCAACGTGCAACCCTGCCAGGAGCGTGGATGCCTCGGCGGGCTGGTTGTCATACAGTAGCGCCAGCGCCAGGTTATAGCGGTTTTCCCAGGACGGATCGAGCGTAGCAATTCGCCGGAAGCAGTGGACCTCCTGGCGATAGAGCGCGTGCTGGCTAAGGAGCACGGCAATCGAATACTCGCGTGCGGATGGGAGTTGGTTGGCTTTTTCCAATCGCTCGATACCGCTGGTTGCCTCATCCACACGGCCCATGCGGATTTCCGCTTCGATCAATCCGGCGCCGGCCTCTGGATCGTGGTCGACTAACTCGCCAGCACGAGATGCCTCCACCAGCGCTTCGCTATCGCGGCCCGTGGCAAGCGCCAGCAACAAGAGATAGTAATGGGCAAAGTGATCGTTGGGATCCAGGCGCGATGCTTCGCGCAGTTCAGGCTCCGCGCGGACAGAATCCTTTGAGTTAAGCAGATTGAAGCCCAGATTTCTGTGCGGCGCCGCTTGCGAGGGGTCGAGGCGGATTGCGTTGCGATAGTGGCTGTCGGCAATGTCGATGTGGCCGAGCCGGGTCTCTGTAATTCCCAGCAGGTTTTCGACGGTGGCGTTGCGGGGCGCAATGCGATGCGCCTCTTCGAGCTTGACCAGCGCCTGATCGAACTGCCCTTCGCGAAAGAGCCTTACCCCCTCGTCCAACGCCGTGGGCTGCGCGCTTAACGAGAGAGCCAAAGCAACGAAAGCAAGCGGAGAAGCAATCATCCAGTGCCATTTCATTGTTTTACTCCCTGGTTTCCGGCGTCAGCGGCGGAAGACGCGGCCATTCTTTCGTTTTTGATGGCCTTCACCTGGGCAAAGACCTGAGCCGCTTGCACGGTCTTGCCCTCGGCGCGGAGGACCAACCCAAGCTGAAAGTGCGCGGAGCCGTCATGGTCATGCGCCAGCGCGCGCTTCAGCATCTCCTCGGCGCGCGCGTAGTTCTTTTCGATTGCATACGCCCGGCCCAGTTGCAGATAGGCAGGCCAGAGATCGGGCATGCCGCGGATGGCCAACTGGAGATGCGGAATCGCCTCCGTTGCGCGTCCTTGAGCCACCAGAATTGCGCCCAGCTCCCCGTTGGCCTCGGGATGGCCGGGATCGAGTTCCAATTCCCGCGTCAGTTCCGGGAGCGCATGATCCGCATCGCCGTGCTTCCAGTAGAGGTGCCCAAGCCAGAAATGAACGCCGGGAAGATTCGGACGGGCCGCAGCTACGGCAAGATATTCGGCAATCGCTTTGTCATCCTCTTCGAGGCCGCCGTAGGCTTCATTCGCCATGGTGAGACCGGCGTATAGCTGGCCGAGCATCTGATGGACGTGATAGGAATCCGGCGCGACCTCGATCATGCGAGCAACTTGCGCCATGGAGATCTGGTGGCGCGCCAAGGCTATATCGTAACGCGCCATACGGTCGCGGGGATGGGTTCCAAGCCAACTCAAGAGCAACGTTTCGGCATCGTCATAGCGGTGCTGGTGCATGGCCATCACCGCCTTTGCAAAGCTGCTCACCGACGGACTCGGGCTTGACCGGGCAGGTCCAATCCTCCGGTACGCCTGCAACGCGCTGTCCTCGTCACCGGCCAGCGCATATAAAGCCGCAAGAGCAACATCTTTGGCCGGGCTGTAAGTTGGGTCTGCCTCCAGCTTCCGCGCCGCTTCGCGACACAGCGGCGGGAGTTCGGCACCTGCCTCGTCGCCTGTCACATTACGGCCGACGCGGTCTTCTATCGGAAGCCCCAATGCGTCCAGCGCCTCGCTCCGGTCGATTTCGATGGCTTTCTGGATACGCGAAAGGCCCTCCGCCGGTTGCTGCATGAGGAGCAGCAACTCTCCGTCGCGGGCCAGCGCGGAAGCGGATTGCGGCGCCAGAGCTATAGCTTGTTCCAACTGCTCCTGAGCGGCAGGCAGACGGGTTTGCTCAAGGAGAACCGCGGCCAGTTCCAGATGCGCGTCGAGTAGGCGCGGGTCGCGCTCGATGGCGCGGCGAAGATGGCCTTCGGCCTTGGTCCACTCGCGCTCCCCGGCATAAGTCGTCCCGTAGATCAGGTCGGAGAGCGCTGTCCCGGAGGATTCATCGAGCAACTGCTCGGTCTGCTGGACGGCGGCCTTGCCATAGGCCTCGCCGAGCGCGAAGAGCAGATCGGGATCGTCGGGAAATCGCGCGGCGGCTTTGCGCAGTTGGAGCAACGCCGCATCCGTCTGCCCTACATCCCAAAGCGCCGTTCCCAGCCAGGTTTGCGCCAGCTTATCCGCAGGATCTTGTCGAATCGCCTCGCGCAGAAGCGCGGCGGCCTGCGCCGGCCGATGCAACTTCACATCGTCGATTCCAAGCCAAAGGCTCACGCCGCGCATACCGGGCCTCAACTTGTTGGCTGTCTTCAGAGCTTCGGCTGACTCTTCGAATTTTGCCTGCGCGTAGTAAACCAACCCAAGGTTTATGTACACCTCGGGCAATCCCGGTTGAAGCTGCAAAACTGCCTTATATTCACGCACAGCCGCATCAAGCAGGCCTTGCTGCTGATCCTGCTGTGCCGCAAGGAAGTGTTGCTGAACCAGGGAGCCGGCCTGCTGCGCGCTGCTCGACGGCAGGAGCACACCGGCAAAGACAATGACACCGGGAAGCAGCAGAAAACGGCATGAAAGGGTAAAAAACATAGGTTGATTTTATCTCCCGGACCTCTGTGAAGAGGTCCGGGGGACGATCGTGTCTTAGAACAACACTTTAAGGTTAGCTTGAATGCTGCGTGGCAAGTTTTGACGGTTGGTGGCACTGCCCAAATTACTACCGTCGCTGGTGTTTGTATCGAAGCCGGTATATTGCCCCGCCCGGTTGAACGCGTTGAAGAACTCCAAACGGAAAAGCGCCTTCACTTTATCCGTATACATCGGAATTTCTTTAGACAGGCTCAAGTCCTCACCGTGGCTGGCGAATTCGCGGACCTTAAGCGCTCGCGGCGCGTCGCCAAAGGTATAGCTAGGCGCGGGCGTAAACGCCGCCGCGTTCAATCTGTGGCTTTGCCCCCACACCCAGCCTCCGCCGTGATAACCATTCATGTTCTGCCCTGAGACGTAGTTGGGGCGGGCGCTGGCGCCGAGATTACCGGCGAAGATTCCTGAGTCCCAGCCTCCCTCAGTCACATGAAGAGGGGTTCCGCCCTGGTAGGTTAGGACGCCGGCAAACTGCCAGCCACCCACGAGCTCTTCGGCAAATTTGCCTTGATTGACAAATTGCTTGCCTTTGCCGAAGGGCAGTTGATAAGTGTAACTCATAATCAGGCGCTGCGGAACGTCGTACTGGCTTAGCCCCTTTTCGACTTTCAGGTTGTAGGTGTTCAGCGCGCCACCGTTGCCATTGGCGAACCAACTCGCCACGGCGGGATACTCAGAGTCGGAATTGGTAAGGGTCTTCTGCCATGCGTAGCTTGCGAGCAACGTGAGACCCGCCGAAATGCTCTTTTTCGCGGTAACCTGCAAGGCGTGATAGGTGTAGACGCCGGCGGGATCGCCCATGGTGACAGTATCCACATCCGCATTTCCGTACTGCGGGAACGGCCTCAGAGCCTGAGAAACCGTGCCGCTGAATCCCGCGTAAGGCGCGGTAACGGGAGTTTGACCGGTGCACGCCGCATTGCCGGCTTGTGCGGTGATATCGACGTTCAAACATGCGCCGCGCACCTGATTGACGGGAAGTCCCTGGTTGGGGTCGTGCATGAAGGCTGGCAGGTGATCGCCATGATCTCCAACATAGGCCATGTCCACAACGAATTTTCCAGGAAGCTGCTGCTCCACATCGAGGGTCCAGGTCTGCGTGGTCCCCGGACGCCCTGTTTTGGAGATAATGACCGTCGGCGCTTGGCCGTTCATCGACGACGGACCGACGAATGGAGGCAAGGTACCGGGGTAAGCTGTAATCTTGTCGAGAAGGACTTCCGGAGTTTGCTGGTTGGCGCCAGTGGGGTATTGGTAACTGCCCGTGAAGCCGGCGGAGTCGTTTTCGCCAAAGCCGCCAATCTTCAGGCTTTGGTAGTAGATTCCGTATCCTGCCCGAACCACCGTATCGGGCCTGACCTGATAGGCAAGACCGATGCGCGGGCCATACGACTTCTTGAAGGTATCCTGATAACTGTCCGATCCCGTCCGGCCCGTGCCGGTGCCGAGGAATTCATAGGCTCCGGGAAGGTTGCCCGCCGCGGGATTGGCCAGCGTGGGATTCATGAACGACTGTTGTCCATGAGCCTCTGTGACGGGCGTAGGAATCTCATAGCGGAAGCCGGCATTGACGGTCAACTTGGGATTGACCTTCCAGTCGTCCTGCACGAAGCCCGCGTAGTATTTCACGCGCCATCCAAGTTGCTGGGGCAATACGATTCTGTTGTGATTGCCATCCCCATTTGGTGACCCGGCCCCAAGAAAGAAACTCGCGTAATTGAATCCCGAGTTGGCCTGATTCGGGTCGCTTAAATTCCCGGTGCTGGTTGGGCCGGAGCCGAAGGTGAACTCTCCCGAGGTCTGCGTCGCGACGTTGATGTTGAACTCCTGCAAGCGCGCTTCCACGCCGAACTTTAGGCTGTGACGGCCATGCTGCCAGGAAAGGTTGTCGTCATATTGGTACGTGTTGTCGACAAATGCATCGGCGCCATTGCTCGGCACAGGCGCTCCGTTATGGTAGTTGTAGTCGAAGTAGGGGAAAGTCGTTTGCATGACTCCCTTCAGCCCAAGTTTGTCTGGCCAATTTCCTCCATAGCTCCCTATACCGCTGCCCTCGACGCGATAGCGGCGGCTGTAACCCGCATTGAAGTGGTTCAAAAGGTTGGGGCTGAATATGTAGTCGTAACCGAAGCGCACATAGTGCGTCCTCTGATTGGTTGCGCTGGTATCCAAGGGATGGCCAGCAATAGTGTCCTCGGTCGGACGCCAATCGTAGTCGTAGCTGCCGTTGATTTTTTGCTTCGCGCCGATGTTCTGGTCGATGCGAATTTCGTACATATTGGCATTGGTTATATCCAGCGACGACACCGGGGTATTCTGGTAGGGCGAGGTTACGCCCGATGGCGCCTGAGGCATATCCGGGATCGCTGCCTTGAAGACCGAATCCTCCGCTGTGGATGGAATGATATTGGTGGGAGTGCCGCTCCAGCCAGTGGGACTGGCGGCATCGGCGGTGGCGCCGTATGGCACGCATGCCTTCCCCTGATTTGCGTACGTGCAGGTGGTGTAATCGTAGAGAATGTGCGCCGGAAAAGTAGTCCCGAAGACTGTGACCGGCGTAAGCAGAGAAGAAAAGTCGCCGGTCGTCATGGCTTGCGTTGGCGCTCCGTTCAGGCCGTTTCCTCCCGTATGAAACCGGAAGCCTTCATAGTTGAACATGAAGAAGGTCTTGTCCCGCCCATTGTAGAGCTTGGGGATATAGACCGGGCCGGAGATAAGGGCTCCGAAATCGTTCTGCGTGTCGAGTCCCCTCGGCTGTTTCTGTAAATTGCTGATCCAGCTATTGGCATCCAATGATTTGTTTCGCAGGATGTCATAAGCATCTCCATGCAAGGAGTTGCTGCCGGACTTGGTAACCAGGTTGATCAGGCCACCGCCCATTCTTCCGTACTGGGCGTCGAAGGTATTTGTCATCACCTTGAACTCCTGCACGGCCTCGACGCTGACTCCGTAGTTCATCTGCATGCTGGGGGAGACGAGTTCGATGGTGGCGCCGTCCACGAAAATATCCATGCTGGCTTCCTGGCCGCCATTCAGCTTGAAAACGTCACTATTTTGAGTTGGAGAATTGGAGTTCAAGCCGGAATAGCCCGGCGCCAACTCCACAAATTGCAGAGGATTGCGCGGAGCCCCGGCATACTGGAGCGGAAGGTCTTCGATCAGCGCGGATGACACGGTTGTGCCGATGTCGGAAGACTCGGTCTGCAGTTGCGAGGCATCGCTGGTTACGGTAACGCTCTCAGTGGCCGAACCTATCTTCAATACGGCATTGATGGTGGCCGTACTGCCCACGTTCACCGTGATGCCGACTTGTGTGTAAGACTCAAACCCTTGAGAGGTTATTGCCAGGGTGTAGGTTCCGGGTGGGAGTTCGGGGAAGGTAAACAGGCCCTCGTCGCTCGCTATCGTTGTATAGCGGCTGCCTGTATTTGTCTCCTTCAGTGTGAGGGATGCTCCGAAAATACTTGCGCCGGATGCGTCCTTTACCGAGCCGGTCAAGGTTCCTCTGCCCGATTGGGCCAGGCTTGGGATGCCGGCGATTAACCAGAACACCGCCAACAGCCAGACTGCATGGCACCACGTTCTTTGCGCGGTTCGATTTGTGTGGATCATGGTGTGTCTCCTGTGAATCATTGTTTTTCAGGCCTCCAAAATGTGTCCGGCGAAACTGACGGCGGGGGAGGTGGTACCCGCCGCGTCCAGACCCCGAGAGATCTGGCCAGCCACCCGGATGGACAACAATTGCACCAGCGCTATCACTGGCAATGCGTATTTGAGCGCTGCGTTTCCAGACCATCCGTAAGCGATGCCCAGGAACAACCCACAACCCAGGCAGCGGCCCGCAAACAGTCCAAACTCGTGGTTGAAGATATAGGCGTATTCCTTCCGGCCCTCCAGGCGGGAGACCACATCGATCACCTGCAACTGGATCGGATAATAGGCAAGATCCAGGAGAGGTTTGGCCAGCAAAAGACATCCGATAAAGATGAGCACGCCCACGGCGTTGAAGAGCAATGTGTTGGTGACCGCGCCGAGAAGGAACAACAGGAGCCCGGCAGAAAAGACGATGATGCGATGCCGGGGCGCTGTCATACGGCCAACCGTATACATGAGGCAGGCGGAGAAGACACCGCCGATGGCCTGCGTGGCGCCCAGGGTCCCCTCTTGGCCGACCAGGAGCATGATGAGCATGGCAGGCGCGGTGACGATGTATCCCTGGGCCAAACCCTTCAACAGAGCCAGTTTGAGCATCCGCCGCCACAGAGGATGAAACCGGAAGAACACGAAACGGGTATGCTCCGGGTTGCGGAACG
>PLOI01000007.1 GCA_003142015.1 Acidobacteriaceae bacterium | reverse complement strand
GAGCACCACCCCGGCGAACGGCTCACCGTGCTCAGCGCCGGTTCCGATGGCATTGACGGCAACACGCGGTCAGCCGGAGCAGTCGCCGATCCTACTACTGTGACCCGCGCCCATACCTTCGGTTTCCATTTGAAGTCATCGTTGGCCGCCTTCGATGCCTGCCCGATGTTCACCGCGCTGGGCGATGCTGTGGTCACCGGCCCCACGGGCCACAACCTGCGCGATCTGAGGTTGTTGCTGGCCGACAACACCTAACTGTCCTGCCCGCGCCAGAGTTTTGCCTTACTAGCGCATGATCGGGCAATTACTGTCGAGCAGCAGCATCGTTGTCGGTGATTTTTCGCCATGCGCCCGCAGGCTGCGCAGATTCTGGCGCGGAGAAATTGATTCTGGTGCGCGGCAAGACAACCAGATCGACGCGGCGGTTCTCAGCGCGGCCGTCGGCGGTGTCGTTGCCTGCTACGGGGTGGAACTCGGCATAGCCGGCGGCCGAGATACGCTCGGGGGATATGGTATTCAAATCGATAAAGAAGCGGGCGATGCGCGTGGCGCGAGCCGAGGAGAGTTCCCAGTTGGAGTCGAATTCCGTGGTGTGGATGGGAATGTTGTCAGTGTGGCCCTCGATGCGCAGGTCATAAAGCGTATGGCCCAGCGAGGCAGCAATCTGACGCAGGACGGGAAGCGATTCAGGCTTGGGAGTGGCCGAACCGGAACTGAAGAAGCCGGCCTCGCGCAGGCTGATTACGAGTCCGTCGCGGCCCATCTGGATGGAGATGGTGTGCGTCGAGACCTGACTGGATAGTTTTTGCTCCAGTTCGCGGCGAACGTGCTCCAAGTCATCCTTGACCCTGGCTGGCGACAGCACATTTTCGTTCATAACGATGTTCATNNACGCCCAGGGAACTGAATCCCGAGTCGATGGCCGCCGACACCTGCATCTGTTTTTTTTGATCCGCCTTGGCGAATGCGTACATCACCACGAAGAAAGCAAACAGCAGAGTAATGAAGTCGGCATAGGAGACCATCCAGCGATCCCGGCTGATGTTGCCCTTCCGCCGCTCTCTTGTCATGCGGCGCGCTCCTTTTGTATCTGTTGGGGATCGTTCATAAAGCCGGCTAATTTGACTTCGAGCATGCGCGGGTTCATGCCCTCGAGAATGGAGATTACGCCTTCCAGCATCATCTCGCGGCGCTGGTGTTCGTCGTGAATGCGTATGCGCATCTTGCCGGCGAATGGCAGGAAGAACAGATTGGCGATGCCCACGCCGTAGATAGTGGCCACGAAGGCTACGGCTATGCCTTTGCCCACTTCCTGAATATTATCGAGATTCTTCATCACCTGAATGAGCCCCAGCACCGCGCCCAGGATGCCAATAGTGGGCGAGAATCCCCCAGCCGACTCGAAGACCGCGGGGAGCCGTTCTTCGTTTTCCGCGGTGCAATCGAGGCTGACGCGCATAATCTTGCGCAGTTCGTTTGGTTCGGTGCCGTCTACGGCCAACATGAGGGCTTGCTTGAGGAAGGGGTCACGAATGGTTTC
Source organism: Acidobacteriaceae bacterium (assembly GCA_003142015.1). GTDB lineage: Bacteria > Acidobacteriota > Terriglobia > Terriglobales > Acidobacteriaceae > Telmatobacter. The sequence goes on along the minus strand of PLOI01000007.1, from coordinate 1,454 downwards.
GAGGTCGCTATCCAACGAGACGACGCCGTTGCGGCGGGCTTTGTTGGCGAAGGCGACCAGCAGGTGGAGGAGTTGGTCGCTGTGTTTGCGAGGAGCGGAAAAGACGTGCGCCAGGCTGTTGAATGCTGCCAGCACCGTGGGGAGCGGGAACTGGAGCAGCACCGCGCCCATGGTGCCGCCAAAGACAATCAGCGCCGCGGTCGGCTGCACGATCTGACCCAGGTTGCCGCCTTCGATGAGCAGTCCGGCCACGATTCCGGCGATGGCCAGTAAGACTCCGCCGATACTGCCCTTATCCATGAAATGATCCTCGAAAAATCTTACGCGGAGAGCGGCACCCACCCTTCAGCGGGCTTAGAGCTGTTTATGTCCGGGCGGCGCCGATGAAGGTTTGGGCTGGCCGGAAACGTCCAGGCTGGTCAACGAGACTGCGCGCTGCAGTTCGCCATAAGATGGCAGCCGCCTGGCGACCGCGGCCAACAGGCGCGCGCGGTAGGCAAGCACACGCTCTACCACCTCGGCCGTCTCCTCGCGCACAATCAGCTTCTCTCCATTGATCAAGGTCAGCATGGTGTCTGGAGACGCCTCAGCGGTTTTTATCAAATCGCTGTTCAGCACCATCGGTGCGCCATTAAGCCGTGTAAGTTCGATCATCGCGCCAAACTCCTTCGCAGTAGTTATCGGCGGAGGAACGGTTAGGTTAAGTAATTTGCAAAGATGAAGAGAAAATGTCCGGAGCGGGACACAAAAGCGGGTGTGATAAAGTCCCTTACTCCCACGCCGAAGAAGGGGCCAGATGCGGCGGTAACCGCGCCGGAAGCAGCGACCCAGGGTTAGTAAAAAAATATGGGAGCGCATCCGGGGAGGGCCGCAAATCCACGCATCCCAAAGGAGAACCCCATGTCCCTGGGTGTCTTGAATAACCTCTCCGCCGTCTACGCGGAGAACAACCTGAATAACACCAGCAACAGCCTGAACACGGTTCTGCAGCAGTTGTCTTCCGGTTCGAAAATCAACTCCGGCGCCGATGACGCGGCCGGGCTTTCGCTCGTGAATGGCCTGCAGGCCAACCAGACGGCTCTTGCTCAATCGGAAACCAACGCTACTGAAGGCGTGGGCCTTCTTCAGGTTGCCGATGGCGCACTCTCGCAAGTGACAAGCCTGCTTAACCGGGCCGTGACGCTGGCTACCGAAGCCTCGAACGGCACCCTCAACTCCTCGCAGGATACGGCGGCCAACCAGGAGTACCAGTCGATCCTGTCGGAAATTTCAAACATCGGCTCGACAACCACCTACAACGATCAGGGGGTCTTCGGCTCCAACACCAACATCTACACCGGCGATTCTTCGGCAACCGGTTCTGCGATCAACGATCTGAACATCCGCAGCCTATCTTCGTCCAACGTGGGCGACACGGCCGGCGTGATGTCGTACAGCAACGGCCAGAGCAACGT
>PLOI01000099.1 GCA_003142015.1 Acidobacteriaceae bacterium | reverse complement strand
CGCAGTTCACTGGTGGGATCGCCACAACTGAAGTCCATCTCCCATGTGTGGCCATCGCGCCAGATCTCGACATTGAATTCCTGCGAGAGCGCGTTGACGCAACTGACGCCGACGCCGTGCAGGCCGCCGGAGACTTTGTATGTGGAGGCGTCGAATTTGCCGCCGGCATGGAGCTTGGTGAGCACCACCTGCACTGCAGACATCATCTTGCCGTTGGACAGGGGCATCATGTCCACGGGAATGCCGCGCCCATCGTCGACAACGGTGATGGAGTTGTCCACGTGGATGACGACTTCGATTTTTTTGCAATAGCCTGCCAGCGCTTCATCCACTGAGTTGTCCACCACCTCGTAGACCAGGTGATGCAAACCCATCTCGCCGGTCGAGCCGATATACATGGCCGGACGCAGGCGCACTGCCTCCAGGCCTTCAAGAATTTTGATGTTCTCGCCGGTATAGCTGCCGTTATCTTCAGGGAGCGGGGTGGTGCTCAGGGGTTCAGTCGCCATAGGATTCCATTCGTAATGCCTTCGCTTCGAGCTCCCCTGGGGAAGGCGCGGTGTCCAGGGGAGCTTCCGGGCCGTGGATTCGGGGTCTAACCGATTGAAAGACAGAGGCTTTCAATCAGATTTACTTGTATTTATTTTACCATGCGAGGAGGGTCTGGATGAAAGGGAAAGAGGGGCGGGGAAAGCGGGCGACCGGGGAGATTGGCCAGCCGATTGCGGTACATTAGTAATTCAAATAACGATTACTATATGTTGACAATTATGGTTACTATTGAATAATTATTCTGAATTCGCTGGACTTAATTGGGTTGATTGCCTACGATTTCTGTGTGCAGAAGATGCGTCTTCTGCCAATTTGAATCCGCCAGAGGTTACCAACGATGAAACTCGCTATCCGTATCTTCGCACTGTCTCTTGTTGTCGCCGGCGCAGCAGCAGCAGCAGTTACGCCCAAGACCGCGCCCGCTTTTCCGAGCCACCAGTCGGCCACCGCGAGCTTCCCGGGAGCGGGATGTGGACCCCACATTTGCTCTCCCAACTCCAACTAGAGCACTAAGAAGTCGACAATGGGGCAGTAAAGGTAACCTAATTAGTACATTTTTTTGTTGAGCGGCGGGACATTTGGAGCTATGCTGAGAGAGTTCTCAGAATAGTCAGAGGCTCTTTATGTCTTCACAGACCGCAATGTCGCTAATGAACGTGACCGAGTTTGCTCTCTGGGCCGTGCTCGGTTTCCTTTTTTGGACGAAGAATCTGCATCGGCGCTTCCCTGCGATGGGGGGCTATTTGGCGTTGCATGTGGCATCGGCGCCCTTCCTGCTTTTTTTCTTCTATGGCCAATCGCAGCATTGGTTCAATGACTACTGCTATCCGATCTACTTTTACCTCTACTGGACTATATACACTGCTAGTGCGGTATTCCTCTTCTTCGTCTGCATGGAGGTCTTTCGCTCCGCGCTCTCGGCGTTCCAAGGGCTGATGAGGTTCGGCGTCGTGATCTTTCGCTGGGCGGTTTTGGCCTCTGTCATCGTCAGCCTGTCTACGCTCTCTTTGGAGCATCATGACATTTTCCTCCTGCCCGCAATCGGCTTTAAGTTGATGCGTTCGGCGAGCATCGTTGAGCTCTGTTTACTGGCGTTTCTTTGCCTGAGCATGAATGCTTTGCGCCTTTCGGTTCGGGACATGGCCTTCGGGATATCTTTAGGGTTTGGCGTGATGTCCTCAAGCGACTTCATCCTCGCTTCGTTCTGGTCCCGCAACACTTTGCTGACGGCCCCGTTGCAATTCGTCTCCGAGTCGGTGATTTTGATGGCACTTGGGATGTGGGTTACCTTCTGCGCCCTGCCCGAGCCGGCCCGCAGGCCTCTTATGGTGCCGGCCAACTCGACGATCCTGCGCTGGAACGAGATTGCCACCGCACTGGGCCACACCGGAACCCAGGTTGCCCTGCAGCCGGCCGGCGGCTTCTTCCTGAGCGATGTGGAGAAGGTAGTGGAAGAGGCGCTTACCAGGAATCTGAAGAGCCACGAATCGGCGGCATAAGCGCAAGACAGTGTTGGAACGCAGAAAGGGCCACGGCAATGCCGTGGCCCTTTCTGCGTAAACTGGAGCCGAAACTACTCGGTTGCGACAGGCTCGATCGAGGCAAACCGCCCGTGGTTGCCGCGGTCAACAAACTTAACCCGGCCAGTAACCTTGGCGAAGAGCGTATCGTCAGAGCCTATGCCCACGTTGACACCCGGCTTGATGCGGGTGCCGCGCTGACGCATGATGATGGTACCGCCGGTAATCAGTTCTCCGGCAAAGGCCTTTACGCCCAACCGCTGCGCATTGGAATCCCGTCCGTTTGTGGAGCTGCCTCCACCCTTCTTATGTGCCATTGTCGAATCCCCCTCTGAATTTCGATTCCGCGCCTAATTTGCTGCGGTGTAGGTTACGCCGTCGGCCTCGATGGCCTTGATGCGCACCTCGGTAAAGTTCTGCCGGTGCCCCTGCAGCTTCTTGTATTGCTTCTTCCGCTTCAGGTGGAAGACCAGGATCTTATCGCCCCGGCCCTCGCCCAGCACTTCGGCGATTACCTTGGCGGTGGCCGGCCTGGCCATGGTTCCCGGCTCGCCCGAGACGGCCAGCACATCGCTGAACTCGACAGTCTGGTTTTCTGAAGCGACACTCTCAATCTTGACGACGTCGCCTGGCGCGACTCGATACTGTTTACCACCGGTGCGAATAACCGCGTACATAAACCCTCCAGCGCAAGTCCGGCTTGGCCGGTGCGCGCCTAAAAAAACTAGCTTGGGCGGAAACTTCCGTGCCACGATACGCTCAAGCCCTTCAACGTTCGGGCGAGCGTCTGGCTCCACGGCCACAGGCAGGAATCGCCAAACTAGTGTAGTGTACCGGCTTTGCGGGTCAAAGGTCAATTTGCACTGAAAATGGTGCAGTCGTGGCGCCCATAAATTGTAGAAACGAGTTTCAGCTTTGGCCGCGGCTTGGCGGGCCAACTCGGGTAGGGTCAGGGCCGCGCCGGAACGACGTACAAGAGGATGGCGAAGTAGTGGGCAACGCTGCCGGCCAGCACAAACAGGTGCCAGAGGGCGTGGAAGTAACGCAGCCTGTCGAGCGCGAAAAAGATGATGCCCAGCGTATAAGCCAGGCCGCCGGCGCCCAGCCACATAAGTCCGTGCCAGCCGAGGGAGTGGATAAGAGGCACCACGGCGACCACGATAAACCAGCCCTGCCCGAGGTACACCAGCGCCGAGGCTACCTCGAAGCGCCCTACGGCGAAG
>PLOI01000134.1:309-6968 GCA_003142015.1 Acidobacteriaceae bacterium | reverse complement strand
CCCTTGCCGACAACTTCTTCCGCGAGATAGGCGGCCATCATGGCACGGTCATCGGGATGAATCAAAGCCGTCCATCCGGCCACTGTGCGCTGATACTGCTTGCCTATTCCGAAGATTTCATCCAGGACATCCGAACTGGTCCACCCGCCTGTTCCGATATCCAGGATGTAACTGCCCAGCCCTCCAATCGCCTGCGACTCTTTGAGAGAATCCAGGCTTTCGCGCAGCGCTGCCTCCGCCTGCTTGCGCTGGCGGATGTCCCGGGCGATAGCGGCAGCGCCCACCACGCCGCCGTCCGAATTCCGCATCGGAGATATAGAGAGCGAGACCTCAATCTCGCATCCGTCCTTGCTGCGAAGAAATGTATCGAAAGGGGCGACGATGTCTCCCTTCGCAACGACCTCCATGAAGAAAGCTACCTCCTGGTCGCGGCCGGGCGGCGCGAGCATGGCGATGCTTTTGCCGATGATTTCCTCGCTTGTGTACCCGAACAGGTTCTCGGCGCCGCGGTTCCAACTGACGACAGTCCCATCCAGATTGACGGCATGAACCGCGTCCCCGGAGGAATTCACGACCGAGGCCAGCAAGGCCCGGGTCTTTTCCGCCTCATGGCGGACGGAAACATCGCGAACGATGGTGCAGATGGCCGTCACTTCGCCGACTGAATTCCGGATGGGCCAGGTGGTCACGGTGACATAAACCTTGTTCCCATCCTTGCGCAGGGCTATACCATCATCTTGCAGCAGGGGCGCCCCCGCCAGGAGCTGCCCGATAAACAGATCCGCGCGTGCCCTTCGTTCCGGCGCGATGATCATGGAGAAGGGTTTTCCGATTGCCTCATCGGCGGAGTAGCCGTAGATGGCTTCCGCGCCGTGGTTCCAGGTGAGGATGGCGCCGGACCGCGCGTGGGTGATGATGGCTTCCTCGCAGCTCTCCACCACCTCAGCAAGAAAATGGCGCGACTCCTCGGCCGCTTTCCGCTCAGTGATGTCCTTGCCGAAGACGGAAACGCCCGTCGTTTTGCCATCGACAACGATGGGGTTGAAAGCCAACTCCAGGGTGCGGCCGTCGGCAAGGGAAAACTCCTCCCTGAAGGAGCCTTCGGCAAGCGCACGCTCATAGAGCGGAGGCATGAATCCCACCCTCTCTGGCGGGGCCAAATCCTTGGGAAGCATCCCCGCCGCGGGCCGGATGTCAAACATGCTCTGGATGTGCCGCTGCAATGCCCTATTGAATGTAATCAAGCGATAATCGAGGTCCACCGACCAGATCAGGTCTTCGGTGCTTTCGATCAAGGCTGAGAGATTGGCTTCAGCTTGATTGGGCATTTCGGCCTTTCCTGACGGCGAACTCCGGCTCATTTATAGAAAACGCGCTTCCAGAGGGTGAAGGCATGTGCCGAGCGAAGCCAATAGAAGTCGTTTGCCCGGAATACCTCAAGGTGTAACTTCCCTCTATTAACTGGTATACCCCTTTTTTGAAACTACTTGCAATATCTTTGGGTTACATTCCACAATCTCCGGAAGAGCGCCTTGGAGTTCACGCTGCGTAAGCTGAGGAACAGTCTCAGCTCTTGACCAGCAACGCATACGGCGAGTTGAGCACCGGGCAAGACAAGAATGGGCGTCATTCTCCGAGGAGACGACGCCCATTCCAGCCTGCTGATCCGGTTGAGGGTTAGACCTTTTCCAGTGGATGATTTGCGTAGTGCAGCAGCGGGGCTACGGCGCAACTGGTAAGCAGGGTGTTCAATGAAACGGCATTCCGGACGATTGAGCAGCGCCTCAGTCCTCGGAATTGAGACCTGGAGCGCCTTGACCTTTCAAGACTCGCCGCGGCTGGGTTACCGCGTGGACTCGAAGAGGAACCAGGCGCGCCGCTCGGCCTCGTCGATCCAGACTTCGATCAGGCTGGTGGTGGCATAATCGTTGGCCTTGCTGGCAACCACGTGCGCCGCGCGCAGACTTTCTACAAAAGCCTTGTTGTCGGCGTGGAGTTCTCTTAGCATCTCGGTGGGGCCTGTAAACTCCTCGTCGCTATCGTGAATCCGCTGCAGCCGGGCAATGTGTCCGATGGAGCGGATGGTTGTGCCGCCCACCTTGCGCACCCGTTCGGCGATGACGTCGGTGAGGTCGAAGATTTGTGTGGCCTGTTCATCCAGCAGCAGATGATAGTCGCGAAAATGCTGCCCGCTCATGTGCCAGTGAAAGTTCTTGGTTTTGAGATAAAGGGCGAAGGCGTCGGCCACGAGCGCGTTCAGGACGCTCGAAAGGTTTTTGACATCTTCGGGGGAGAAGCCGTCTGGAACCAGCAGCCTGGCGGCTTGCGATTCTTTTTCATGGGTGTGTTCATGTGTGCGTGTGGACATAAGAGAACTCCTTTGCCGGGGAGGGCCATCGGGGCGTCCGGAATGGAGCGTCTGCGCCTATTCCCGTGCAGGCGATTGGATGCCAACGCGAAGACAAGGATTCTCCGGGGTTGACGGCGGAGCCAAAAGAAACGGGCGCCGTCCCCGGAGGAGATGACGCCCATTCGAGCCTGCGGATTCGGTTGAGAGTCAGGCCTTTTCCACCGGATGTTCAGCATAGTGCAGCAGCACGGCCACGGCGCAACTGGTGAGCCGGGTTTCCGCAGAATCGGCGCGGCTGGTGAGGATGGTGGGGACGCGCGCGCCGAGCACGATGCCGGCCATCTGCGCTCCGCCCAGATATTCCAGTTGCTTGGCCAGCATATTGCCGCTTTCCAGATCCGGGACGACCAGGATGTCAGCCTGGCCCGTGACCGGCGAAACCAGCCCCTTGATCTTGGCGGCCTTGACGCTGACCGCAGTGTCGAAGGCTAGCGGCCCATCGAGGATGCCGCCGGTGATCTGGCCGCGATCTGCCATCTTGCAGAGGGCAGCCGCGTCCAGCGTGGATTTGATCTTGGTGTTGACCGTCTCAACGGCCGAGAGCAGCGCCACCTTGGGCTCGGGTATGCCCAGCGCATGAGCAAGGTCGATGGCGTTCTGCACGATGTGGATCTTGTCCTCGAGCTCCGGCTCGATGTTGATAGCCGCATCGGTAATCAGCAGGGTGCGCGGATAGGCCGGCGTGTCCATGACAAAAACATGGCTAATGCGGCGGCTGGTGCGCAGCCCGGTGTCAGCCTTCATGGCCACCTTCATCAGCTCGTCGGTGTGCAGGCTGCCCTTCATCATGGCCTGGGCTTTGCCGCTGCGGCACATGGCCACGCCCAACTCGGCGGCTTTGCGCTCGGTGTCGGCGTCAAGGATCGGATAGAGGCTGATATCGATGCCGATCTTGGCGGCCAGCGCCTTCATCGCGGCCTCGTCGCCGATCAGCGTGGGCTTGATGAGGCCCGCGACCGCGGCTTCGACGGTCCCGCGCAGCGCCACATCGGAGAGCGGCCAAACCACGGCGGTGGTGATGGCCGGCAACTGCTTGCAGCGCTCGAGAAACTTGTGGAAGACGTGGTAGTCGGCGGGGTGGCCAACCAGAGGGTCAACGGTAACGGATTCAGCCAGTTGCGCAAGATCGCTCATGGGTATTCTCTCCTGGCCCGCGCAGCGGAGGCTGGCAAGCACTACAGTTTCATTGTCACCCCATTGTGTGTTTGCGCCAGTGTCATGGGTCACAGTCCGGGCCGCCGTACTGCATAGTGGCATGTAGACGTTTGTCCGATCGTTTGCAATCTTTTCAGAGATTGTGAAGTGTCATTTGATAAGGGATTCTTCACCATCCTGGGACGGTTCTGGCTCCGTTTTACAGCGGAAGCGAGAGTGTTAGCCTTGTAGGCAATTACAAATTATCGAGGTTGAGCTGATGCGCCGTTGTTTTGTAGTAATCTTCCTGCTTTTTTTGTGCGCCGGAGCCGGCGCGTTTGCCCAAACTGCCGCGGCGGTCGCGCCTTCTTGCGCGGATTTGCACCTCGTGCCCGCGCCGCGCGAGTGTACGGCTGTTCAGGCGATTGCTATCGGAGGAATCGGATTTTTCGTCACCTCGGAGAAGAATGCGGAGGATCAGTTTGCGGTTGAAGACCTGATCGAGGACAGCCTGGGAAAAAGAGCGGTGCGGGAGGATGCTCCGTTTATCCGGCTGGAGCGGGCGGAGAGCGCGCCGGCCCAGGCGCTGCTGGCGCAGCACCATCTGACATTCGATGCGGCGATGCACGACGAGGGCTACATCATCGTGCCAGACGGGCAGGGCGGCCTGGCCGTGATCGCCGAAACCTCGGCCGGCATCTTCTACGGGGCGCAGACGGTGAAGCAGTTGATTCGCGGCAGCGGCCAGGACGCGGTGCTGCTGGCGCCCACGCTGCGCGACTGGCCGGCGATGGCGCATCGCGGACTGAGTGACGACTGGTCGCGCGGCCCGCTGCCGACCATGGAGTTTCTCAAGCGCGAGATTCGCACGCTGGCGGCTTACAAGGTGAACATCTTTTCGCCCTACTTTGAGCACACCTTCGCCTACGCCTCGTCGCCGGTGGCGGCCTTCCCCGGCGGCGCGATGAGCCCCGATGAGGCCCGCGAACTGGTAACATACGCGACGCAATACCACATCACCGTAATCCCCGAGCAGGAGTCCTTCGGCCACCTGCACCATCTGCTGAAGTTCGAACAGTTTTCACCGCTGGGCGAGACGGCGCACGGCTCGGTGCTGGCGCCGGGCGACTCGGCCACGCTGCCGCTGATCGCAAGCTGGTTCGGTGAGCTGGCCAAGGTCTTTCCCGGCCCCTACGCGCATATCGGCGCCGACGAAACCTTTGAGCTGGGCCTGGGCAAGACGCGCGAGCAGGTCGAGCAACAGGGGCTAGGCGCGGTCTACATCGACTTCCTCAAGCAGATTCACGCGACGCTGGAACCCAACCACAAACGGCTGGTTTTCTGGGGCGACATCGCGGTCAAATCGCCGGAACTGGTGGGCACCCTGCCCAAGGACATGATCGCCGTGCCCTGGGAGTACGACGCCAAGCCGAATTTCAAGCCGATCATCGAGCCATTTACCAAGGCGGGCCTGGAGACCTGGGTAGCGCCCGGCGTGGCCAACTGGAATCGCCTTTACCCCAACAACAACCAGGCGCTGGGCAACATTCGCGCCTTTGTGCGCGACGGCCAGGCGCTGGGTTCTACGGGCGTAATAAACACAGTGTGGAACGATGACGGCGAGGGCATCTTCGACGAGAACTGGTTTGGCGTGCTGTTTGGCGCGGCGGCGGGTTGGCAGGCGGGGGAAAGCTCAGAGGGCGCGTTTACGGATTCGTATGGGCTGGCGTTTCATCGCGATCCAACGGGCAAGATCAGCCAGGCGCAGCGCGAACTGATGGCCGCCCACGACGCATTCAGGCAGGCAGGCCTGCGCGACGCCGCGGACGGCTACTTCTGGATCGATCCCTTTTCGCCGGAGGGACAGCGCCTGGGGGCCAAGCTGCGGCCGGTCGAGAGCCAGTTGCGCCTGCACGCCGAGCGCGCCATTGCGCTCCTGGCCGAGGCCAGGGCCGCGGCAAGCGCAGAGAATCGCACTCTGGAAAATCCGGAGGCGCTGGACGCGATGGAGTTGGGCGCGCGACGCATCGATTTTGTGGGCCTCAAATTTCAGGCAGCGGACGAGGCCGCGGCGCTCTACGGCGAGGCGCTGTCGCTGCCCGCCGACAAGAGCCACAGGGACGAGGTGGAGGAGAAGCTGTGGACCATCGGATCGAACAACGGGCTCCTGGAAGACATTCGCGACGGCTACGCGCTGTTGGGCGGACTCTACCGGCAGGCGTGGCTGCGCGACAACCGGCCTTACTGGCTGGAGATCAACCAGGCCCGTTACGACCGCGCTACGCAACTGTGGGTTGGCCGCGGCGACCGCTGGAATCTGTTGCTGGAACAGTGGTGGAACACGCACACGCTGCCGGCGGCTACCGATGCCGGGCTGCCCGATCTAACCGACAAGTAAGGAAGCGGGAAGCGGGTGTTCCCTGCTCTTCCTCAATCCANNGGCGTGGTCGGCGATCCGTTCCAGGTGCTTCGCGACCAGGATGCCGCTTATCGCCTGCTGGGTATAGGCCGGGTTCTCCTGGATGAGTTGGAGGAGGTCGGCGTTGGCGCGGCGGTTCATGCGGTCGATTTCGTCGTCCATCTCACGCACCTCCTCGGCCAGCCGCACATCGCCTTCCATCAGCGATTGCAGCGACGAGCGGATCATGCGGCCGGTAAATTCGCCCATGGCCGCAAAATCCACGGGCATCTCGATCTCTTCGTGCTTGAGCATCTCCTTGGTGCGGCGCGCAATGCCCATGGATTGATCGCCGATCCGCTCCAGGTCGCCGTTGATCTTGATGACAGCGAGAATGAAACGCAGATCGATGGCCATGGGCTGCTCCTTGGCCAGCAGTTCATAGGCCATCTCGTCCAGATCGCGCTGCGCGGTGTCAATGGCTCTCTCATTCTGCTTGACGTACTTGCACAGGCCCTTGTCGCGCTGCAGGTAAGCGTCTACCGCGGACTCGACCGCTTGCTGCGAGAGGGCAGCCATGGCCAGGAGCTTGTCCTTGAGTTCGGCGAGTTGCTGGTGAAAGTGAATGCGCGGCAAGACAGTTCTCCTACTATTGATTGTGCATCATGCAATGTTACCAGCAGACGAATTTCGGCGCAGGCACCAGAATCATAACGC
>PLOI01000134.1:0-274 GCA_003142015.1 Acidobacteriaceae bacterium | reverse complement strand
GCCAACCTGGCGCCTTTCAGCTTCTTCTGCGGCGTAGGCGCCGTGCCGCCCACGGTGCTGTTCTGCCCATCGCTGCGGCCCGCCGATTCGGCAGAGGCTGGCCATTGGCCCGGTACGCGTAAAGACACGCTGCGCAACGTGGAGGAAACCCATGAGTTCGTGATCAACGTGGTCAGCGAAGCCATCGCCGCGGCCGCCAACGCCGCCTCAGCCGAGGTTCCGCCGGAGGTGACCGAGTTTCAGCTCTCTGGGTTGACGCCGGTTCCGAGCGAAG
>PLOI01000159.1 GCA_003142015.1 Acidobacteriaceae bacterium | reverse complement strand
GGCCAACTTACGGACGGCCCGCGACAGGGACGCAACGATTTTGGCGAGATCGGCTATGGTGGGCCCTGTCCTCCAGGGAATTCAGCTCATCATTACCACTTCACGCTATATGCGCTGGATGCGAAGTTGAATCTGCCCGTGGGCGCGACGCGTGCGCAGGTCGAAGCCGCCATACAAGGCCACATCCTGGCGCGCGGGGAGCTGATTGGGTTGTATCAGCGGTAGGCGGCAAGGGCGGCAACAGGGGACAACCCTGATCTAGATTCATGCCGTACTAATTACATTGGTCCCAACTAGTATCGGTGTAAAATAGCGCGGTGTAATAATGGCTCTCCAGACGGCGAATTTTATAGACCTCGCACGGAATGCCGTTGAATTTCCCAGGGGCTTGGTTCTTCGCCGCTGCCGACAGCGAGTCGCTCGGGTCATATACAAGAAAAACGTCAGTGTCGCCAGCTCCAGCAAATCCCCACCCATCCCATTCGATATGCTTCAGTTCTCCGTTTGCGGGGACAGGTTCTGCCAAAACCTTAGCTTTGTAATGTCTCGAAAGAAAAAGCCATCGAACCTCAGAACGTACTTCCAGAGCATTCTTCAATAAGCCCCAGGAGGAAGCCCAAAAGACAACCAGCATCGACAAGACTGCAAGCCGCAAGCGTCCTCTTTTGAAAAAAGCGAGGACGATCAAAGCGATGCTGATGATCGGGATAGCAAGAAGAACGTATAAAAACTCTCCACCATCGTAGCCAAAGGTTGTGATGAATGGGACAAACAGGAACAATGCGCCGACTGCGGCATAAAACGGCAACAACCAGTTGAAGCGATCTCGCATAGCCACTTTCTCGCCCCTAGCCAATGTCCTCAGAAGTATAGATCTTAAGCGCGGTTTGCCGTAATTGCGTCACACCGCGATCATCTGACGGCCCTTGGCTTCGCGGCCCAAGAGCGCGAGCCCGGCAAGCGTCAGCGCTACCACGATTACCGTAATTGCCAGCACGGCGGGATAGTTGCCTGTGTGCTCTGCGGCTAGAGCCTGCGCCTTGCCGTTCCAGGAAGTGATGAGGCCACCCAATTGGTAGGCGAGGCCCGGCGCCGTGGCCCGCACAGGAGCCGGCGACAACTCGGTGAGATACGCCGGCACCACGCCCCACGCCCCCTGCACCATGAACTGCATCAGCACCGCGCCGATGCCCAGCGTGAGCGCCGAGTGGCCGTACGCGTAGAGGGGAATCACCGGAATGGCCAGCAGCGCGGCGGTGACAATGGCCCGTTTGCGGCCCCACTTCTCAGAGAGTGCGCCAAAAACAATGCCGCCGGCGATGGAACCGAAGCCGTAGAGCACGCCGATGAGGCCGACAATCTGAGGCGTGAGCTTGGCTTGAGTGGCGAGGAATGTGGGATAGACGTCCTGGGTGCCGTGCGAAAAACTCATGAAGGCGGTCATCAGCAGCACAAGAAAAAGGAATGTGGGCAGGAAGGCTCGCAGGCTGGCCCAATCGGTTGACAGCCTGGATGGCCGTACGCCTCCGACGGCCAAGGCAAGCCGCTTGCGTTTCCCTTCCAGCCAGACCGGCGACTCAGCCACGCGCGCCTGCACATAAAAGACCAGCAAGGCCGGAGTCGCGCCCAGGATAAAGAGCCCGCGCCAGCCAATCGCATGGAAAAAGAGAGCGTAAATGCCCGCGGCGAGGATGGAACCCAGCGCGTAGCCCTCCTGCAAGATGCCACTGAATCCACCGCGGCCCTCGGCGGGCAGAGTCTCGAAGACCAGCGCCGCGCCCACGCCCCACTCGCCACCCATGGCCAGGCCAAAGACCGCGCGCAGCACCAGCAACGCGCCAAGCGAGGGCGCGAAGCCGCAGGCCAGCTCGATCACGGAAAAGCTGAGGATGTTCACCATCAGCACCGGGCGGCGGCCATAGCGGTCGGCCAGTACGCCAAAGAGCACCGCGCCTACCGGCCGGAAAGCCAGCGTCAAGAAAACCGCTCCCATCACGGCCGAGGGGCGCGTATGGAATTCGGCGGCGATGGCCGGAGCGCAGAGGATGAGGATGAAGTAATCGAGCGAGTCCATCGTCCAGCCGAGGAAGCCTGCCAGGAAGGTGTGGCGCTGGGGCCGGGTGAGGCGGCGGAAGTCACTCAGAACGGACATTAACGGGAGGATAGCAGGGGACGGGGAAGAGGAACCAGGAAACAAAGATTGGGGACTAGAGAATTTGTACCAAATCGCTCACATTGGCGCAATTCAAGCACGGCGGAAAAAAGAAAAATATTTGTTGTAACGAACATTTACTCTCCCGCATCCAACATGCACAACAGAGTTTTCCGCGGGACCCTCGGGTTGCTTCCCTGATCCCGCTCCCCCGGCGAGTGCTCTCCTGGCTCTGCCGGCAACCGAAAAAGCGGCCCCGCGGCCGGCAACGAAAGGATGAAACGATGAAGCGTTTGACACTTGTAACTGGCATTCTAGCGCTGGTGGCTCCCCTTGCCATGGCGCAAACCTCAGCCTGGACCACCGATCCTGCCCACAGTGGAGTGAATTTCACCATCCGCCACGGAGGCGTCTCGAACGTGCATGGGCGCTTTGGCGGAGTAACCGGCACGCTGATTTTCAACGAGGCTGATATCACCAAGTCCACGGTGACTGTCACCATCGACACGTCTACCGTGGATACCGGCGAGCCGGCCCGTGACACGGACCTGAAATCCGTTGCATTCTTCGACGTTACCAAGTTCCCCACCGCGTCCTTCACCAGTTCCGGCGTTGTGAAGAACGGCAGCAAGCTGACCGTGAACGGCAACCTGACCCTGCACGGCGTCACCTTGCCCGTGGTGCTCGATGTGGAAGGCCCCAGCACTCCGGTAGAAGGCATGATGGACCATAAGCCGCACTCCGGTTTCACAGCTACCACCACCCTCAGCAGAACCGCTTACGGGATTGGGACCAAGTTCCCCGCGGCCCTGGTGGGGGACGATGTCAAACTGATCATCGAACTGGAAATCATCAAGCAGTAAGCAGGTCCCACCTTTGCCGCAAAGGCAAACACCTGGCAAGGGTGGGGCACTTGTATTTGTCTGGATTTTATCGAGGGAGAATCAACCCGCTCCGGACACGGTTGGGAAGAGGCTGCCGATGGCAGGACTGAAGCGGGAAATCGTGCAGGAACGCCCCTTTGCAAGCCTGGAGGAAGAGGCTCTGCTGAATCTGCTGCGCACCTCCGACTGCCTGAACCGCGCTTTTCACGTGAAGACGCGCAACTGGGGCGTGACCTCGACGCAGTACAACGTGCTGAGGATTCTGCGCGGGGCGCAGCCGAACGGGCTGACCTGCGCGGCTATCGGCAGCCGCATGATTACCGCCGAGCCGGACATTACGCGCCTGCTCAAGCGGCTGAAGGCGCTCAAGCTCATCCGCCAGAAGCGCGACTCTCAGGATCGTCGCGTGGTCCGGACCGTGATCAGCGAGGCTGGGCTTGCATTGCTGCGTGAGATGGACCCGGCGATTCTATCACTTCCAAGGGAGCTGCTGGGGCATCTGGAGCGAGGGGAGCTGGAGGAGTTGATTCGCTTGCTGGAACTGGCCCGCAAGCACAACGAGGCACCGCAGAGATCGGTATTGGCTCGAGAGTAGAAGACAGCACAGTGCAGGCAGAAAAATCCGGTTACTGGCTCACAAGCTTCTGCGCCATCGATTCCTCATCCGCATCGGATTGAATAATCTTGTTGTGCAGGCAATAGAGGGCGAGTTCAAGCCGGTCGCTGACTCCCAGCTTGTCGTAGATTTTTCGCAGATAATTTTTGACCACCTGCTCGGTGGTACCCAACTGGGAGGCGATCTCCTTATTGCGCTTGCCCTGGGTGATGCAGGTAATGATGGCCATCTCCTTAGGCGATAACCTGGGCTGGGTGCGGGGGTTGACCAGGGCAGAAGCCTGGGCGCGATAAGCCTCGATGACCCAACTGACCGATTGATTGTCGATCCAGGTTTCTCCGGCGGCGATGCGGCGAACGCAGCGAACCAGCAGATCGGGGGAGATGGAGCGGCTGACGATGCCGCGAACGCCGCGCCGGTAAAGTTCGACGGTCTGGCTCTCGTCGGCCGCAACGGCCTGCACAATCAGCTTCACGTCGGGGGCAACGCGCAGCAACTCGGGGATGACGTTGGCCGTGCCGGCCAGCAGACTGCCCTCAAGCAGCACAATGTCAGTGGGATAGCGCTCGATGGCTGAGCGCAGATTCTCGATGGAATCGGCCTGGGCGACGACGCGAAGATCGTCCTCGAGCGCGAAAACCTTGCGAATACCGACGCGGTAAATCGCCAGGGAATCGGCAAGAATTACCCGGATGGTGCCCGGTTTGACCGGAGCGCCGTGAACTTCGCCTTCGGGAGAGTCATCCAAGTGATCCATCATTGCTTCTTGCCAAGCCAGAAAGTGGTTTTTGCCCGGCCCGCTCCGGCTGTCACTGCTCGGCGAATTGATATTCGTCGATGGTGGCGGCAGCCAAATAGTTACTTTGGTTCTTCGAGCAGCGTACCACACGTCCCCGGCAATGAACCAGCACATCGTGCGGGGTACCCAAAACTGCACCTGGCATACGTAAGGAAAAATGGATGAGCAGCCCTGACTGAACCGAGCTGTTCATCTCAAAAGCGACGCCGCTGGCGGAAACATTCCGGGTAAGAGCGGCAATCTCTTCCTTGTCGATTGACAATACAACAGGCAACTTAAGCGGGAAACGCACCGCACAGCGCACTTCCTGCTGCTGAGCTGCTTTGCGGGAAGAAGCAGGCGAGGATCGTAACGCGGATTTTGAAGTTTCCATAAGTGGCATCCCTGCCCAAACGGACTACACACACTCTACGCGAGATTTTGTATAACTCCCATGGCACCAAAGTTTCCAACAAAGTAACCGATTTTTCGGCCCGACACAGGAGTCTTGCATTCAAGTACGCTGGATGGCTTTCTCAAATTACTCTTAAACAACAACTTGGCGACGCAAATGAAGAACGCGCCCGGGCGAAGATGAACAATGGCGCAGCGCGGAATGAATTGGAAAGAACGCCCGGAGAGGAATAAAGTGGATTGTTACCGGCATTGCGGAGGGGAAACGTGGAATACCGCGTATTGACAGTCAATCGGGAGTTCGGCAGCGGCGGCGGGCGCATTGCGCAAACCATCGCCGAGTGGCTCGGCTGGAAGCTGTTGGACCGTGACATTATCGACGCCATCGCCTATGCGGCCCACGTGGATTCGAATGTGGTGCGCCACTACGATGAGCACGTGGATTCCTGGCTGCGACGCATCAACCAGCAGGCCATGCGCTCGGCTGCTTTGGCCGCCGGCCTGGAACTGGGCGAGAACTCAGTCTTTGACGCCCAGGAGATGGTGAAAATCTCGCAGAAGATCATCGAAGAGGCGCACACTGAGGGCAATTGCGTGATTGTCGGCCGCGGTTCGCAGTGCGTGCTGCAACACAAGCACGACGTATTCCACGTCTTTGTCTACGCATCGTGCCAGGAGCGAGTGGCGCGCCTGCGCTGCCGCCTGGAGAAGGGCGCCAACATCGAACAGCGCATGCGCAGCGTGGATGAAGAGCGCGCCAAGTACCTTCAACAATACTTCGGCAAGCACTGGACCAATCCCCACCTCTACGACCTGATGATCAGCTCGAATGCCGACGAAGACTCGACCGCGCGGACGATTCTGTATGCGATGACCGGACGGGCGTGAACGGTTGAGCTTGTCCCAGGTCTCAAGGGCGAGACCTGGGACACACAGCTTTGATTGAATAGTTCCAGAGCCTTTTATTTCTCCGGCTTAACATCCCAATCGAAACTTAGCGCGGCAATCAACTGGTTGAGCTTGTCGACGGCGGCGTTCTTCTGCTGCTCCAGAACGGCGGACTGCTTGCGCGCGTTTTGCAGCGCGTCTTCGGCGCGGTTCAGTTCATCCACAAAGCGTTTGGCGGCGTCGTTGCCTTTGAAGGCGGTCAGGTTTTCGCGGTCAATGAAAGCAGAAAAAATGCTGCCGAAGGAGCAGAATGGAGAGTGGGGAATCACGGTCATCCGGCAACTTGCGCGGAGGCCGGATGAGGAGAAAGTTGACGATGAACGGAACTCATACAAAAGTTGTTGCTTTGAACGGCAGCGCCCGCAAAGGTGGAAATACGGCCATCCTGCTGCGCTACGTTTTGAAGGAGCTTGAAAAAGAAGGAATCGAGACCGAACTCATTGAATTGAGCGGGGCGAAGATTCACGGCTGTCTCGCCTGCCGCAAGTGTTCCACAAAAAAGAACCGCAGGTGCTCGCAAACCGGAGATATGGGCAACGCTCTGATCGAAAAGATGGAGCAGGCGGACGGCATTCTGCTCGGCTC
>PLOI01000004.1 GCA_003142015.1 Acidobacteriaceae bacterium | reverse complement strand
ACCAGGCCTGGCGGCGGCGGCTCGGGATAGAGGCAGCGGTAGCACGGTCCCTGCTCGGTGGCGAAGACGCTGGCCTGGCCCTCAAATCTGAAAATCGACCCGTAGACGTTTGGCTTGCCCAGCAGCACACAGGCGTCGTTGACCAGGTAGCGCGTGGGGAAGTTGTCTGTGCCGTCGGCCACAATGTCGTAGTCCTTCAGAATCTCCATTGCGTTCGCGCTGGTGAGCATGGTCTCGTGCTTGACGATGCGGATCGCCGGATTGAGCGCGGTGAGCTTCTCTTCCGCCGAGTCAAGTTTCTTGCGTCCGATGTCTTTGGTCGAGTGGATGATNNAGTCCGCCGGTGCCCACGCAAAGTACGCGTGCGGCCTTCAGTTTCTGCTGGCCCTCCATGCCCACCTCGGGCAGGATCAGGTGGCGCGAGTAGCGGGAGAGGTCTTCGGTGGTCAGTTCGGGCAGCGCGGTCGGCTCAGTCGTGGTGGTCATGGAGTCCAATTCTCATGTTGATGTTGCAGTTGGGATTCATTCAATCTTCTGCGCGAAGGCGTGCTCGCCTGGCCAGTCCCATACGTATTTACCGTTCGAATACAGGTTAACAAATACGAACGGCTCCGTGGATTCCGGAGCCGTTCGTGCATTACCCAGGGTTGTGTGTGGAGCAAAGCTAGTTGTGTTTCGGTTTCTTTCCCGCCGCCTCAGGCTTGGCGGCAGCCTTCGGAGTCCAGAAATCAGGATCAGCCTTCACGAACTCTTCGGGGGGGTAGCTCTGGGCGGGATT
Organism: Acidobacteriaceae bacterium; assembly: GCA_003142015.1. Lineage (GTDB taxonomy): Bacteria > Acidobacteriota > Terriglobia > Terriglobales > Acidobacteriaceae > Telmatobacter. The sequence goes on along the minus strand of PLOI01000004.1, from coordinate 3,579 downwards.
GACGGAGTACAGCTCAAACCGGTCAGTGTCGATGGCCTCAGTGCGCAGTTCGCGAGCATCCCTTCTGTCGGCCTCGCTCAGAACCGCCGTGAACTTCGGCGCTTCCGCGAAACTCTTGTCGATATCGGCCATGGATTCGTCGGTGGTGAGGAAGACGTAGGAGCCTATCTGCTCACCGTACTCAATGCGGTAAGCGCCCCAGTGGTTGCTGCTCCCGGCTTTGTCGTTGGCGGCAATCCACACCTTCACCAGGTCCTCGAAATCCTTCCCGTGACCGGGACGAACATGCACGATGCGGGCTTCCAGATAACGGGCATGAGGGTTAGGTCCGTGGGGATGGAAGCTCAGTTCGGGCACGTATTTGAAGAACAACTGATTGATGCTTTCCACCAGCTCGCCATCGTCTGTGTTGATGCGCTCGAACTCCTCCGCGTTGGCCGGGTCAGCGAAAACCTTGTTCGCCGTTTGCACCGCATCGAAAGAGTCAAAATGTGAGATGAAGATGGCCCGCGGCTTGCCGGACATCGCGTTGAAGGCGATGTAGTGGATTGGGAAGTTGGCCTTGGTTGCGGCCTGGACAAAGGCGCTCTCTGTCTTGTCGTGGGCCATGCCGCCCTTGCCGGGCTTGGTGTACTCCACAATGACCTGCATGTACTTGGGCGCCGAAACGGCGGGCGGGGTTTGGTCTTGCGCCGCGGCCAGCGAACCACCAGCAGCCGCGAGGGACAGTCCCAACAGAAAGGGGCTGAGCTTGTTCATGTGTAAAACCTCCTTGGTTTGCTCGGAGATCGGACGCTAGGGAGGGGGAAGCCGGGGAAGCGCGTAAGCTCCAAGTGGCTGTAATTAGAGCGGCCCAACCGCAGAAATGTAAAGAAATTTCTCGCTGCGGAGGGAGGCGGGGGTTTCAACCCCCGCATAACGCCAACGAAATCACCGCGGGCTTCACAGGCTGCGGAAAAACTCGTTGGTTTGAAAGGGCACGACTTCACAGGCTGACGAAAAACTCGTAGAACCCGTTTCAATAACCTGCCTTGTGTCAGGGCAGGACTTTAGTCGTGCCGTAAGTGCCGCAAAAAACGTGGCCTTTAGGCCCTGAGGGATGCTTTTCGGGAGTTCGGATCAAGTCCAGAACTTTTTCCGCAGTCAATCTAGCCGCAGGGGAAGTGACTCTGCGGCAACAAATCATTTGCTGCAATTTCGCGATCAATGTAGAGCCCCTAATCGAAGTCGGATGGCCAGCGCGATCACCGGGTTCCAGATGCCCAGTTCCCAGAACGAGGCCCAGACGGTGGTCGCGGTGCCTAGCAGCAATCTCCTCTTTCTAGGTCTCGGATGACCGGCAAATCGGACAGAACTCGCAAAAGGAGGGGTTCTGTCCGGATTGCCGACTAACCGCTCGCACTCCGAATCATCCGGATAATTCTACGTTGCACAGGGATTTGATAGACTCTGGTCAAGACGCGAACTCGACGACAGTCGAACGTACATGAAATCGTCCCTTTTGAAGTGACCGCTGCGAACGCCCTGGGGCTCGCCAGCTTTCCTGAGGAGCCTTTGGATGAGTCCAGCGACGAAGATTTCTCCTGTTTCAACGAAGCCCGCAGCTTCCGCCAACATCAATCGGGAAGAGACTCCTTTCGAGGCGCTGGCCAGCATTTGCTCAGTTCTGGTGGTGGGACTGTTCATTCTGACCTTCTTGGCTCAGAACTACGTCATTCCGTCAGGTTCGATGGAGAACACGTTGCTTGTAGGCGATCACCTAGTCGTCGACCAGATCACGCTAATGCCGCCCGCTTCGTGGATGCCGCTCATCAGGTATCGCGAGCCGAGGCGCGGCGATATCGTGGTCTTCCACAAGCCCGTCAATCAGCCTGGTATTGATGCCACTGACGCCGACGGAACACCACAATACACTCCCCTGGTGAAGAGGTTGATTGGCGTACCGGGAGATCATATTCATCTACGCAACGGCATTGTGATTGTTAATGGTGTCGCACAGCCTGCGGGATTTGCGCAGCCAACGACGACGGATAACTTCAACGAGTTCCTCGACGATTTCCCCGCAGTACCTCCAGCCGGGGTGCCTGGGGCAACAGAGTTGTGGGCCGTGACTTTCTCGAGTTATATCCAGGACGGCGACCTAGTGGTTCCACCCGGCATGTATTTCATGATGGGCGACAACCGGCACAACAGCCTGGACTCGCGCTACTGGGGCTTCGTGCCGCGCGCCAACATACTTGGCCGTCCGCTGTTCAACTATTGGTCGTTCAAGGCCAGAGAGGGACAACTTGAACAAACAGGATTCGGTCACAAGCTCGCGTGGATCGGCCACGTTCTGGTGCATTTCTTCCCAGACACGCGCTGGAAACGCACTTTCCACGTTGTTCGTTGAACCGAAATTGTAAGATCCCGATTTGATCTTGGTGCGCTCCGGTCGTATGACCGGCTAACCGGAAATTACAACTTGGTTATTGCGGAGCTGCCGACCACCCTCCCTTACCCACAGACGTCCCCCAACTCAATTGCCTGTTGCTCAAATCGCTTCTCCTCCTCGCTTTCGCCTGTCAGCAAAAACGAGTTGGTCGCGGTAGCCTTGCCGTGCGCGACGCTCGTGATGACGTAGCAGCAACCCAGCCAATGGGCCTCGGCCAGGTCGGTCAGCGACCATTGAGCCGCGTGGTCGGGGTGGGAGTGGTAAAACCCGGCAATCTCCATACGCAGGCCGCGCGCTTCGCGTGCAATCTTCACCAACTCCGCGGGCGCTATCTCGTAACGGTTGTGCGCCGCGTCGGCACGGGCGTTGCCTGCGCGCGCGGCAGCCTCTATCTGCCAGCCCTCGCCTGCGGAAATCCGGCCCAGCAAAACGCCGCAGCACTCGTTCGGGTAAGTTTCTTCGCCATGGGCGCGGATCGCCGCGTAAACCGGCGCGCTCAGCCGGGCAGACTGCACACGCTTCGCTTTGCCGATGCGCTTGGGCAGCGACGATCCGGGTTGTGATTGCGGAGTCTTTATTTCCATCGAAAATTGCGGCCTGCGCCGTTGTTGTGCGAGATTTGAGAGGACGAAGAAAATCGTTCTTCAACATCCTCGCAGATTGGAAGGCAGCCGTGAGCCGAAAATCCCGTAATCCGAACTTCGATCAGACTCTGGAGACCTTGCGCGCGCACTCCTTCGATGTGGCGCCGTACGCCGAAGTTGCAGGCGGTGTCCTGGTCAGCAAGCACGGTGCCGGAGCGGTTCTGGTGGCTCGACCCCAGCTCAAGGCCCGAGCCAAAGTTCAAAACACGCCATTCGCCTTTGCCGTTGCTCCCGGAGCGCTGGTAGGGGGCCAGGTGACCCGGCTACTGGACCGCGGTCATCAGAAGTTCATTAAAACGCCCCAATTTGAGCTTCCTGCCACGGCCACCCACTTGCACGCGATTCACCGGTTCACAGAAGAGTTAAAGCTGTTGCTCGGCGCTGTCGATTTATATAACGAGGCGTTGGGCACCACCAGCGATCTTTACGTCTATGACCGCCTGGCGGGCCGTGAAGCCCCGCAGCCTGCCCCACAGAACCCCTGGGAACTGGCTGGAGGCC
>PLOI01000157.1 GCA_003142015.1 Acidobacteriaceae bacterium | reverse complement strand
ATGCGCCGCGGCCTCGATGCCTTCCCGTTTCCCGAGATGGCCAAGCGCATTTGGGAGGAGTACCACATCCCTGGCGGCAAAGCCGTGGGCGTGCCCTATCCGCTCATGCCCATGCACCAGCGCCGCGACCTGCGCAAGGTGGTCGAGCTGTGCATTGTGAGCAACTTTGTCGAGGTCTATCTGGCGCGTGAAGGCCACAAGAATCCCGTCGGCATCAACTTTTTGGAGAAGGTGCAGATGCCGCACATGTCCTCCATCTACGGCGCAATGTTGGCCGGCGTCGGCTACGTGCTGATGGGCGCGGGCATTCCGCTGCACATTCCCGGCGTCCTTGACGCGCTTGCCGCACAGCATCCGGCCGAGTACCGGCTGGCGGTTACCGGCGCGGCACAAGGGCAGGACACGGCCATGAACTTCGATCCTTTCGATTACGCGGAAGGCCCGCTTCCATTGCTCCACCGGCCGCGCTTCCTGGCTATTGTCAGTTCCAATACCCTCGCTACCTCCATCCTGCGCCGCGCCAACGGACGCGTCGACGGATTTGTAGTCGAAAGCCCTACGGCTGGCGGCCACAATGCGCCTCCGCGCGGCAAGCTGCAGCTCAACGAGGCTGGCGAACCCATCTACGGTGAGCGCGATGAGGTTGATATTGCCGGCATGCGTGCGCTGGGCGTGCCCTTCTGGCTGGCCGGCGGATACGGAAGCCCGGAAAAAGTGCGCGAGGCGCTCGATCAGGGTGCAGCCGGTGTGCAGGTGGGCACCGCATTTGCATTCACCCTCGAGTCCGGCCTGCGTCCCGATCTGAAAAATTCGCTTCTGGCACAGGCAGCCACCGGCACGGGTGAGGTCTTCACCGATCCGCTCGCTTCGCCTACTGGATTCCCATTCAAGGTGGCGCTCTTGCAAGGCTCGTATTCCGATCCAGAAGTAGCCGCGGCGCGGACACGGGTATGTGACATTGGCCTGCTGCGTGAGTCCTACGCCACGCCGGAGGGCAAAATCGGCTATCGCTGCTCAGCCGAGCCGGTGGCCAATTACGTGGCCAAGGGTGGCAATATCGAGGAGACGGTGGGGCGCAAGTGCCTGTGCAACGCTTTGATGGCCAACATCGGCCACCAGCAGACGCGCAAGGATGGTTCCGTCGAGCCNNCCGCGCATCCTATAGCGCCGCCGACGTGGTTGCGTCCCTGCTGAGCCTCAGCGCCGAAGAAACCGCGGACGAGCAGGCTTATCCAATCTTCGCCACAGCCTGACCGCCCAACCAGCTAAACTCCGGGTGCCCCACCTTCGCCAATTCGTGTTCTTTGCGAATTGGTTAAGGTGGGATATTTATAACTACAGTTCTGTCGGATGCCCGCCGGGTTCCGGGTGCCCCATCATTTCCGTTTCTTCTTGCGGCTAGGGGTCCCCAACGACAGGTCTTCGTCGTTGGGGTGATCTGGGGTGGGAAGCCACTAGCCTCCACCGGAACGCCTTTCACTCCGAACAGCCTTTATCGTTTCCGCTCCTTCAAGTTGTGGCTGTCAGCGGCCTTCAAATTCATCCCGTAAATTGACTTGAACTGCTCGATCTCCTTCAGCGTTTGCGGAGAGAAGGGAACCAGTTTGCCCTCGAAAGCATGAAGCACGATACCCTCCAGCAGATCACCGAGGGTCATTTCCTTCAGCTCGGCGACAGCCTTGAGCACCTTTAATAGGCGCTTTTCCATCCGCACCCCGGTCTGCACGCGTTCGACTACGACAGGTTCGCGATTTTGCTGTTCTTGCGTCATTTGGACCCTCTTGGTACACGCGTACCAATGTACCAAGATAATCAAGCCCCGTCAACCCCCTCTCTTGAAACTTCATCGCGGCAGCACAACCATCAAACTTCGCGCCTGGCCCCCCGGCCTGTTATGGTCAGGGAGGAAATCTCAATGACTCCACAATAGGAACCGGCGGGCATGGCTAAGCGTTGGCGAATCCGGATCATGCTGTTTTTGGCCGTCCTCGGCCCCGGATTCATTACGGCCAACGTCGATAACGACTCCGGCGGCATCCTCACCTACTCCCAGGCAGGCGCGCAATACGGCTACACCCTTCTGTGGACCATCATTCCCATCACCATCGCGTTGATTGTGGTGCAGGAGATGTGCGCCCGCATGGGCGTGGTCACCGGCAAGGGCTTGAGCGACCTGATCCGCGAGGAGTTCGGCCTGCGGCTCACCGTTGTACTCATGGTGCTGCTGGTGGTGGTCAACTACACCAACGTGGTCACCGAGTTCATCGGCATCGCCGGCTCCATGCACCTCTTTCACGTCACCAAGTTCATCAGTGTGCCTTTTTGCGCAGGCCTGGTCTGGTACATGGTGGTGCGCGGCAGCTACAAAAGCACGGAAAAAATATTCATCATCGCCTCGCTGGTTTATATCTCCTACATTTTTGCCGGCGTACTCTCGCAGCCCAGTTGGCACGACGCCCTGTGGGCCACGGTCAAGCTGCCGCAGAAATCTGTCTGGAGCGACAAGGCCTACATGTATATGGCCATCGGCGTGGTGGGCACCACCATTGCGCCATGGATGCAGTTCTACCTCCAATCATCCATCGTCGAGAAAGGCATCCGCGTCAAAGACTACGCGGCCTCGCGGCTGGACGTGATTGTCGGCAGTCTCTTCACGGACATCGTCGCCTGGTTCATCATCGTAGCTTGCGCCGCCACGCTCTTCGCGCATGGCATGGGCGCCATTCAGATGGCCTCGGACGCGGCCGAAGCCATGCGCCCCCTGGCAGGAGACTATGCCTTCCTCCTTTTCGCCTTCGGGCTCTTCAACGCCTCGGTCTTCGCTGCTTCGATTCTGCCCATCTCCACGGCTTACACGGTCTGCGAGGGCCTCGGCGTCGAATCCGGCGTGGACAAGCGCTTCAAAGAAGCGCCCTTCTTCTACTGGCTCTACACGCTGCTAATTGTGGGCGGCGCGGCCACTGTGCTCGTGCTGCCCGACGCGCAACTGATCAACGTTGCAATTCTCTCGCAGGTGCTCAACGGCGTCCTGCTCCCGGTCGTCATCATTCTCATGCTGCTGCTCATCAATCGCCAGGACCTGATGGGCGAGCACAAAAATTCGCGCCTCTGGAACGTGATCGCCTGGGGCACCAGCATCATCGTCATCGGCATGACATTGGTGATGCTCTGGGGTATGATTCCGGGGCATTAGCGCATTGATGCGGATAGTTCAATCCCAGGTCTCAAAGCCTGGTTAACCGCATGAACGCATTTTCTTCGTGTGACTGGTTCGTTTTCTCGCCCGTCAAGTCGACCGCCGCTCTCCTCCCGGAGGGAGGGACCGAGAATAGCCCAGGATGGAGCGCAGCGCAATCCTGGGAATGCTTCTAATCAAAACAACCCGCCCCGTAGGGGCGGATCGAATGCTCGCTCCATGGATCGCAGAATCTCTCCATCCAATCACGCCTCACACCGCCCCGTAGACCGAGTGTAACCGTATATGTTACACTTCTGCTGTGATCAGGACATTCCGGCATCGCGGCATCGAGAAGTTCTTCAGGACCGGCTCAAAGGCGGGCATCCAGCCGAAACACGAAGCCCGATTACGCATCCTGCTGACCACCTTGAATCTGGCTTCGACGCCGCTGGATATGAACCGGAATGGATGGGACTGGCATCCGCTGAAGGGAGACCTCAAAGGACACTGGTCGGTGAGCGTCAGCGGCAACTGGCGGCTGACATTCTCATTTGAGGGAGAAGACGCGATTCTCGTGGACTATCAGGATTACCACTAAGGGGGCAACGACCATGACGATGATGCACAACCCGGCCAGCCCAGGCGAACTACTACAAGAGTTCCTCGGCAACCGAACCGCAACGCAGCTCGCAGAACATATCGGCGTGGCGCGCGCCACTGTTTCCCGCATCCTGAATGGCCGCACCTCAGTTTCGATGGACCTCAGCATCCGGCTCGGCGAGGCTCTGGGACTCTCCCCTGACTTCTTCTCCAAGGCTCAAGTCCAGCACGACCTATGGATCGAATCGCAAAAGCAGCGGCGCAAGATCAGGCCGCTCGCCGCCTGAGCACCTGCGGTGGGGGCAAGTGCCGGGTGTCCCAAATCCGAATTCTCAGATTTGGGAAGGATCGCAGGGTCCTTACCCATACCGCTCTGCCGAATGCGCTTGGCCCCACCGTAGGTGGTTTGCAGAAAATAACCCTCCGTTGCCGCACACTCGCAGATAGGAGACCAGTGTGCGAGATCCGTCAGCGATGTGCCCGGTCTGTTCTGTCAACAATCCTCCCGGTTTATACCCCAGGTACCCCCACCCCCTCTACCCCCAGGGGGTATAAATTTCTCTTAAAACATTGCAGATTATTTTTAACCCGTTTGGAATCAATGTCGCTTGAAAAACTCCGGGCCCGAATTCTCCCGCAGGGTGAGATTTGACCTCTGAAAATCACCGGGAAAATTCGCTTTTTGCCTCAAGACCCGGCCTTTTTGCCCTATTCGAGCCGAAAAACACGGGCTTTTTACAGGTCTGTTTGGGCGATTTTGAACCGCAGATTGCGGCTCCAAAATGAAGGAAGCTTCTCAGGCTCCAGATTCTCGGTCCTAGGAATATCGCGCTACAGCAGCTTGCCCGCAGCCAGGTCGCGGATGAGTCCCTTATCGGCAGCCAGAAAGTCATAGCCGGAGAGGTTTTCGAGCCGAACCCAGCGAAACTGATGGTAGATGTGATTGACAATCTCGCCTGTGAACTCGTGCACGGCAAAGAACTGCAAATCCACGGCGCCGCCATGGCGGTAGTTGTGGCGGATGCGCGTGACGGGCGGGCCGATGGTGGCTTGGATGCCCAGTTCTTCGTTCAACTCGCGGGCCAAGGCCTGCTCCGGGCTTTCGCCTGCCTCGATCTTGCCGCCGGGAAACTCCCACAGCAGCGCCATCGGCTGGTCGGGACGACGTTGACCAATCAGCACTTCGCCGCCGCGCACAATCAGCGCCGCCGCAACAAAGCGCAGCGCGGGACCGGCAGGTCGCGAATCGGATTTTGGTTGAACTTCTTCCACACCACTAGTTTAAGCGCACCAAAAGGGTTGCAGAGTTCGAGCTGAGTGTTCCCGCCCATTTGGGGTGAAAAACGGCGCGTATATTTCCGGGAAAGCGCTCAGCTTCCAGAAGTGGGCGATTCGCCGCCCACCGCAGCCTCGCCGTCCTCGGCAGCCTCAGGCTGAAAGTAGCCCCAGCCATTCTTTGCCGCCGCTTCGAGCAGTGCCGGAGACGGGTTCACCGGGAAGGCATTGCGCGCTATCTGGAGCATGGCCAGGTCATGAACGGAGTTCCCGAACACCGCATCGGGGCAGGTGAGACCCACACGCGCGAGGGCCGCGGCCTTGCCTTCGTCGGTGGGCACGTCCAAAATTTCGGTGGTGATGAGGCCCGCAACGACGCGCACCTCGGCGGCCAGTATGCGCTCTTCGGGAATGCCAAGATCGCGCACGCCCTCGGCAACTACCCATTTGTTGGTGGAGCTGACGGCCCA
>PLOI01000126.1 GCA_003142015.1 Acidobacteriaceae bacterium | reverse complement strand
TGGGACCGTCGGTCGCAGCAACCACCAGTATCGCGCCGTCCATCTGCGCCGCGCCGGTGTTCATGTTCTTGATGTAGTCGGCGTGACCAGGGCAATCTACGTGCGCGTAGTGACGGTTCTTGGTCTCGTACTCCACGTGCGCCGTGGCGATGGTGATGCCGCGCTCACGCTCTTCCGGCGCGTTGTCGATCGAGTCGAACGACCGGAACTGGTTCTTCGGATTGTGCTTCTGTAACACCTTGGTTATCGCCGCCGTCAGCGTCGTCTTGCCGTGATCAATGTGACCAATCGTTCCCACGTTCACATGCGGCTTGCTGCGATCAAACTTTTCCTTCGCCATAATCTTTCAGTCCCTTCCGTTAGACTTTTTCCGGTCGCGCCCGTCTGAATCAAGAAAGCGCAAACCATTGTGTCCCGCGCCTCAATAGTAGGCGTACACCTTGAGATACCTCTGCCGCAGTTCCAGCGGCACCGCTTCCACCAGCCGCAAGTAGCGCTCGCGAGTCAGAGCCTGATCAGAAACCGGCAGCGCCCGGTAAAGCTCCGCGGCTTCCTTGCCCAGCAGGCCGGCCTGCAACGCACCTTCGAAGTTGCGAATTCGCAGCTTCAACTTGCCCAGGCGGCTCAGAAAAACCTCTACATCCCCCGCGTCGAAGGCCGCGTCGATCCGCGCATGAAGCTGCGCGTACCCCTGCTCATCCTGCACCGCGATCGCTGCCTGCTCAAACTTCATTCCCTGCCTCGTCCTCGCTAACCCTAACGCCTCTATCCAACTCTGGAGCGGGAGACGGGGTTCGAACCCGCGACCAACAGCTTGGAAGGCTGTGACTCTACCACTGAGTTACTCCCGCAAAACAGCCTTTAGCCGCTAGCCACTAGCTTCCAGCTCTATCCTCGCCGGTGCCAGCCACATAGGCCGATCCGTCCACCTTGCAAGCTAGAGGCTAGAAGCTAGCAGCTAATAGCTGAACTTCTGGAGCTGATGACCAGGATTGAACTGGTGACCTCTCCCTTACCAAGGGAGTGCTCTACCAACTGAGCTACATCAGCCCTCTTACAAACTCCGGGGCTTCTAATTGCCGTCCCCGTTCCCGCTGCGGCGAATCTTCTCCGCGTGACGGGCCAATACTGTACGCAAAGCCAATCCGCCGAGAACCACCAGCGGAAGCAACCGCAACTCCACCGGCCTGCCCGCCACGAAAACCTTGCCCGCGCCCAGCGTAAACCAAGCCAGCGCCGCCAAAACCGCGTACAGCGCCAGTGCCACCCAGTACTTACGGTCCAAATCAGAACCGGTACTGTGAAGGCCCGCTTCCATGCGCTTCAATTCTGCCCTGCTGCCATAAAGCCGCTTCATACAGGTCAGGCCTTTCTGCGCATTGCAACCCTCAAATCATGGTGCACAGGGGAGGATTCGAACCTCCGTAGCTCCAGAGAGCGGCAGATTTACAGTCTGCTGCCATTAACCGCTCGGCCACCTGTGCCCAACTCGTCCGCTCTCCTCGGTTCAACTCACTTTGGCGCGCGACATAACGCATCCCTGCACAACGCGCCAATTCAGCACATCAAACCCCGCCCGGAGAACCTCCGGCCTATCGGAGCATGCACCTCAGTGGAATTACCGCGGAGGACAGATCCGGCGCCCAAAACCCTCAAGCACCGGCAAAACCTTTTGCCGCTTCAGCTCCCGTTTTCCGCATTTCTCAAGTGGAGCTGGCGAAGGGATTTGAACCCCCGACCCTCTGATTACAAATCAGATGCTCTACCAGCTGAGCTACGCCAGCCCTTCCCACCCGGAAACCGTCCCGGAAGCCGAAATCCGTGCAGACACACCACCACTACGCACGCACTACGGCATAGAAATCAAGGTTAGCACACCCCTGGCGAGCGGGGCAAACCGGAACGGAATGGGATTTAGAGCCAGGCGCACCTCATTGCGGCAGCATCGTCACATAAGCCGCGTAAACGCCCTCGAAAACGGAGTCCCAACTGGCAGTGAGCGCGTAGTTCCTGGCGGCTCTCCGCATCCGGGCGTGCTTCTCAGGGTCGGCCAGAACTCTGGCTGCCGCGGCGGCAAACTCCTCATCGCAGACAATCCGCCCGGTCTCCCCATCGTGGACGATGGTAGGAGGGCCGCCATCGGGGGTCACAATGGCCGGCACTCCGCTGGCCAGAGCCTCCAGAACCACGTTGCCGAAGGTATCGGTGTGCGAAGGGAAGACGAACAAGTCCATGTTGGCGTAGGCCTCGGCCAGCTCTTCCCCGCGCAAAACTCCGGCAAACTCGGCCCGCGGCAGCCGCTCGCGCAGCCAACTCTCCTCGGCGCCGTGGCCGACGATGAGGAAGCGAAAGTTCGCTTGCCCCATCCGCTCCAGTTCCTGCTGCACCTGGGCCAGAAGGGCTACATTCTTTTCCACCGAGAGCCGGCCCACAAACCCCAGAATCAGTTCGTGGTCCGCGGGATTGCGTTTGCGTTTCGTGGGATGAAAAAGTTCGGCGTCCACGCCGCGCGGCATCAGGTGACACTCCCGGCCCGTGGTCTGCTCCAGCAGCGCGCACAGCTCCGGGTTGGGCGCAAACAGGATGCGGGCCATGGAGTAGAACTTTGCCGCGACGGCCATGGTCAGGTCCTGGATCTTCTGCCCGGTGGCCGCGGATTGCTGCTCAGGCAGCAGCTTCAGTAGCCAGCCCGAGCGCCGCGCCAGGTACTCATGCACGTTGGTGTGCCAACTGGCCGCCAGCGGCAGCCCCATGTGATGAGCCAGCCCTGCGCCCAGCATCCCCACCTCGCTGGGGCCGGTGATGTGAATCAAATCAGGCTTGAACCGCTCCAGCACCTCGCCGATCAGCGGAATGTGGCGTAAAAACGCAAGGTCGAAGCGCAGGTCTTTTTCGAGCGCAAAGGAGAGAAGGCCGCGTGGCAGCTCCAGCGTCCACACGTTGCCGTCCTCAATGACGGCCTGCGAACGCGTCCCGGCGCGAACGCAAAGAAAAGGCAGATTCTGCCGCCGCGCAAAAGCTTCAAAGTGGCGGCTGGTGTGCGCCACCCCGTTCACCTCATGGAACGAGTCAGGGAAGTAGGCTACGCGGGGCGTTCGAGCGATCATTGTTTGAACCGGTATCTTGAGTCGGTTTGAGCGGGGTTAGCGTGTCAACGGAACTCGCAGGAATAGCACCGTCGTTTTGCCAACCCCGCTAACTCCGCTCGTCGCGCCCTACTCGCCCAGCGCCAGCCGCAACTGGCGCGACTCGCTCCACGCCGCGCGCAGCCCGCCAGAGAACGGACCGGCGCCCATCAACTGCACCATCCCCAGCATCCATGTCATCGCCCTCGGCGGCGCGCCGTTGGGCCACAGCTCGCTCAGCGGCCGGACCACTCCGTTTGCATCGGGATGATAGACGCGCTCATCCCATGTGCGCGAGCCTTGCGGGAACTCCGGATAGTGACGAATGGCGTCGATGGTCGATTGCAGCAGGCGGTGCTTCCACGGCTCGGCGTACTGCGGCATGAACAGCATGTCGCTCATCTTCTCCCGCCGGATCTCATGCACAAATTCAGTGAAATTGACGGCGTTGGTCAGGTTGATGTTGGCGTTCGGCTCCACGCCATGGCGGTCGCCGCCGGAGATCAGCAGCATGTTCCACTGTTCGGCCAGCCGCCGCACTGCCCGGTTCTCTTCCCAGTTGCGCAAGCCGTTCAGTTCCAGCGCATGCAGATAGTTGCCGTTGATTTGCAGAAACTCGTTGACCAGAAACTGGTGCTTTTCCGCGCCGATCAGGTAAAGGTCCCACAAAGGGTGGTTGAAGACCACCAGCACATTCGGCTCCTCATCGAGCGCCTTCAAAATCTCGGTGAGGCGCTTGTCGCTGGGGTTCGCCGTGTACTCAGCCAGCGTTTCCATCCACTCCGTCGCCTTGGCGCTTGGCAGGTTGTGCACGCCCAGGTGGAACGATTGGTTGCCATACGGAGCGCTCCACTCCACCGAAACCGGAATCTGCCGCGCACTGGGAACGGTGCGCAGCAGCATGGGCGCCGTGATGGTGTCGTGGTCGGTGATGGAGACCATCGCCCTCAGATTCAGCTTCTCCACCTGCCGGGTTTCCAGTTCAAATGCCAGCTTGGGTGTCATCGGCGGCGTCCAATAGCTGGCCGCGTAGTCGATGCGCAGGCCATGCATGCGCTCCGAGCGCCGCTCCAGCCGCGCAAGCAACGGGCGGATCCACGGATATTGGTTGCCCAGATTCGCCAGAAAGTCCAGGGTCTCGCGTGATTGGTTGGTATGGCTGTGCAGCGAAACGCCGCACCGGAAACCCTCTGATGCATTCTTATCGCGCCATAGGTAGGAGATGGTCGAACGGGCCATGTCATGCTCCTTGACTCCGCTCGCGGGCCGGAATCTCTGCAGCCAGTATCATGGCCGGCCATCAATAGAGGGTTAATGTGGGGCGAATGTAGCTTCAATTGTCGAAGGAACCAAGAAAGTTACGGGAATCTGGAGATAACACTGGGAAAATTCCGATAAATGCGGTGCGCCAGGGTCCCTACTTGCTCGTCTTGGCCAGCTCCGGCCCAAGAAAATCTTCCACCGTCCAGCTAGCCATCAGCTCCTCGCCTTGCTTCATCGTCTGGCTCTCGGCCAGCGTGCCGTCGGCCGCCTCGGCCTTCAGGTAGTTCTCCGTGAGCCCCTTCCGTAGCAGCTCGAAGGCCTGCTCCGGCGTGTCGGCAAACTGAAACAGTTCGATGTCCTTGGGCGAGATGGCGCCGGTATCCACCAGCACGTCCAGATTGAAGACCTTCTTCCAGTAATCCGAGCCGTAGATGACCACGGTGATCTTCTTGGCTAGTTTGTGAGTTTGGGCGAGGGTGAGAATCTCGAACATCTCGTCCAGCGTTCCGAAGCCGCCTGGAAAAACCACCAGCGCCTTCGCCAGGTAGGCGAACCACAGCTTGCGCATGAAAAAGTAGTGGAACTCGAAGTTGAGCGAGGGCGTGATGTACGGGTTGGGCGCCTGCTCGAAGGGCAACCGTATGTTCATCCCGATGGTCTTTCCGCCGGCCTCGTGAGCGCCGCGATTGGCCGCCTCCATAATCCCAGGACCGCCGCCGGATGTGACCACGAACCGGTGCCTCCGCGAAGGGATTTTCCTGGCCCAGTTTGTCAGCATCCCGGAGAGCCGCCGCGCGTCCTCGTAGTAGCGGGCCATCTCCACGGCCGCTTCGGCGCGCTTGAGCTGCAAATCCGTCGCCTTGCCCGCGGCAATCTCCGGCGCGCTGGCCGGTTGCTCATGCGTGGGGGCCGGCTGTGTTGAGCCGGTGTTTTCCAGCAGTTCCAGTGCGTGGTCAGCCTCCTCACGCCCGCGAAAGCGCGCCGAGCCAAAAAACACCACCGTGTCCTGAATCTGTTCCCGCCGGAAGCGCGCCAGCGGCTCCATGTATTCCGAGACAATCCGGATCAGCCGCCCGTCGGCGCTGTTCAAAAAGCCGGAGTTCTCATAAGCCAGCGGCGCCGAAGCCAGCGCCGGCGGCGGCGCGCCGTTGGCGGGAATCACCGCGGCCGGGACTGATCCCTGATCCCTGTTCCCTGAGCCCTGTTCCGTGTTCCCTGTTCCCTGTTCCCTCATCCGTTCACCCATCCCAATGGCGAAAAGCGTCGTGAAACGCAATCCACAGATTCAAAAGCCCCAACCCGGACACAAGGCCGCGCACGATTCCGCTGGCCGCATAGATGCCAAGCGTAGGAAACTGCACAAACAAGGGGTTCTGATCCCAAAACATCCGCGACCACGGCACATAGCAGATCGCCAGGCCGATATACATCCGCAGCAACACGCGCAGGAACAACTCCGCGCGCACCAGCCAGGGCGGAATCCGCTGCGGCGCAGGCAGCTGTCTGGGCGCAGGGCTGGGCGCAGGGCCGGGCACGGAAATGGGCACGGACTCGGGCGTGGAAGCCGGGTTCGGGGCAAGGGAAAACGATGAAAGTTCCGGCCGCTGAGACATTCTTGGTGTGCGCCCGTCGTCCCTGATTCCCGCCTTTCGCGGGCACTCTGCTCAGGCCAGATAATCCCGGCCCGGCTCAGGAACGCCGTACTCAAACGGTATCACAGCAAACGTCGTAGCTTCTAAGGGCAACGGTTATCCCTCAGCTCCGGCGCTCCAGGCCTTGGCAACAAGGCCTAGAGCGCACAGAACTGAAGCGAACCGCTGAAAGCTGGCGTCCTAGTTATTCCACCACCAGTAATTGGTCAGGCAGCTCGCCGCGGGAATGGACGACTGATCGAAGATCGTGTCGTTGGAATGGCCGCATACGGTAACCGCCGACGGCTCACCCATCACCAGGCAGCCGGGTGTGCTGTTTGAAGGGCAGGAATCGCCAGGTTCCAGGTGGGCAGCGGGATTCGCGCCGCAATGTGCGATTGTCCTCGGCTTTGACTGATAATCGCCGGCCGTGAGCAATGCGTGGGACCACGCCGTAATCACCGATTGGCTATTGCGCAAACTGGTACCGAATGGTCCGCCAACGCTGTCGTTGATGTACATGATGGTCCGATAGCCCACCGCCACGTGCACTCCCTGGAAAATCCTGAACCAGGGGTCGTACCAGGGGCGGTTATCCGTCGTAGGCATACCCGCAGGGCAGGGAGCTTCTGCGGCTGAGGGAACAATCTCGCAGCCATGCAGGATGAAATGGTTCAGTTTGCCGTGATTCACCTGTCCATAGCCGCCGCCGGGAGCGGGGTTGGTGTCGAGATTCACCCCATCGCCCCAGTCCTGATAGGTGGTAAAGAACCACCAGTCGCCGTGCGCCTCCACCTCGCCCACCTGCACATCGTCAACAAAAGCGGAAGCATCGGTGGTGAACTCGAAAGGTTCCGCCCAGTAGTACTGTGAGTTGGTGAACAAAGACCCTCCGCCCGATGAAGTAAGGCCGGACCAGAACGAGTTGGCGTCGTTCACCCATCCCGGATCATCGTTGCGCACCACATAGCGGCCCACGGTCGGGTCGCCGGGTGGAACCATCTTCTCCATCTGCATATCGGCGCGCGCCTTCCGGGCCGCAGTCTCCGGCTGAACGCCGCCTTCCCGGTCCAGGGCCGGCGAGAGCGCAGCGTTGCCGAAGGGCGCATAAAGGACAATTAAATCGTCGTCGCCCAGCTTCCCTGCGGTTGCACCCGAGGAGGGATTGGTATGTACCCGCGCGGTCAGCCGATACGCTGGTCCCAACTGAGTGCTTTCATTGTCGTCGTAGTAGGCGATTTCGACCGACAGCACTCGCACTTCGCCAACCTTCGTCAGCGGCTCCACCACCGCTTTCAGCGCGTCATACACTTGCTCCGCGGTACGCGTTTCCCGCGCTTCGCCGTTCAACGAGCCGGCCCTCCAATGCAGCACAAAGGCCTGAATCAAGCCCACGTTATCCACGCCCAGCAAGGCACGCGACCCCGGTCCATACACCAGATAGCCCTGCACCTGGCGATGCACCGGAACATAGGAAAGATAGAGCGCCGCCTCGGAGTGCGTAACCGCGCCATCTGCGCCCTTCCGGGCCGTCGAGCCAAGCATAGGGATGGCCGCGCCCAGCGTGTGCTGGGTAGCGTCTTTGGGCA
This sequence comes from Acidobacteriaceae bacterium, assembly GCA_003142015.1. GTDB lineage: Bacteria > Acidobacteriota > Terriglobia > Terriglobales > Acidobacteriaceae > Telmatobacter. The sequence continues at coordinate 22,556 of PLOI01000126.1, read as the reverse complement.
GAACGTCAGTACGCTCAAACACTATGCGCGCCAGCGAAGCGGCTGCCTCCAGGTGCGGGTTATTGGTAGCCACAAACCTTTCCGTTTTCAGTTGTTCCAACTGCGGGCTGATCTCGGCCTCGCCGGTCTGCGCATGCCAGTAAGCCAGAACCCGGTCCTCCTGGACCACTCCGGTCAACTGCTCGGAGAGGCCCCGCTCGGCCAGCGCGGGCGTCTTCGAGAGCGGCTGAATGCGCTCTGCCGCAATGCCGATCTTGCCCAAGGTCTCTCTCAGGAACGCCTCTGGCGGAGCCTGCGCGGTCAACTTGAGAATCGGTAAGGAACTGGGAGTTTTGGGAATCAGCGAGATGGGGAAATCGATCTTCTCGCTCATGTGCATGGCTGGCATTTTCATCTCTGTCTGGTTGGAGGGTTGTTGCGCGATCGCAGGCAGTGTGGTTGCCAGTAGTACCACGGCCAGCGAAGACAATTTGGAACGAACCATTGCCGGTCCATCCCAGCGGGGGAAAGACGTACCTGCAATCATGGTTTTAACCTCTCGGATTGGACCCATTTATGGGCTGGCAAATTATGTGCGGAAGATTGGGAGAGAGTCAAGGGATTTATTGATGAATTTCAGTAGGCAATACCGCGCAGCCAGATTTTGCCGAGCCGCCGGTCGCCGCGTCCTTCCGCGCTATTCTGTCACTACCATGATTCGACGGTCGTCTTTCCCCGCCCTGGCTGCCTTGCTCAGCGCCGCGCTTTTCATCCCCTCCATTGCCGCCGCACAGCAGGGCGCGATTTTCTATCGCGACGAACAGCCAGTGCGCGCGCAACACGGGATTGTGGTCAGCGTCCATCACCTCGCCTCTGACGCCGGCCTCGAAATCCTGCGCGCGGGCGGCAACGCCGTGGACTCAGCGGTTGCTACCGGATTTGCTTTGGCCGTGGTCCATCCGGCAGCAGGCAACCTGGGTGGCGGCGGCTTTCTGCTGCTGCGCTCCCGCGACGGAAAAACCACATTCATCGACTTCCGCGAAAAAGCCCCGCTCCAGGCCACCGAAACCATGTACCAGGACGCCAACGGCAACGTCATCCCCGACGCAAGCATCACCGGCTACCGCTCCATCGCCACTCCCGGTTCGGTCGCCGGACTCGTCTACGCCGAGCAAAAATACGGCAAGCTGGGCCTCAAGCGCGTCATCGCCCCGGCCGTCAAATTAGCCGCCGATGGTTTCCAACTCACCGCCGAAGAGGCTCGTGAACTCAGCGACCCCGATCTGGCTCGTTTTCCCGACTCCAAACGCATCTTCCAGCGCGACGGACAGCTTTATAAGGAAGGCGAAATCTTCCGCCAGCCTGAGTTGGCTCGCACCCTTCAGCGCATCGCCGCCAATCCTGACAGCTTCTACCACGGCAAGATGGCCCACGAGTTGGTCAGCGACCTCAAAAAAGGTGGCGCCCTCATCACTCTCGAAGACCTGGCCGCTTACACCGTCGTCGAGCGCGCCCCCATCGTCGGCAGCTTTCACGACTACACCGTCATCAGCGCCCCGCCGCCATCTTCAGGCGGAGTCGTACTCGTCAGCGCACTCAATATCATCGAGGGCTACGATCTGGCCAAACTCGGCGACCGTAGCCCTGCATCAATGCACTTGATCGTCGAAGCTTTCCGCCGCGCCTACATGGACCGCGCCGCCTACCTCGGCGACCCGGACTACAACCGCATCCCCGTCGCCGAGCTGACCTCCAAGAACTACGCCGACGCCTGGCGCGCCTCCATCGACCCTTACGCGGCCACCCCCAGCGCCGCGCTTCAGCGGCCCGAGGGCTTTCTACCCCCCGCGCCCAAAACCGCCGGCCATCGCACAGAATCGCAAGACACCACCCACTATTCCGTGGTCGATAGCGAAGGCAACGCCGTCTCCGTCACCACCACTCTCAACAACAACTTCGGCTCCCACGTCACCTCCGGCTCGCTGGGCTTTCTGCTCAACGACGAGATGGACGACTTCGCCGCCAAGGTCGGCACGCCCAATATGTTCGGCCTCATTCAGGGGCCGGCCGATGCCATCGCCCCCGGCAAGCGCCCTCTGAGCGCGATGACCCCCACCATCGTGCTGGAAAATGGCAAGTTGCGCTACGTCCTCGGTTCGCCCGGCGGCGCCCGCATCATCTCCACCGTCGCCAATATCTTTCTCTCCGCTTCCCAAGGCGGCCTCAACATTCAGCAGGCCGTTGACGCGCCCCGCTTCCACCACCAGTACCTGCCCGACAAGCTCTATCTCGAACCGGGCTTCCCGCCCGATACCCTGGTAGCCCTGCGCGCCATGGGCTACGACATCAGCATCAAAAACGGTTTCTGGTCCAACGGCGAGTGCATCGCGGTGGACCCCAAAACCGGCGAACTCGAGGGTGGCCAGGATCACCGCAGCCATTACGGCAAGGCCGCCGGCTACTGAGGTCGAAGGGTGCCGTAAATGAATCGGCCTTGTGTCAGGGCACGACTTTTAGCCTGCCATGAGCGCAGTCGAAGGGTGCCGTAAATGAATCGGCCTTGTGTCAGGGCACGACTTTAGTCGTGCCGCAAAGGAAGAAAAATCAACGCTGGCTTTAGCTCCTGAGGGATGTTTTCCATCAATGTCACCCGAAATTCCGAGCTTTTTGGTCGTTGTTTTGAAAGGGCGCGGTTTTTAAGCCTGCCCTGAGCTTGTCGAAGCGCGCCACCACCCTATCCACAAGTTTTTTAGAAATCTACCCGCGCGGCGAAGCTGCGCTCACGCCTGCTCAATCCCCAACCCCGCCAGCTCCCACACCAGCCGCACCGTCTCCACGCTCACCGTGACCACCTGCCCCACCAGCCGCACAATATATTCCGGATCATCCTCCCGGTTCGGATCGTTCACAATCCCTGACCGCGCATCGGCCGAAACCCGGTACTGGTCCACTACCCATTCGAGCGCGCTCCGGTTCCCCGGCCTGTACTCATACGCCTCCGCCGGAATCCCGCTCAGCGTCAGGAACTCGTTGTACTTCAGTTGAGTCTTGTCCTTCGACAACGCCATCTTCTCAACGCGCCAGTCGAGCTTGCCGGTCTCGGTCAGTTCCAGCGGATACTCTTCTTGCTTTTCATACTCAACGTGTAATCTGGTACTCGGGCACCACCATCCACTCGAACGGCCGGGCGCACTTCTCCAGCAGCGCCTCGAAGGCCCGCCGCACGTTTCCCTCGTTGTCGAATTTTCCCCGCGTCCGAACCGCTCCAGTGTCTCGTAGTAGGCCTTGACCGGCGCGTGCGTTGCCTTCAGCTTGAAGTTGCTCATGGTTTCACAACAGCACTATACCCGCGCTGGCCGGTTTGGCTTGAGGAACGTTGAACTCTCGCATCTGCTTCGATACCCGCAGGTCGCGAACATCCCCTGAGCCGGTCTGGCCAGCTATTTATTCCTATGCCCGGGCACTAAAACCACAAAAATGTGCTTGCAAAAACCTTTGAATGGCCCCAATCCCGCCCAATCCGGCCCGGTCAAAAACAACTTGGCCCATTCCATGCAAACTCCTCTCAGATTTCGCACCCTTCCAAACCAACTTGTGCCCGCTCAGGGTGGTTTGCATGGTCAACGGAGTATATTTTTCGCAACCATCCAAGCTAATTTTTGGCCCCCAAAGCGAACCACCCAGGCAAACTTTGGCGTCTCGAAACGAACCTCTTGAGCTACCAGCCGGCGGCGCGGTGCGCAGATTCCGACTCCGCTTCGCTGGCCGCGTGCGCCAGCAAGCGTCCTGAGCTGATCTCCACCACCAGTACTCGCGCATCGGGATTCTTGCGCGCCGCTTGATCCGCCGCGCTTTGCCAATGCGCAATGGCGTACGTTCCGCTCTGCGCCGCACGGTTGGTCTGTGGCCAGCCGGCCGATCCCGCAATTGCCAGCCCCGCCAGCAATATACCCGTCCGTCGCCACAAGGTTCGCATCTCCCAAGTATGAACCATGCAAGGCGCGAACTTTCCGTTCTAGAAGCCGGGCGCGCGTTCCGCTACCACGCCGAACGCAGCCTCCAGTGAGATGCCCGCCTCACTCAGTAAGCGAGAGCTACAGCGTCGGCGCGCATCTCACTGGCTGCCGCATAGACGCGATCCCCGCCTTGTCTGCGGTTTTCAATGCACTCGTAGCGGCCGAAGCCGCCGTCGCTCGCGCCCATGGGCCAGCCCGTCGCGACGAGGGCCTTGCGAGTATCGGCAGGAACGCCGGCTTCGAGGCGAAGAATGCCACGCGGCGTAAGGTTGGGCTGATCTTCTCCCATGGTCTGCGAGGAGCCTTCATGGTGCCAGCGCGGGCTGTCGCCGGCGGCCTGCACGTCGAGCCCGTAGTCCACTCGGTTGACGATGATCTGCGTCTGGCCTTGCGGCTGCATATCACCACCCATGACGCCGAACGCAAGCCAGGGCACGCCGTCTCTGGCGGCGAAGCCGGGGATGATGGTCTGGAAGGGGCGTTTGCCGGGCGCGTAGATGTTGGGGTGGCCGTCCTGCAAGGAGAAAAGCTCACCGCGATCCTGAAACATGAAGCCGAGGCCGTCGGCGACCAGACCTGAGCCCATGCCACGAAAGTTCGATTGAATGATCGAAACCATCATGCCGTCCTGGTCGGCGGTGCAGAAGTACGTGGTGTCGCCGTGGCTCGGAGCGTGGCCGGGATAGACAGGCTCCAGGATGCGGTCGAGGCGGATGAGCTGCGCGCGCTGTTTCGCGTAGTCTTTCGAGTTGAGCCAGTCGATGGGGATTTTTGCAAAGTGCGGGTCGGCGTAGAAGCGGGCGCGATCTTCATAGGCCAGCCGCTTGGCTTCGATCTGCACGTGCAGCGATTGCGCGGACTGGAAGCCGAACTCGCGCAGATCGAACTGCTCGATAATGTTGAGCATCTGCAAGGTTGCGAGGCCTTGCGTATTGGCGCCCATGGCATAGACATCCACGCCGCGGTAGTTGCTGACGAGCGGCTCGTCCCACTCGGCACGATGCTCGCGGAGATCCTCCGCCGAGAGCCAGCCACCGATGCGCTTGAAATAGGCGTCGATGGTTTTGGCAATGGGGCCGTCGTAAAAGGTGTCGCGTCCGCCCTCGGCGATCATGCGATAGGTGCGGGCAAGATCAGGATTGCGGCGAACGTCGTATTCGTTGGGAGCTATGCCGCCGGGCGTATAGGTTGCCACGGCATTGGCTGTTTCTTCAACGCCCGATCCGGGATGGAGAAAGGCCGCCATATTACGCTTGAGATAAAAGCCAATAATCTGCGGCACGGGAGCGCCGATCTCACAGTAATGAATGGCCGGCTCGAACAGCTCTGCCCACTTGAGCTTTCCGTAGCGCTGGTGCAGCGCCCACCAGCCATCGAGCGCACCCGGAGTTGAGACGGTGACCGCGCCAAGTTTCGGTAGAACGCCATCTTTCGCGCGCGAACGGACAGTGGCGAGTGAAAGTGATTTTGGCGAGCGGCCGGAGCTGGCCATGCCCTCCAGCTTGCCCGCCTTGGGATCCCAGACGAAGGCGAAGCAGTCACCGCCCAGGCCCGAGCTGACCGGCTCGACAAATCCGAGCAGAGCGTTGGCGGCGATGGCGGCATCCGCTGCTGAGCCTCCACGCTTGAGCATCTCGATGGCGGCCTGCGTGGCCAGCGGATGCGCGGTTCCAGCGGCTCCCGAGCAGCCAAGCGCGGCAGAGCGCGATGCAAAGCTGGCTCCCGAAGGACGGTCGCCTGCGTGAACGTCAGGGCGGTTAAAGCGCTCTCCGCCGGGAGCTTGAAACTTTGGAAGACTGGCGGTCATGCCTTCCCCTGAGGCGTTCTGCGCCGGCTCGCTGCTCTTGTTCTGTGCGGAAACCACGGTCCCGGCGGCGGCCAGAGGAATGGTTTGAAGAAACGTGCGACGGTGCATGGCAGTCTCCTTTGAATCATCGGCGAAACTCAGCTTCGTTCAAGCCTGTTCCGCATTGGCTCCATTTGGCTCAATACAACGAGGTGGATTTTTCTGCTGATGCCGAGTTAAGTAGCGCGAATTTCCTCCGTAAGCTTGGGCCTTCTTCGAGAGAACCGCCGAGGATGTGCTCCTTGATGTGAAAGTACGGAACTCCGTGAAATTGGGGTATTTGAGAATTTTCAACAGGACGCAACCACCAGCAATTCTACACGAATTCCCCGATAACTCGATTCGATGGATGAGCGGTACGGTTCCGCAACGGAAGCAATGCGGTATGGTTGAAATCTGCGCCGCAGGCGCGCGCCTGCAAACGCAATGGACGAAAGGCCGTCCGAGTAGGTTTGCTGACTATATTCAACAGCCGGAATTAAACTGTGCTTCGTCTCCGGACTCTTGTGAGCACTTGTGCCTCGCTCTCCCATGCAAGTAGAATTCTGCCCATGATGTATACGATTCCCCGCGCCATTAAGCTCTTCGCTTTCGTTTCGCTCCTGTGCCTCGCCACAGTTGCGATTCAAGCGCAGGACTGGGCCAAAGCTCGTCTTGAAGCTTCGCCCCGCCACCATGAATACGTTAAGCTCAGCCACGGCAGCCGCACCGTTCAGGCCTTCGTTGTGTACCCCGAGGTGAAAGACAAAGCCCCCGCCGTGATTCTTATTCACGAGATATTCGGACTCACTGACTGGGCCAAAGAGATGGCCGATGAACTGGCAGCGCAAGGCTTCATCGTAGTCGCGCCAGATCTGCTCTCAGGCCCCGGCGCCAATGACGGCGGCTCGAGCGAGTTTCCCAGCCAGGATGCTGCCATCAAGGCCGTTTCCACACTTGATGCGAATGCCGTGCTCGCCGACCTCGACGCCGCCGCAGATTATGCGAAACAGATTCCAGCGGCCAACGGCACAATCGCGCCGGTTGGCTTCTGCTGGGGCGGAGGCAAGTCCTTCGCCTTCGCCGCTCACCGCAAAGACCTCTCCGCCGCCTTTGTGTTTTATGGTTCCGCGCCTTCAGACGTGAGCACGATTACTGCTCCCGTCTACGGCTTTTACGCGGCCAACGATGCCCGCATTACCTCCACTGTACCGGCCACTGTCTCAGCCATGAAAGCCGCCGGCAAGAAATATGAGCCTGTAACTTACGATGGCGCGGGGCATGGTTTCATGCGCGCAGGCGAAGACCCCGCAAATACCGTTCCCGGAAACAAGACCGCCCGCAAACAAGCCTTTTCCCGCCTCGTCACCCTACTGAAGAATATGAATGCAGCTCCCGCGGCCTCCAGGCAGAACGAGACTCTCACTGCCGCCGCACGGATCCCGTAAGTCTAAACAATGTATGGAAGCTCGCTGCCAATCCGTCTCGCAAGAGGAAATCGAGCGTCTTTGGAATTCGGTCGCAGATCAAACGGCCGATCCGCAGGCGGGCATCTTCGGGCCATCTTCCATCAGTTGGAAGGTTAGTCGCGAATCTGCTTTGTTCCTCGGCGCTGGCCGGGCGGCTCTGCTGCAGTTGGCGCATCCATGGGTTGCAACTGCGCTTGATCAGCACTCCAATCTGCGCCATGATCCTCTCGCCAGATTTCACAACACATTCCGCGTTGTATTCACCATGGTCTTCGGGACTCTCGATCAGGCGCTGGCTGCTTCCCGCCACCTTTATCATCTGCACACGCGAATCCGGGGTGAACTCCCCGAGAGCGTCGCGGCTTATGCGCAAGACTTTCACTACGAAGCGAATGAAGTAAACGCGCTTCTCTGGGTCTACGCCACGCTGATAGAAAGCGCGCTGCTGGCGTATGACACCGTGCTGCCGCCGCTTTCATCTGGTGAGCGGGAGAGTTACTACGCTGAGAGCAAGACATTGGCCGCTCTTTTCGGCATTCCGCGGGAAGCCTTGCCCGCGGACTGGTCTTCATTCGAAGCCTGGATGCGCACCATGTTGGCGTCCGATGCGCTGGGAGTCAATGCGCTCTCACGCGAAATGGCGCACAGCATTTTGCATGGCCGCGGATCGTGGGTCCCGATTCCCGGCTGGTATCGCGCACTCACCGCGGCTTTGATGCCCGAGCGGCTCCAGAGCGAATTCTCACTTGTCTACGGCGAGCGGGAAAAACGCGCGGCAGCGAGGGCACGAAGCTGGCTTCCGAGAATCTACCGGCGTGTTCCGGCGGCCCTGCGATTCGTAGGGCCATACCAGGAAGCACAGAGCCGCCTGCTCGGCCGCCGCGTGAATGCGATTACCCGTGCCAGCAACCGCTTCTGGACGGGACAGGCACAGATGATGTTCGCGGAGCCTGATCGCAAATCAGAACAATGAAGGACGGGCAGATCCGCCGAGAAGCGAGTTGTTGACATTTGCAATGGTGTGCGGTCCATCAGGCCCGCCCCATGCAAAGCCCAGAGTGAGAGCGGGCAGACCTCCTGCGCGCAGAGTAAGTCCCGCAGAGAAGCTGTGAGCGAGATGACTGAAGGCAATATCGCCGCGCGCGAGTGCGACCTTACCCTGATCGGCGGCGAATGTGAGACCGACGGGTCCCCAGATGGAATGCTCAAAACCTTCGCGTAGCAGCAGGGCGTTGGGCGCACGGAAACGATAGTCGTTGTAACTCGGGAGCCAGGGATTGCCGTTGACGTCCGAGCCGCCCAGCGTTGGCTGGAAGTAGAAAGGAACAACATTTCCTGCCGACGCGATGGACTCTGTGATGAGCAGCCGCAGTTGAAGTGAGCCTTCGCGATTGCGTTGAATGGCAGAGCATTTGGTTGCGCCCAACGAAGCGGCGCACTCATCGGGACCATTGAAAGTTTTTGCGCCGTACGACCCGGAATTGCGATAGAGCGGGATGGTGTGATTGAGATCCGCTGTGAAGCGCCGGAAGGAATAGTGCGAATCAGAAGGCGCTACGAACTGTTGAAACTGCGCAAGGTAATCGAGTTGCAGATGATCGCCGAGCAGCGTGGGTTCTAAGCGAGCGCCTTCACCGAGTTGAGCAAATGACGGTTGCGTAGCTAGCCCAGGAGCTGTGGCTTCAGTGAAAACCTGCTCGATTGAAGGATTGGACTCGTGGTGGTTTTCTTGCACGCTGACAAAGCGCCCGTTGATTTCACCAAGCAGTGAAACATTCAGCGCGTGGAAGACAGGCACAATTGCGCTGGCGCCGGCGATGGTTTGCGTCATGCCAAAGACAGAAGCATTGGCCTGAAGCGAGTCAGGTCCGAGGCCGTAGTAAAACAACTGGTCAAGCGAGAGGGACTGCGCATAGAGATTGAAAAGCGTATAGGGATGCACAACGAGCTTCACCTTGGGCGCCGGACCGGAAGACGTGGTAATTTCTGTGATCTTTTCAATCGGTGTGTGGATGGCTTTGTAATAGAAACCGGCGCGCCAGGAGGCGTTATCCGTAGCGATGGCGTCCGCGTCCCAACTGGTGCGCCAGAGCTCGTTGGGCGTGTAGTGGCCGACATAAGCGCCGCCTGCGCCGAAACCATTCTGCGGGGCGAGGCTGCCCACGGCGATATGCAGAGGATGATCGGTGAAGAGGAGTTGCGCGCATCCGGGGATTGCCTTGAGCGAAAAATCCTCACAGCTTTGCTTGAAGCGCGTGGCTTCGCCGCGGAAATCGGCGTGGATTTCGCTCTCCTGTGCGCGGGCAGCGCCTGCAAAAAGAGCCAGCAGCGCGATGATGATCGGTAGTCTTCGCACATTTCCTCCTAACTACGCGGCTTCGGCTAACTGCGCGGCTTTGGTCTGGATTTCTTTCGGCCTTGCGGATGAAGAATCCTGGTAACCGCGGCGATGTAGGCTGCAGCTTCCGCTTCAGTGTGGATGTCTTCGAGCTTGACGCCGACACGCTTTTCCTTCGGCAGCCGCGCGCTCTCGGCGCGCTGAATGTGCAGTAATTGGGCCTTGATCAAACACCCTGCGCGCCGGTTCTTGTTAAAGGCGGAGGGGGGTGGTTTGGGCACACTGATGAAGGTGATGTCGCCCGTCGGCGGTGCGATTCCCTTTGGGGACCCGCGTTTGCGTTTTTTTGACTGGTTCGGTTCCGGCGCGGCGTCAGTCATTGCGATTGCCTCCTTAGTCTTGTATGTTGAAGACCACGCTATCTGTCCGCATAGTGTCGAGCGACAGCAGATCAAGAAACGTCTGCGCGCTCTGTTCGCGTGCTGTGCTGGCCGTGTAACTGCCAATGAAATGGTTTGTAACAGTGGCCGGAATCGAGGCGTGCTCAAAGACCCTGTCGGTACCCACGACCGTGCCTTTGGGAATCCACGGCGAGATGAGAATGGCGGGGACGCGGACACCGAGTCGGTCAAAGTTGAAGGGGGCACTCAGGCCGGTGTCGGCGGGTCCGGCGGAGTGACCATCCGGCGTGCAAGCGGGAGGCGGAACATGGTCGAAGATGCCGCCATGTTCGTCGTAAACCACCAGCAGCGCGGTACTCGCCCAGAGCGCGGGGTTTGACACGATGGCGTTGTAGACCGAGGCGATATAAAGTTCGCCAGCCTGGACGTTGTGGTCCGGGTGCTGGTCGGAGGCAAGCTGCTCACCGTCGTCATTATCGTGATCCGTATAATTCGGCTCGATGAAACTGTAAGCTGGCAATTTGCTGGATTTGCAGTCGGCAAGGAATTGGTCGTAGGTTCCGAAGAGTTCGGGCTGGTGCTGCAACAGGTTGACGACCTCCATTGTGGAGCTGGCCTGATCAAAGTAATAGAGTTTAGCTAAGATACCAGCGTCCTGCAACCGTTCGTATATGCTCTTGCCCTGCGGATAGAACATACTCATGCCTACCTGTCCGAACGAGGTGCCATAGTGCGCAAAGGCGCGGTTGCAGATGGTCGGACCCGGAATGGATGCGAACCAGCGGTTGAATACGGCGAAGTTAGTCGCCAGCGAAGTGAGCACCGGCAGCTTGTCCGCGCTGAAGTAGTACATGATCTTCTGCGAGTGAGCCACATCCTGCTGCTGCTGGAAATAATTCTGGACAAATCCTTGCATGGTGGCGACACGCGTGGCGCTTTGGTCGCCAGCGAAAATCTGCTGATCTACGGCCGGGAAATGGTGGTCGGGGTCAGGATCGAGCTGGCTTTGAAACTCGGCCAGCGGCTGTACAAAGACCTGGTTTCCTTGCGTGTCGCGGTTGAATTGCGTGCCGTCCACTCCATCAATCTGCTGGTTCACTGCTTTCAGCGATCCAAGCATGTGATCGAATGAACGGTTCTCCATCATGAGTACGACAATGTGCTTCAAAGCATCGAGACCTGGGGGCATAGATCTGCACCTTTCGCCAGAGACAGCCGGCACGTCAGCCAACCGGCTTTCCCTGATTGTGTAAATCGATCGTGTGAGCTCTGCGTTTCTTTCGGGGACTCGGTCTGCGATTTGTGAATTCACCGCTTGTGAGCCGGGGAAGCGGCTGGGGATTCGCGGGCCTTGCGGCTAACTATAAACGCTTAATGCAGGAAGGGAAAGATTTTTTTGCGCGGCTCAGGCAGTCGCGGCCTTTACCTGCCGACCAAGCCCTGGCAGATGCCTAATCCGATGCGGCGAAAGCCTTCCCGTTCGCAAAACCCGCGCAGGGTAACCTCGTCGCCGTCTCCCAGAAACCTTCTTAGCTCGCCGGTAGGCAGAGATACCGGCTCCTTGCCGCGCCATGTCAGTTCCAGCAGGCAACCGAGCGCACTCTTGTCAGCGCCAGAGACGGTGCCCGTCGCCAACAGATCGCCGGGGCGGAGATTGCAGCCGTTGCTGGTGTGGTGCGCGAGCATCTGCGCCATCGTCCAGTAGAGATCTCGGGTATTGCTGCGCCCGAGAACCACGGGAGGTATGCCTGACTGCCTCATTTGCATTGAGGTGATCGACGTCTCCAACCACAGGTCGAGGCCGCCGTGGGCCTGATCTCTGTCGCTGAGAAGGTACGGCAACGGCGCGGGGTCGTCGACCGCGCGAACCAGCGCCGCCGTGCGAAAGGGAGCCAACGCCTCCATGGTTACCACCCATGGCGAAAGCGTAGTCGCAAAGTTCTTTCCCAGGAACGGCCCCAGCGGCTGATACTCCCAGGACTGCACATCGCGCGCCGACCAATCGTTCAGCAGGCAAACGCCAAAGATGTGCTCCTCCGCCTCTTTGATGGGAACGGGCTCGCCCAACGAGTTGCCGGCGCTGACAAAGAAGCCTAACTCGAGTTCGTAATCGAGCGCCCTGGTTGGCGCAAAGCAGGGTGCGACGGTGCCCTCGTGTATCTGTCCGCTGGGCCGGCGCACCGGCGATCCCGAGGCCACCAGCGACGAAGCGCGCCCGTGATAGCCGACGGGAAGATACATGTAATTCGGCAGCAAGGGATTTTCCGGGCGGAAGAGCTTGCCCACATTCGTTGCATGAAAGATTGACGCATAGAAGTCCGTGTAATCGCCGACCGCCGCGGGTAGCAGCATCTCCACATCCTGCTGCGCGACGAGATGCTGCGCAGTGACATGGCGGTTAAGGGCCGGGGCGTCTTTAAGCAGAAGCGCATGGAGGCGCCGCCGCAGCGCCTTTCGCGGGCCAGCGCCGAGCGCCATCAGCCGGTTCAGCGAGCCGGATGCGCAGGCCTCCGCAGCGCCCCGCACACACTCGTTGGCCAACAGCCCTGCGCTTAACATGCCGGCCACATCGAGAATGCGATCGCCGATGGCCACGCCTACGCGCGCCTCATTACCCTGCAGCCGGAAGACGCCAAAGGGCAAATTCTGTATCGGGAAATCAGCGCTGGCAAGGTTGGCGGAGTCAACCCAACTTTTCGCCGAGCGATCATGTGTTTCGTCCAAAACCGGTTTCATAGAAGGCCAAGAAAAACGCAGTCGCAAATGGGTTCCGCGAACAAACAGGAGCCAGAGGAAATTGAGAAATCCCGCCGCGCACCGGCGAGACCGCTCCGGCTCAGTCTATACTCTCGCCAGCCTACACCGTCTATAGCAAAGTTAAATGCCTGCACGGCTTCTACGCGGCGGTCAGCCGGCTGCATCGTTTCCGAGCACTTTGCTTCCGCCTTACAGATCAAACTTCTTTCCCAGTTTCTGCCAGCATTCGAAGTACTGCTCATCGAGCTCCGAGGTCTCGAGCGCGAACTTTGTCGGCTGGCAGACAAAGCGCGTCTCGAACATGAAGGCCAGCGTGTTGTCCTGATAGACCGGCTTCAACTCGGCATTGCTGGCTCGCTCGAAGGTCTCAGCATCGGGCCCGTGGCCGGCCATGCAATTGTGCAGGCTGGCGCCGCCGGGAACAAACCCTTCGGCCTTGGCGTCGTATTCGCCGTGGATCAGCCCCATGAACTCATTCATGAAATTGCGATGAAACCAAGGCGGACGGAAGGTGTGCTCAGCGACCATCCAGCGCGGCGGAAAGACAACGAAATCCAGATTGGCGGTGCCCGGAATCTCGGAGGGCGCGGTCAGCACAGTGTAAATCGACGGATCGGGATGGTCGAAGCTGACCGTGTTGATGCAGTTAAAGTTTTTCAGATTGTACTTGTAGGGAATGTAGTTTCCGTGCCATGCGACCACGTTGAGCGGCGAGTGATCGATGGCCGCTTCCCAAAGCCTTCCTTGAAATTTGGAGATAAGCCGGAAGTCGCCTTCGCGTTCTTCAAAGGCCGCCACCGGCGATAGAAAGTCGCGCGGATTCGCCAGTCCGTTGGCGCCAATCGGCCCCAGGTCCGGCAGGCGAAGCAGCGCTCCATAGTTTTCGCAAACGTATCCGCGGGCCTGCTTGTCCTTGAGTTCAACGCGAAAGCGGATGCCGCGCTGAATTACTGCGATCTCGCCGGGCTCCGCTTCAAGAATGCCCATCTCGGTGCGCAACAACAATCGTCCCAGCTGCGGAACGATCAACATTTCGCCGTCGGCGTTCAAAAAGAAACGATCGGTCATCGAGGCGTTGGCTGCGTAGATGTGAATCGCCACCCCGGCGTGGGTGTGGGCATTGCCGTTACCCGCCATGGTGATCAGGCCGTCCACAAAGTCCGTGCGTTTGGCAGGGATAGGAATAGGACGCCAGCGCAACTGATTGGGCGGCGCGGGAACCTCGTCGAAAGGCGCGCTGCGCAGCTTTCCCTGAGCAATTTGCGCAAAAGGTTTGTGCGCCACCGAGGGGCGAATCCGATAAAGCCAGGTTCGGCGGTTGGCCGCGCGCGGTGCCGTGAAAGGCGTGCCACTCAACTGTTCCGTATACAAACCGTGCGCGACTTTCTGCGGCGAGTTTTGCCCTTGCGGCAATATATTCTCCACCGCTTCGCTGGCAAACTCGTTGCCGAAGCCAGATTGGTAGCGCAGCACTGCGCGCTCCGCTGCATTACTGGATTGTTTTTTGGTCATAGCATTGTCCTGCACGGGTCAGAGATTTCCGCGCCGCGCCTGCTCCAATTCAATGGATTCAAAGAGCGCCTTGAAGTTTCCCTTGCCAAATCCGCGGCAGCCTTTGCGCTGAATGATTTCGAAGAAGACGGTCGGGCGATCTTCGACCGGGTTGGAAAAAATCTGTAAGAGGTAGCCTTCCTCGTCGCGGTCGACAAGGATGCCCAGTCTGCGCAACTGTTCAACAGGTTCCTCGATTTCGCCAATCCGCATTGGCAGCGCTTCATAATAACTGTCGGGAACGCGCAGAAAGTTTATCCCGTTGCGCTGCAATTTACTCACCGTCGAAAGAGCATCGTTGCAGCGCAGAGCAACGTGCTGCGCGCCGGCCCCGCCATAAGCCTCAAGGTACTCGTCTATCTGGCTTCTCTTGCGCCCAGGCGCCGGCTCGTTGATGGGAAATTGCACCGAATGCGAATCGTCCGACATGACGATGCTCATCAGCGCGCTGTACTCGGTGGAAATGTCTTTGTCGTCGAATGTGATGTAGCGATGGAAGCCGAAGACGTTCGCGTAGTAGTCGGCCCAGTACTGCATTTTTCCCTCTTCGACGTTGCCCACGATGTGGTCGATGCGGAGAATGCCGCAGTCGTCAGCTGCGATGGGCGCTGCCATGAAGCCGGGCATAAACGGCCCATCGTAGCCTTTGCAAGAGATCAGCGAGTGGATGGTGTCGCCATAAGTGTGCACCGCCGCGCGGCGGATTGCGCCATGCTCGTCTACCTCGTCGTGCGGCTCGGCGACCGGCTTTGCGCCGCGGCGAACGGCTTCGGCAAAGGCCTGATCGGCGTCGTCCACTTCAAAGGCGATGTCGCGCACGCCGTCCCCATGCCGGCGAATATGCTCGGCGGCCTCATCGTCCGGAGTCAGCGGCGTGGTCAAAAGAAGATTTGCCTTGCCCTGGCTCATCGCATAGGATGTGCGCTTTCGCTGGCCGGTCTCCAGTCCGCTGTATGCGACCTGCGAAAAGCCGAATCCCTTGCGGTAAAAATAGGCTGCCTGGCGGGCATTGCCCACCCAGAACTCGACGTGGTGAACGCGCTTGAGTTTGATGGGGTTCTCCATTCAAGTTTCCTCGCAATCAATGTAACTCATTTGCGCGCGATCCGCACTTTACGAGACTTCCTGAATCAATCTTTGAGCCTGGCGTGATTTTCGTAAATACAATATCGAAATAAAAAGTATGTTTTCTTAGTAGATTCTAAATGTAGAATGTGCCCATGGCCTTCGATTCTTCATATCTCGACGAAAAGAACTGGAAAATTGTCGTGGAGCTACAGTAAAACGGTCGCATCTCGTTTGCCGAATTGGGCAGGCGGGTCGGACTTACGCTGCCAGCCGTGGCCGAGCGTGTCCGCAAGATGGAAGACGCCGGCGTCATCACCGGTGTCCGCGCCGAGATTGATCCCGCAAAAATCGGCCTGCCGATAGCCGCACTGATTCGCATCAGCGTCGTGGGCGATGTGCTGGCGCGCATTAATAAGACGGTGCGTGAGATGCCCGAAGTTTTGGAATGTTATCGCGGCACAGGCGCCGACTCATTTACGCTCAAGGTGGCGGCCGAGTCAATTGAACATCTGGAAAGTCTGATTGATAAGCTGACGCCTTTCGGCACCACTTCCACTTCGATCATTCTCTCGACACTGGTGGGCCACCGTATCCTGACGCGCCGCATTGTTGGCGCACGCAAAAAGTGAGCCAGCGCCTGGTTATGAATCTTTAACATCAGCATCTATATCAAGCAAGGCCTATCAAAAAACATTGCACATCATCCTTCACTGTGCTTAGGATGGTTCTGTTCGCTGCGCTAAAGAGGGATTTTGGCAGATGACGGTAACTCAAGCGGAGAAAAAGTCGCCGATGACGAAGCTGTGGCCGGACGCGCACGCAGCGCTGGACGGCATTGTGCGCGACGGGATGCTGCTGGCGATTGGGGGATTTGGCCTGTGCGGCATTCCCGAGGCGCTGATCGTCGCCCTGCGCGATAGCGGGGTTCGCAACCTTACCATCGCCAGTAACAATGCGGGTGTTGACGATTACGGGTTGGGGCTGCTGCTCCAAACGCGGCAAATCAAGAAAATGATTTCCAGCTATGTGGGCGAGAACGCCGAGTTTGAGCGGCAGTTTCTCTCCGGCGAGTTGGAGGTGGAGTTCTGCCCGCAGGGCACGCTGGCCGAGCGGATGCGCGCGGGCGGCGCGGGAATCCCCGGCTTCTACACGCGAACCGGAGTGGGCACGCTGGTGGCAGAGGGCAAGGAGCACAAGGAGTTCGACGGAGTTACTTACATTCTGGAGCGCGGTATCTTCGCCGATCTGGCGCTGGTGAAAGCATGGAAGGCTGATCTCCATGGCAACCTCGTCTATCGGCGCACTGCGCGCAACTTCAACCCCAGCGCAGCTACCTGCGGAAAGATTACCGTAGCCGAGGCGGAGATTGTTGCCGAGCCGGGAGAGATTGATCCCGACGAGATTCACACGCCGGGCATCTTCGTTCATCGCCTGGTGCATAATCCCAATCCTGAAAAACGGATTGAAAGAACGACCACGCGGGAGGGATAACCAGTGGCCTGGACACGTCATCAGATGGCCGCGCGTGCAGCACAGGAGTTGCGCGAGGGCTTCTATGTCAACCTCGGAATCGGCATCCCCACTTTGGTCGCGAGCTACATTCCCGCGGGAATGACGGTGGTGTTGCAGTCGGAAAACGGACTGCTCGGTATGGGGCCGTTCCCTCGCGAGCATGAGGTGGACGCCGATTTGATCAACGCAGGAAAGGAGACGGTGACCATGGTAGCGGGGGCCGCGATTTTTTCGAGCGCCGATTCCTTTGCCATGATTCGAGGGGGCCACATCGATCTGGCGATTCTCGGCGCCATGCAGGTCTCCGAGCGCGGCGACCTGGCTAACTGGATGGTTCCCGGCAAGCGCATCAAAGGCATGGGTGGGGCGATGGATCTTGTCTCTGGCGTACAACGGGTCATCGCGCTGATGGAGCACACGGCTCAGGACGGCAGCCCCAAACTGCTGCGCCATTGCACCCTGCCGCTGACCGGCGCGGGCGTGGTCCAGCGCGTCATCACCGATCTGTGCGTGGTGGATATTACGCCCGACGGCTTCGAAGTGAATGAGTTGGCGCCCGGCGCTACACGCGAACAGGTGGAGCAACAGACGGAGGCGCATGTACGCTTCCATGCGTCCGTAAGTTAGTCAATCAGTTAGCGCCGTCATTCTTTCCATACCGGTTTCCGCTTCTCCAGAAACGCCGCCACTCCTTCACGGAAGTCCGCCGTTTCCCGTGCCTGCGCGCTGGCCTCCATCGCCAGAGCAACAGCCGCATCGAGCCATGGCTTGTTCTGCGCTGCCATCAGCCGCTTGGTCGCCGCCAGCGAAGCGGGACTGTTGGCGGCCAGTGTCCGCACCAATGTTTCTACGCGTCCTTCCAACTCATCAGGCGGCAGCACCTCATTCACTAGCCCCAGGCGTCGCGCCTCGGCGGCATCGAAGAGCCGTCCGGTCAACAGCAGGTCGCGCGCACGTTTATCGCCGATCTGCAACGCAAGAAATGCCGAGACCAGAGCGGGCACAAATCCGATGCGAACCTCCGTATAGCCGAACTTCGCTCCCGGCTCGGCCAGCGTAAAGTCGCAGATGGTCGCGAGACCGGTTCCTCCGGCGATGGCCGCGCCCCGCACCGCCGCGATGGTAGGCAGGTTCAGCTCATACAGGGTGCGAAAGAGCCGGGCGATGCGCTCGGCGTCAGCGCGATGCTCAGCCGCGCTCTTATCGTTCATTGCCTGCAATGCCGATAGATCAAGGCCTGAGCAAAAAACTTCGCCCGCGCCGCGCAGAACAAGCGCGCGGCAACCGGAAATCGCGGCCTCATTCAGCGCCGCAATCAGCTCCAACTGCATCTGCGGCGTCATCGCGTTGCGGCGCTCAGGACGATTCAGCGTAATCGTCCGCACCGCACCCTTATCGGCAACCAGGATCGTCGCGTCTTCCAAGCCGTCCTCCTAAACTTCTTGCGCATCCGGTTCCAAGGGCGCATCACTGCGTCCTGGGTCCGAATCTGCGCGCCAATTCCGCACTGGATTCGATCAGTGGTTCAAGTGAAGCTAGAGCCGGCAGCACGGCTCCTAACGACTTCAGTTCATCAATCAGAATCTCAGTGGGAAGATTTCCCACCAGCGCATCCTGCGCGAAGGGGCATCCCCCCAGCCCACCGATGGCCGCGTCGAAGCGTCTGCACCCGGCCTCATAAGCCGCGCGTATCTTCGCCGCGGCCTCAGCCGGCCGCGCATGAAGATGCACGCCAATCTCGACCGCATTGCCATCGGCAAGCACGCGGGCCACAGTCTCTCCAATCCGCGCGGGCGCTGCCAGTCCCACCGTATCGGCCAGCGAAATCTGCCGCACGCCGGTGTCGATCAGCAGTTCGCATGCGTCTGCCACTTCATCCACGCTCCACGCATCGCCGTATGGATTGCCGAAGGCCATGGAGATGTATGCCGTCACATCCAATCCTGCTTTATAGGCCAATTCGCCCACGGCCTCCAGTGCGTCGAGCGACTCCTCCGGCGTCTGATGCTGATTCCGCTTAAGAAATTGTGGCGAGATCGAATAGGGAAAGCCCAGCGTCTGCACCGCGCCTGTGGCGATTGCCCGCTCCGCGCCCCTGGCATTCACCACAATTCCGATGATCTCCACGCCGCTCGGAGCATCAAGGGCTTTCAGCACCTGCTCGGCGTCGGCCATCTGCGGGACCGCCGCCGGCGATACAAAACTCACCGCATCGATATGCGCAAACCCGGCAGTCACCAGCTTGCGCAGATAACTCGCCTTAACTTCCGGCGGCATCTGAGCGGGCAGTCCCTGCCATGCATCGCGCGGACATTCAATGATCTTGACGGAATTACTCATTGCCAGTTCCTTGATCGTGTTTCACTAATGGCAGCCATGTCCATTTGCAATCCCTCAGGGGTTAAAACCCTCTGCTTTTCCGACTCATTTCGGCACGCCTGAAGTCGTGCCCTGACACAAAGCGAATTTATGAAACACGCTCTGAGTTAAATGAGAGCGCGGCCAATGTCACCCGCGCGAGGGATGGAGTTTGAGGACCTCGCGAGCGATAATCATCCGCTGAATCTCGCTGGTTCCCTCGCCGATAGTGCATAGCTTCACGTCGCGATAAAACTTCTCCACCGGAAAATCCTTGATGAAGCCGTAGCCGCCAAACAATTGCACCGCCTCGTCGCAGATGCGCACGGCTACCTCGCTGGAAAAAAGCTTGGCCATCGACGACTCGCGAGTCACTGTGCGGCCAGCGTCCTTGAGCACTGCGGCGCGCTGCGTCAAGAGGCGCGCCGCGTCCAGTTCCGTCGCCATATCCGCAATCTTCCATTGGATTCCCTGAAACTCCGCGATTGTCTTGCCAAACTGACGCCGCTCCTTCACGTACTTCAATGCGGCGTCAAGCGCGCCGCGCGCCATCCCCAATGCCAGCGCGGCAATCGAGATTCTTCCGCCGTCCAGAACGCGCATGGCATCCACAAAGCCCTCGCCTTCCACTCCCAGCAGGTTTTCCGCTGGTATCTCGCAGTCCTCGAAGATCAACTCGCTGGTGTTGCTGGCGCGCAGTCCCAGCTTGTTCTCTTTCTTACCCGCGCGAAAACCCGGCGTGCCTTTCTCCACAACAAAGGCTGAAAGCCCGTGCGTGCCCTTGCTCTTGTCGGTCACAGCGACCACCACGGTGGCGTCGGCGTAATGGCCATTGGTGATAAATGTTTTCACGCCGTTCAGAAGATAGCGGTCGCCTTTCTTCACGGCGGTTGTCTTGGCGTTGCCGGCGTCGGATCCCGCGCCGGGCTCGGTCAACCCCCACGCGGCCAGCCACTCGCCCGTCGCCAGACGCGGAATATACTTTTCCCTTTGCTCCTCGTTGCCGGCCAAGAAGATATGGTTGGTTCCCAGCGAGTTGTGCGCGGCCACCGTGATTCCCACAGATCCATCCACCGCCGAAAGCTCCTCGATGGCCAGCACGTAGTCCACGTAGCCAAGGCCTGCCCCGCCGTACTCGGGAGGAAAAATCACCCCAAGCAATCCCATCGCGCCCAGCTTCTTGATGACGGCCAGAGGAAACTCGCCGGCCTCGTCCCACGCCATCACATGCGGCGCAATCTCCCGCGCCGCAAACTCGCGAATCTCCCTGCGCAGATGCTCCTGATCCTCCGTTAACACAAACGGATACAGGCTCTCAGGCGATTCCAACCCTCGGTTCATGAGATCGCTCCTTTTCTCCGGGTGACTATTGCACCGCCTGGACGGTTGAACGATTCACAGTATTCCAACTCCGCGCCGGCCGAGGCCGCTCTTCAGGTCTGCATGACGCCGGGGTTGAAGCGGGGAATCTCGGGATTCAAGGCGCAGGCCTCCAGCACCGTCATCAGCGTCTCGCGCGTCCGGGCCGGATCGATTATCGCGTCAATCCACAGCCGCGCCGCTCCATAGCGCGGATCGGCCTGCGCATCGTAAGCGTTCTTGATCTCGTCGAAGACGGCTTTTTTCTCGGCCTCCGAGAGATGCTTTCCGCCGCGCTCCATCTGTTTGGCGCGCACCCCGGCCAGCGTATTGGCCGCCGAGTCGCCGCTCATCACCGCGTAGCGCGCCGTCGGCCACGCAAACAAAAAACGCGGATCGTATGCCTTGCCGCACATCGCATAGTGCCCGGCCCCGAAGCTGCCGCCCACAATCACGGTAATCTTAGGCACCACGCTTGTGCTCACCGCCGAAACCATCTTCGCTCCGGCGCGAATGATGCCCGACCACTCGGCGTCCTTGCCCACCATGAATCCATTCACATCGTGCAAAAAAATCAGCGGAATCAGGTTCTGATTGCAGTCCATGATGAAGCGCGCCGCCTTTTGCGCGCTCTCGGTATAGATCACGCCGCCAAACTCGGTGCGCTTCATTCCCGCCGCCGGCCCTGTCGCCACTGTCTGGCTCTGGTGCATCTTCTGGTTGGCGACAATGCCTACAGCGCGGCCGCCGATGCGCGCGTATCCACACAGCACCGTCCGGCCAAAATCGGCCTTATACTCGTCGAACCGGCTGCCATCCACAATGCGCGCGATCACCTCGCGCATCTCGTAGACATTGCTCGCCCCCGGCTCGGGATTGAGTAAGCCATACACGTCTTCGGCGGGAAACTTCGGCGCATCCCGCGCCGCATCGAACTCCACGCGATTGAATATCTCCGCCGCCGGAGCCGCGCCCGGCCGCTCGCCCATCTTGCCCACCAAGGACCGCAGCCTGGCCAGGCAGAGATGATCGTTCGGCTCTTTGAAATCCACTGTACCGGAGATCTCGGCATGCATCGCCGCGCCGCCCAGTTCCTCGGCCCCTGTCTTCTGGCCGATGGCTGCCTGCACCAGCGACGGGCCTGCCAGAAACAGCCCAGACCCTTCGGTCATCAGCACTGTATCGGTCATCACCGGCAGATATGCGCCTCCCGCAACACACATGCCCATGATCGCCGTAATTTGCGGAATTCCCAGCGAACTCATCACCGCGTTGTTCCGGAAAATCCGCCCAAAGTCGTCCGTATCCGGAAAAACATCCTCCTGGAGTGGCAGAAAAACCCCGGATGAATCCACCAGATAGAGCGTGGGAATATGGTTTTCCATCGCGATGGTTTGCGCACGCAGCACTTTTTTGGCCGTCATGGGGAAAAAAGCGCCCGCCTTCACCGTCGCATCGTTGGCGATGATCATGCACAGCCGACCGCTCACATGCCCCAGGCCCGTCACCACGCCCGCGCCCGGAGCGCCGCCGTACTCGGCATACATGCCGTGCGCCGCCCAGAGTCCCAGTTCCAGAAACTCCGCGCCTTCATCCAGCAGCAGCTTCAGCCGCTCCCGCGCGGTCAGGCGGCCCTTGCCGCACTGCGCCTCGGCGGCCTTTGCCCCGCCGCCCTCACGAATCCGGTCCTCTTCCAAGCGCAACTCGGCCATCAGCGCCGCCAGCGCCACGCGATTCGCCCGCGCCTTCGCATCCGGCGCACCGAGGCTCGATCCCAGCGTGTTGTCCAGCTTCAAGTTGGCCGCCATTGCGCCACCAAAACTCGAAAGAATATAGCATATTCGCTGCTGCACAGGTTCGCAGTTTGCGGGTTTCTGTGGGGAGGGATACAGTAATTCTTTTAGGGGCTTAGGAAGAAAAGAC
>PLOI01000098.1:13819-18362 GCA_003142015.1 Acidobacteriaceae bacterium | reverse complement strand
CGCTTGATCAGGTCCATCTTGTCCTTGGGCTTGGCCTCGGCGAGAAAATCGTCTACGCCGGCTTCGCGGGCGATAACGGCCGCGGTGAGGGGATTGTCGCCGGTGATCATGATGGTGCGAATGCCCATGGAGCGCAGCCGCGCAAGGCGATCCTTCAGGCCGCCCTTGACGATGTCCTTCAGGTAGATGACGCCCAGGGCCGTCGAATTCTCAGCCACCACCAGCGGTGTGCCGCCAAGGCGGGCGATCTCTTCCACCTGCTCGACGACCTTCTTGGGCAGCGAGGAGCCTTGCTCTTCCAGAAAGCGGGCGATGGCGTCCGCGGAGCCTTTGCGGATGCGGGTTCCCGAGAGGTTCACGCCGCTCATGCGTGTCTGCGCACTGAAGGGAACGAACTCAGCATCCGTGCCGCCCAGGTCGCGGCCGCGCAGGTTGTATTTCTCCTTGGCCAGCACCACGATGGAGCGGCCCTCGGGTGTTTCATCGGAAAGCGAGGCCAGTTGTGCGGCGTTAGCCAGCCGCTCGTGGCTCACGTCGGGTGCGGGAATGAAATCGGTAGCTTGACGATTGCCGAGGGTGATGGTTCCCGTCTTATCGAGCAGCAGGGTGTTCACGTCGCCGGCGGCTTCTACGGCGCGACCGCTCATAGCCAGCACGTTGTATTGCACCAGGCGGTCCATGCCGGCGATGCCGATGGCTGATAGCAATCCGCCAATGGTGGTGGGGATGAGGCAGACCAGCAGCGAGACCAGCACGAAAACCGTCTGCGGAGCCTTGGAGTACATGGCGAAGGGCTGAAGCGTAACCACGGCCAGCAAAAAGACAATCGTGAGTCCGGAAAGCAGAATGCTCAGCGCAATCTCGTTGGGCGTCTTTTGGCGGGTTGCGCCTTCCACCAGCGCGATCATACGGTCAAGAAAGGTTTCGCCGGGATTCGAAGTGATGCGCACCTTGATCCAGTCCGACAAAACTTTAGTTCCGCCAGTGACGGCTGAGCGGTCGCCGCCGGCCTCGCGGATAACGGGCGCGGATTCGCCGGTGATGGCCGACTCGTCCACCGAGGCCACGCCCTCAATAACTTCGCCGTCGCCGGCGATATAGTGGTTGGCCGCGACGTAAATCACGTCCCCGGAGCGCAGCAGGCCGCTGGCAATCTCTTCAAAGCTGCCATCTGCCTTGTACCGTTTGGCGATGGTCTCGCCTTTGGCTTTGCGCAGGGTGTCGGCCTGAGCCTTGCCGCGGCCCTCCGCCATGGCCTCGGCAAAGTTCGCGAAGAGCACCGTGAACCACAGCCAGAGGGTGATCTGGAGGTTGAAGCCGAAACCGGCGCGGTGGTGGATGGTGTTGTCAATCAGCAGCGCCGTGGTGAGCACGCTGCCCACTTCTACCACGAACATAACCGGATTCTTGACCATCCAGCGGGGATCGAGCTTGCGGAATGCGTCCACAAGCGCCTGGGCCATGATATCCGTATTCCAAAGACTCTTCTTTTCAACCATGACAGTTCGTCTCGCCTTTTCCTGATGCGGTATCGGTTAGAAAAGCTGACCAGACTTGAGCAATAGGTGCTCCAATATCGGTCCCAGGCTCAGCGCTGGAAAGAACGTAAGTGCGCTCAGAATCAGAATCACGCTCACCAGCAGCACGGTGAACAGTGTCGTGTTCACAGGGAAGGTTCCGGGCGAGGGCGGCACGCTCTTCTTTTGTGCCAGATTGCCGGCCAGGGCTAGCACCGGGATGAGCATGAGGAAGCGTCCGCCCAGCATGGTCCAGCCCAGCATCACGTTGTACCACCAGGTGTTGGCGTTCAGGCCGGCAAACGCCGAGCCGTTGTTGGCCGCCGCCGAGGTGAAGGCGTAGAGTATCTCGGTGAACCCGTGCGGGCCCTGATTGGCCAGGCTGCTGAGGCCGATGGTGGGCGAGAGCACGAAGATGGCCGTAAACGTGAGGATGATGAGCGGGAAGATGAGCACGTAGAGCATGGTCATCTTCACGTCGTAGGCCTCGATCTTCTTGCCCAGGTACTCTGGCGTTCGACCCACCATGAGGCCGGCGACGAAGACCGAGAGCACCACCATGATCAAGATGCCGTAGAGGCCGGAGCCCACGCCGCCAAAGACCACCTCGCCCATCATCAGGTTGATGAGCACCACCATGCCGCCCAGCGGAGTAAGCGAGTCGTGCATGGTGTTGACCGCGCCGCAACTGGCGTCGGTCGTGATAGTGGCGAAGAGCGACGATTGGGAGACGCCGTTGCGGACTTCCTTGCCCTCCATGTTGCCCGCCGGGGCGGTCGCGCTGCCGGTCTGCGCGGCGCCGTGAATGAGCAGATAAGGATGCGACTCAGCCCAGTAGACGGTGGTGAATCCCGCCGCGAAGAGCACAAACATGGCGGCCAGAACGGCCCATCCGTGGCCCGGCGAACCGGTCAGGCGGCCCAGCGTATAGGTAAGTCCCGCCGGAATCACGAAGATCAGGAACATCTGGAAGAGGTTGGTCAGCGGTGTGGGATTCTCGAAGGGATGTGCGCTGTTGGCGTTGAAGAAACCGCCGCCGTTCGTGCCCAGCATCTTGATGACCTCTTGCGAGGCCACTGGGCCTTGCGCGATGGTCTGCGTCTGGGAAGGCTGCTCCAGCGTATGTGCCGCGGTATAGGCGTTCAGGTTCTGAGGGACGCCTTGAGCGACCATCAGCAGCGCGCCGATGATTGAGGCCGGCAGCAGCACATAGAGCAGGGTGCGCGTCGTGTCCACCCAGAAGTTGCCGATGGTGGCCGAACTGGTACGCTTGATGGCGCGGATCAGGGCCACGGCCACGGCGATGCCCATCGCCGCCGAGAGAAAGTTGTGATACGCCAGGCCGGCCATCTGGGTCAGATAGCTCATGGTGGTCTCGGGCGTATACGACTGCCAGTTGGTATTGGTGATAAAACTGGCGGCCGTGTTCCAGGCCAGGTCCGGCCCCACGTTGGCCAAATGCTGCGGGTTCCAGGGCAAAAGGGCCTGCAACCGCTCAAATCCGTACGTGACCACCAGGCTCACAGCGGAGATGCCCAGCACCGAATAGGCGTACTCGCGCCAGTTCATCTCCTGGTCGGCATGGATGCCGCACAGCTTGTAGATGAGCCGCTCGACGGGACGAAGCACCGGATCCAGCCAGGTGCGCTCACCTTCCAAAACGCGGGCAAGATAAATGCCAACGGGACGAACGCTTGCCAGCAGAATCGCGGAGAACAGGCCAAATTGCAACCAGCCATTGACGGACATTCAGAATTTCTCCGGGAAAAGCAGGGTGAGGGTCAGGTAGCCCAGCAGCAGGACGGATAGAACCAGGGCAACGGCGGTGGTGATATCAATCTGCATGGGTTACCTCAGCTTCTGGCAGGCCTTGACGTAGAGAAACGCCAAGGCGAAGAAAACTACGGTGAACAGCAGCATCACTAAATCTTGCATTGCGGGTCTCCCGAGTTGCAGGTCCGAGTTCCATGAGCAGGTTGCCGGTGAGGCCTGGGGCGGAAGCGCGGACCGTTATTCAATCCCGTCCAGTGCTTAGGTTGTGAGCCGGGTCACCTGCTCAAGAATGATTCTGACTCACGCCAGCTTTTATTATCGAAAAAGTTTCCTAAATAAACCGTAAGGAAAGCAGAGATTTGCCAAAAATTAGGCGTCCGCTCCTAAAGCTTCTTTCGAAGGTATTCAAACACGACATACCCGATCAGCGCGGCAACCATGGCGATGGAAAAATTCGTGACGGTAAGAATGTCGCGCAGGGCGAAGGCCAGGGTTTTCCCTTGTCCGTTAGCCCGTGTGAATTCGCCCATCAACAAATTGGAATAAAAGAGGAAGACGATAAACGCGACCTCAATCAGGGCGCGCCTGATCCGGGCGAGCGGTCGACGATCTTCTGGGGCCGGATAGCGCATAAAAGGATAATATCAGCAGTCGCACAGCGAGTTTCCGCTTCATTCTTCATTGCCGGTCCATCCCTCGGGAACGAAGCGGTAGCCCACCCAAGGCTCGGTCTGGATGTACTGCTTGCCGGTTTCGGCTTCGAGCTTTTTGCGCACCTGGCCGACAAAGACGCGCAGGTACTCCGGCTGGTGGGCCGACTGCGCCCCCCAAACGGCGGTGAGCAGCACGCGATGGGTCATCACCTTGCCGGCGTGGCGGGCCAGATGAAACAGCAGGTCGAACTCCTTAGGGGTGAGGTGAATGGGATTGCCCAGGACGGTGATGGAGTGGGCACCGGCATCCACCACAAAATCTCCGGTTTCGATGGCGGCCGTGGTCCGCTCGGGGGCGCGGCGCAGGTGAGCGCGCACGCGGGCCAGCAGCTCCTGAATTCCGAAGGGCTTGGTCACGTAGTCGTCGGCCCCGGCGTCGAGGGCCTCGACTTTGGACCGTTCGTGGTCGCGGACAGAGAGCACCAGTATCGGAATCGAGGATTGCGAGCGGATGGCGCGGCAGACCTCCACGCCGCTCAAGCCGGGCATCATCAGGTCGGTCACCACCATATCCGGTCTCCAATCCTTGAAGACCAGAAG
>PLOI01000098.1:0-13791 GCA_003142015.1 Acidobacteriaceae bacterium | reverse complement strand
GCCGCCACGCTCGCCGCGGCGCTGGCTACGGCGCTGCTGGTCTGGTCTGGCGTCAACTCTACCACCGCCGGGCTGGTCTTTCTCACGCTTGTGGTCTTGTTTGCGGCTTGGGCGGGAATCTGGCTCGCGTTGTATGTGGCTCTCCTTTGCGCGGTTTCCTTCGACTATTACTTTCTGCCGCCCTTCCGTTCGCTGCAAATCACGGGCATTGAGGCGTGGTTGGCCATGATCTCGTTCATGCTCAGTTGCGCGGTGGTGGGCCGCGTAGCTGAACGAGCCCGCCGCCAGGCTCGCCAGGCCGAGCGGCGCCGCGAAGACGTCGAGCGCCTCTACACGCTCTCGCAAGAGATGATGCTGCAGGAGGATGCCGCCGGGCTGATCCGCGATCTACCCCGCATGATCGAGCGAATCTTTGCGTTGGATGGGGTGGTGCTTTACATCTGTGACCGGGACCAACTCTATTCCTCGACCTCTGAACTGCCGATGAGCATCCAGGCCAGCCTGCGGGCGATGACCGAAAGTCACAATCTGGCGCAGACCGTTCCGGGCGGCTTCCTGGCGATGACCTTGATGCTGGGGCTGCGACCGGTGGGAGCACTGGGCTTGCGCCCGGCAGTGCTTTCCCACGAAGTGGCTACGGCGGTCAGCGCCCAGGTGGCCATCGCGCTCACACGCGCCATGGCCATTGAAGCCTCCACGCGCATGGAGGCGGCGCGAGAGGGCGAGCGGCTGCGCACCGCGCTCATCGACTCGCTCACCCACGAGTTGCGCACTCCGCTGACCTCGATTCGCGCCGCCGCCACCACGCTGATCGACAGCGACGGCCTCGACGATGCCAGCCGCCTCGACCTGGCCACCATTGTTGATGAAGAGGCTTCACGGCTCGATGCGCTGATCGGCGAAGCCGTCGAGATGGCCGAGATCGACGCAAAGGTGGTCAAAGTCCGCCCCGTGGCGCAGCGTCCGCGTACCCTTCTCGACCAGGCCGTGGCGGAGTCGCAAGCTGCTCTGGCCCGGCACCGCGTCATCATCGATGCCGAGGAGCCGGATAAGCCCGCCTGGTTCGATGCCCATCTGCTGGGCCGCGTCTTTCGCCATTTGCTCGAAAATGCTGCCCGCTATTCGCCTTCCGGCAGCCGCATCACTTTGCGCGCTCGTCGCACCAGCGGGCGCCTCGAGTTTTTTGTCGAAGACAACGGCCCCGGCATCGACTCGGTCGATCTGCCGCTGATCTTTGAAAAGTTCTATCGGGGCAGGGAAGGCGCCGCCAGCCGCAAAGGCTCGGGCATGGGCCTGGCCATTGTGCGCGCCCTTCTGATTGCGCATGGCGGGGCTATCGAGGCCTCCAGCACACGCAAGGAAGGCACCAGCTTCCGGTTCTGGGTGCCGCTGGTGGAAGAAAACCCTGCTTCTGAATTGGCAAAACTGGAAACTGACGACGTCCAGGTCCTGGAAAAAGAGTTTTGACCTCTAACACCTCAGTCAGTTGACCTGCCCTCAAATGCAACAAGTGGCGATGCTGGCCCCCTGCCTTCCCGGCGCAGCCCTTCCCAGGGACAGGCGCGAAATGGCACAATGGTAGTACTTCCAGTTCTGATTATTTTTCGTAATGAAAGGTTCTTCACTATGGCAAGTCTCGCTGGAGTTGAGTCGCTGGAGTTACTGAAGGGGCTGACCGCGGAGGCGCGCGTTCATGCCAACCTGCCTGTATCGCAACTATTTGAAACTGCGCTGGTTAGAGGCGAGGCGCGGCTGGCCGCAAACGGCGCGCTGGTAGCCGTGACCGGGGCGCGCACGGGGCGCAGTCCCAAGGACAAGTTCATTGTGGACGACGCGGCGACCCACGAGTTGGTTCACTGGGGCAAGGTGAACAAAGCAATGACGCCGGAACGGTTTGGGGCGCTGCTCGAGCGTGTGGTTGAGTACCTCAAGCCGCGCGACCTGTTCGTCGAGGACCTCTACTGCGGGGCCGATCCGGTTTATCGGCTGCCTATTCGGGTGGTCGCCGAGCAGGCCTGGCAGGCGGCGTTCGCTCACCAGCTTTTTGTGAGGCCCGAGGCGGCGGCTCTGGCCACGCATGCGCCGGAGTTCACCGTGATTGCCGCGCCGGGGTTCGAGGCCGTGCCGGAGCGTGACGGGACCGCTTCCACCGCCTTTATTCTGGCCGATTTTACGCGGCGCATTATTTTGATCGGTGGAACAAGATACGCCGGCGAAATCAAGAAATCCATCTTCGGAGTGATGAATTTCATTGTTCCGCAGCGCGATGTGCTGCCCATGCATTGCTCGGCGAATGTGGGCGCGGATGGCGTAACGGCGCTCTTCTTCGGCCTTTCGGGCACGGGCAAGACGACGCTGTCGGCCGACCCGGCGCGGCGGCTCATCGGCGACGACGAGCACGGCTGGAGCGCAAAAGGTATTTTCAACTTTGAAGGCGGATGCTACGCCAAGTGCGTGAACCTGACCGAGGAGAAGGAGCCGCAGATTTACCGCGCGATCCGCTTCGGGTCAGTGCTGGAAAACGTGATTCTGAACGAGACCACGCGCGAGCCGGATTTTGCCGACATCAGTTTGACGGAAAATACGCGCGCGGCTTACCCGGTGGATTTCATTGAGAACGCCTTGATTCCGGGAATTGGCGGCCATCCGCACAATGTAATGTTCCTGGCCGCCGATGCGTTTGGCGTGCTGCCGCCCATCGCGCGGCTGACGCCGGAGCAGGCCATGTACCACTTCCTGTCGGGGTATACGGCGAAGCTGGCCGGGACGGAAACGGGCGTCAAAGACCCGATGCCGGAGTTTTCGGCCTGCTTCGGCGCGCCGTTCTTGCCGCTAGCTCCGCGAACTTATGCGGAGATGCTGGGCAAGCGCCTGAAGCAGCACAATGCCTCCTGCTGGCTGGTCAACACCGGTTGGTCCGGCGGAAAGTACGGCGTGGGCAAGCGCATGAGCCTGAAGATTACCCGCGCGCTGGTGAATGCGGCGCTTGACGGACGCCTGGATAAGGTGGAGTTTGTCACCGAGGCGGCCTTTGGGCTGAGCATTCCAGTGAGCTGCCCCGAGGTTCCGGCGGAGATTCTGAACCCGCGCAACGCGTGGGCCGACAAGGCAGTCTACGACCGCCAGGCGGCGGATCTGGCTGCGCGCTTCGAGGCTAACTTCGAGAAATTCGACGCATCGGAGGCGATTCGCGCCGCAGGACCTAAAGCCAAGTAAAGGAAAGCAACGCAAAGGGGCCTCGATCAGGTGTTGGCTGATTGAGACCCCTTTTGCATGCACGGGATTCAAACGAACTGGCTTCCTGAGCATATTTCCGGTCATCACCCTTCGGACGTATACTGAATCTGCACGTATCAGGTGGCATCCGCGCTTCTTGCGGAGCTGCACTGGAGAATCGTAATGAGTCTTATCCAGCTTCCCCCTCGGGAAGAATCTGTCCCTGCGCCGAAGATCACAGCGCAAACCCTCCTCGATAGAAAACAAGCCCATCAACCTATCACCGCGCTAACCGCCTACGACTATTCCACCGCGCGTCTTGTGGACCAGGCCGGCATTGACATGGTTCTCGTTGGCGACTCGCTGGGCATGGCCGTGCTCGGCTATGACAGCACTCTGCCCGTCACCATGGAGGAGATGCTGCACCACACGCGCGCGGTCCGTCGCGCGGTCCGCCACGCACTGCTGGTGGCCGACATGCCCTTCGGCTCCTACCACTCCTCGACCGGAGAAGCCATCGCCAACGCGACCCGCTTCATCAAAGATGCAGGCGCAGAAGCTGTGAAGATCGAAGGCGGCCGCAACCGCGCCGCTCTGGTCTCCACCCTCACCCAGTCCGAGATTGCCGTGGTCGGTCACATCGGCCTCACGCCGCAGTCGGTACATCGCATCGGCTATCGCGTGCAGGGCAAATCCGCCGCCGCCATCGACGACCTTATCGCCGACGCGCAAGCTCTGGAAGCCGCCGGCGCCATCGCCATCGTGTTGGAATGTATTCCGCGCGAGGCAGGCGGGCTCATCACCGCCGCGCTCGCCATTCCCACCATCGGCATCGGCGCGGGCCCGGAGTGCGACGGCCAGATTCTCGTCTTCCACGATCTCGTCAATCTCACCGGAGCAACTCCCGCCAAGTTTGTCCGCCGCTATGCCGACGCGTCCGCGCTCATCACCGAAGCCATTCAGCATTATGCGAGCGATGTTCGCGGCGGCACGTTCCCCGCCGATGCCGAAAGCTACCATCTTCCCCGCGAAGCCAGCTCGGAGCTTCTTGCGCGCGAACCTCTGAAACGCAGCAGGCGATGATTTCTGCCGCCGCCAAATCGAAGAGAACGGACTGATTAGTTCCATGCGCATCATCACCGCCATTGCCGAGATGCAAGCCGTTGCACGCGAGTTCCGCAGTAGCGGCACGCTCGGCCTCGTGCCAACTATGGGCGCATTGCACTCGGGCCATCTCTCGCTCATCGACGCGGCAAAGCGCGATTGCGCCCACGTCGTGGCCAGCATCTTCGTCAACCCCTTGCAGTTTGGTCCCAACGAAGATTTCAGCCGCTATCCACGTACCTTTGACGCCGACTGCGCCGCCCTCACCTCTGCCGGTATAGACGTCCTCTTCGCGCCCTCCGCTGAAACGCTGACGCCCGCCGGCGCAACCACATTCGTTGAAGTCGCCGGCATCAGTGATCGCCTCGACGGCGCGAGCCGTCCCGGCCACTTTCGCGGAGTGGCCACCATCGTCGCCAAGCTCTTCCATATCGTCGCGCCCCACCGTGCCTACTTCGGCCAGAAGGATGCCGCGCAGCTTGCCGTCCTGCGCGCCATGGTGCGCGATCTCAATTTTTCCGTGGAGATTGTCGCCTGCCCGATAGTGCGCGAGCCCGACGGCCTCGCTCTCAGCTCGCGCAACCGTTACCTCGCGCCCGAGCAGCGCAGCCGCGCCACCATCCTGCGCGGCGCACTCGACGCTGCCGCCGATCTCCACGCCCGCGGCGAACGCAGCTCCCACGCGCTCACCGCAACCATGCGGGGAGTATTCGCAGCCGAGCCATCGGTCATAGTGGAATACGCTGCCGTGGTTGACCCCGGCACTCTGTTGCCGCTGGCTGACACCACCGGCGGCGCGCTCATCGCCGTTGCCGCCCACCTGGGCGAAACGCGCCTGATTGACAATCACCTCATAGGAGCCGACCATGCCTAGCCCGCTTCCATTCAAAGTTACCCTCGGCGTCACCGGCGGCATCGCCGCATACAAAGCCGCCGAACTGGTTCGCGCTCTCCAGCAGCACTCGCTCGACGTTCACGTCGTGATGACGCGCGCAGCCGAGGAGTTCGTACGCCCGCTAACCTTCGCCTCGCTCACCGGCCACAAGGTCATCACTTCGATCTGGGAGACGGACGCATACGACGATGCCGGCATCGAGCACATCTCTGAAGCACAATCCACCAATCTGCTCCTCGTGGCGCCGGCCACCGCGCACACGCTCGCCAAATTCGCTTGCGGTCTCGCCGACGATTTTCTCTCCACTCTCTATCTCGCCACCACCGCGCCCGTCATGGTTGCCCCGGCGATGAACGTGAACATGTGGAATCACGCCGCCACGCAGGCAAATCTCGTCACGCTGCGTCAGCGCGGAGTGGAAATCATCGAGCCGGACAGCGGCTATCTCGCCTGTGGCATGACCGGCAGCGGCCGCCTCGCCGAGATCGACGCAATCGTTCCCGCCGTCCTCGCGCGCATTCAGCGTCTCGATGAAAACTCCCCGCGCGATCTCGCCGGTGAAACGGTGCTGATCACCGCTGGCGGTACACGCGAGCCTATCGATCCCGTGCGCTTCATCGGCAACCGCTCCAGCGGCCGCATGGGTTACGCGCTCGCCGAAGCCGCTGTCTCGCGCGGTGCAAAGGTCATCCTCATCTCCGCGCCCACCGCTCTCGCCGCACCCGCCGGCTGCGAACGCATCGACGTCACCACCGGCAGCCAGATGTACGCCGCCGTCCTTGCTCGTCTTCCGCAAGCCACCATCGTCATCAAGGCCGCTGCGGTCTCCGACTTCCGTCCCGCCGCCGTCGCCCCGCAAAAGCTCAAGCGCACCGGCCCGCTCACGCTCTTGCTTGAGCCGACAGAAGACATCGCGCAGAGCGTCGCGGCCCACCGCAACCCCGGCACATTGCTCATCGCCTTCGCCGCCGAGACTCCCATCGACGCGCAAGACCTCATTCGCAACGCTCGGGAGAAGCTGAAACGCAAAGGCGCCGATGCCATCGTCGCCAACGATGTCTCCCAGCCCGCCCTCGGCTTCGACAGTAAAAGCAACGCAGCCACCTTCATCACCGCCACGCACGAAACCGCCTTTCCCGCACAATCGAAGTCCAGCCTGGCGCAGCGTATCCTGGATGAAGTCGCGCAGTTACGCACAGGCACGGTTCTCCGCAGGCTTTGAGGTCGTGCCCTGACACAGAGCAGGCTATTGAAAGACGCTGCGCTGGTTTTTGAAATTCGCTGTGGGGGACTGCAATGCTCAATGCTCCAGATAGACGAAATCTCTGGGCTGCATGAGGTGTGCGAGGTAGCGGGATTTCATTTGCTTGCTGGCCATGATTTGCTTGACGGGGGGGAGTTTGAGAATCACTCCGAGGATGGCGGCCATGGCGCGATGATTCGCCTGCGCCTGGTTGTCGAAGATCAGGTTCTGCAACTGGCCGCGCTCGATGGCCATGAGCACAGCGCGGTGGGCGGTGGTGACGGGGGTGAGCACACGTTGTTTGCGGGCGCGGAGCGAGATTCCGCTGTTGGGGCATGTGCGTACGCAAACTCCGCAACCCAGGCAGAGGGATTCATCGATGCGCGCCTTTTTGCGCTTGGGCTTGTGCGGGTCCCCGGCTGAGACAAGCGCCATGGCCTCGACGGGACAGGCCTCCGCGCATTTGCCGCAGCCATTGCAGGACTCGGCGGTGATTTCCGGCAGGAAGTTAGTGGTGGCGATGGGGTTGAGCACGGCGAAGCGCTTGGCGGCGAGCATGGCCTCGCAGCAGCATCCGCAGCAGTTGCAAATGAAGGCCACATTGTTTTGCACGTTTTCGCCGAACTGGACGAGGTTGTGCTCCACTGCCTTGTCCAAGAGATCCATGCCTTCCTTCGCATCAACCTGGCGCGCGATGCCGTGCTTGATGAGCGACTGCGCGGTGCCGCTGAAGGTCATGCAGATGTCCATGGGGGCGTTGCAGGATTTTCCCATGTGCTGCATCTTGTGACGGCAATAGCAGGCGCCAATGCCCATGTGCAAGGCGGTTTGGATGACTTCGCTGGCTCTTTCGTAATCCATCACCGTGAGCGTGCTGTCGGCGGCAAGGGCTTTCTCGTTGACAAATGTGCGGCCCAGCTGGGTTTCGCCGCCGGCAAAGAGGTTGCGGACGAAATCCTCTTCCACGTTCAGGTACTGGTAGAAGAGCTCGGCGAGCAGCTTCTGGTCGTAACTGTTGCCGATGCGCATCATGGAGAACTCAAAGAAGCCGGCCATGGGCGGAGGCAGGACAAAAATCTGCTCGCCGTGCATCTCCATGTCAAGCAGCATGCCTTTGGAGGCAAGGGCCTCGAGGATCTTTTGGGATTCGGCGGCGGGCTTCTTCCAGATTTTGGCCGCGGCGGCAATGTTGAAGGGCTTGATAGGCAGCAGCGCTACCAGGGCTGCCTCATCGCGGGTAAAGAGCACTTCCAGTATCCGGAAGAGAAGCTCGGATGGGGGCGCGCCCTGCGGGAAAAGATTGAGCCGGTCCGAGAGCGACTGGTAGCTGTTTCTGAGGGTGGCGTGAGACATTGCTGGCCTCTGACATGGAAGGATTATGAGGCTCATTCTACACTCCGGCGCGAATAGGGCAGCTGGTTTCTATTTTATGAATTATGAGTCGGTCCGCTCCTGCTCCCATTGATCTCGCTGGTCGTGGTCGATGCGGTCTTCGCGATCTTCTTTCTCCTCCAGCTCGCTGCGTTTCTCGCGTTCTTCGCGCTCCTCGCGGCCATCGCTCATAACTCTCTCCTCTTTTCAGCAGCCAGCGGAAAGCGGTCGCGAACGAGCGCCAGTGCCTCGGCGGGCGTTGTTATGGCCCCTTCCAACTGGGCGTCTTCCACAGCGCGCAGCATCTCGCGAAAACCTGCTCCTGGTCGGTAGCCGGCGGCAATCAACTCGCGACCGGTAATCAGCGGCTGCGGGCGCACCGCCTCCTCTGGCATCGATTCATAGCGCTCGCGAACAAAATTCCAGTGGTCGAGGTTGCCGCTGCCGGCCATGCAATCCATGCGGTGCAGCATCAGGTGCTCGGGAAAATTCTCCAGGCGGAAAAATCGCTTGAGCGTCGATGCCTTCATGTGCTGCGCATCGGCAAAGCGCATGTGGTTCTCGACGAGCGAGACAATCTGGCGGGTTTCGTCGTTCGAGAAGCGGAAGCGGCGGCAGATTTCGGCCGCGATGGCCACGCCCACGTCCACGTGACCGTTGAAGCGAATGCGGTCGGCCCGCGTGAAGGTGGGCGGCTTGCCCACATCATGCAGCAGCCCGCCCCACGCGAGAGTCAACGGGCATCCCGCTTCGAGTTGGCCCAGCAGCAGCAGAGTATGCGTCCACACATCGCCTTCGGGATGGAACTGCGGCGGTTGCTCGACGCCCTTCATCCGAGCGACTTCGGGAAGCACTTCAGCGAGGAGGCCGGTTTCATCCAAAAGTTCAAAGGCTCGCCGCGCACAGCCCTCCGTGAGCATTTTGGTCAGCTCGTCGCGCACTCGTTCGCGGCTGACGGCGTTGATTTTCGCTGCTAATCGACGCATGGCGGCAGCAGTCGCAGCGTCCAGCTCGAAGCCGAAGCGTGCGGCGAAGCGCACGGCGCGCAGCATGCGCAGGTGGTCCTCTTCAAAGCGTTGCTGGGGCTGGCCAATGGCGCGAACGATGCCGGCTTCGAGATCAGCCAATCCGCCCACGTGGTCGATGACCGCAGCGCGAAGATTTTCATGAAACTGTTCTGGAAGATTTTCATGAAACTGTTCTGAAAGATTGCCCTGAAACTGTTCTGAAAGATTGCCCTGAAACTGTTCTGAAAGATTGCCCTGAAACTGTTTTGTGTCAGGGCACGACTTCAGTCGTGCCGCAAATGCCGCTATAAAACCGGGCTTTAGCCCCTGAGGGAACAGCCGGTCCGGATCCAGCAATAGCCCGTTGATGGTGAAATCCCGGCGGCGTACATCCTCCACGGCGCTGACGGTATAACGCACCGCATCCGGATGCCGCCCATCCGAGTAAGCGCCATCGGAGCGGAACGTCGCCACCTCGGTTACCACATATCTCGATTCCTCCCACTCCGCTTCGCCCGTGCCATCGGTATCTGCACCGCCGCCGGTTGCCACCAGCACTACGCCAAAATGCGCTCCCACGGCAAACGTGCGCGGAAACATCTCCAGAACCACATCTGGCGTGGCAGAGGTCGCCACATCGTAGTCTTTCGGCTCTCGGCCCAGCAACAGATCGCGCACGCATCCGCCGGCCAGATAAGCCTCATACCCGGCGGCGCGCAGGGCTGCGATGATCTTGAGAGCCGCGTCGAATTCGTGAGTGGTGGTTAACATGGCTGCTGCATCTATTGTCGCCCGCGCTGCCGCCCAGCAGGAAACTTCTATTCTCTCAAGCGAAGCCCGCTAAACTAAAAGCATGAGCACGCGCGGCCTCATCCTCGGCATTGAATCCTCTTGCGATGAAACGGCGGCAGCCGTGGTGGAGCGCGGCGCGCGCACTCTTTCATCGGTCGTGGCCTCGCAGATCGCCACGCACGCGCGCTACGGCGGGGTGGTCCCGGAGCTGGCCAGCCGCGAGCATCTGCGCGCCATTGTCCCGGTCGTCCGCGAGGCTCTCGCCCAGGCCGGCATCACCCTCGCCGATCTGGACGCCATCGCCGTCACCGCCGGTCCCGGCCTGGCCGGCGCGCTCCTGGTGGGCATTACCTACGCCAAGGCGCTGGCCTTCGCGCAGGGCCTGCCGCTTGTCGCAATCAACCACCTCGAAGGCCACATCCACGCCGTGCTGCTGAACGAGCGCGAGACCTTGCCGTGCCCCGGCTCACCACAACCCTGTCATCCTGAGCGGAGCGTAGCGGAGTCGAAGGACCTGCATTTCGGCTTTCAAGTTACCACTGATGAAGAGTCTGCCCTCGCTTTGGTTGTCTCCGGCGGTCACACGCACCTTTATCTCGTGCGCACGGCGCACGGCGCATGGACTTATAAGCTGGTGGGGCGCACGCTGGACGACGCGGCCGGCGAGGCATACGACAAGGTGGCCAAGCTGCTCGGCTTCGGCTATCCAGGAGGGCCATGGATCGACGCACTGTCCCGCTTCGGCAACCCAAAGGCCGTGCCGTTTGCGTTTTCGCAGATCAAGGCGAAGGTGTATTTGGCCGGCAAAGTTCCGAGGACCAAGGCCGCCAAAACCGCTCCTATCGCCGATCTCGACCCGCGCTTCCTGTTTTCCTTTTCGGGAATCAAGACGGCGGTGCTGCGCTACGTCGAATTGCATAATCTCCGCCCCGAAGCCCAGGCTCGCGCCGCAAGGCTTTTTCCGCACAATATTTGTCACTCTGAGCAGTATCCACAAAGCTGTCATCCTGAGCGAGGCGCACCGGGGCCCCCGGCGACAGGTCTTCGTCGCTGGGGTGGAGAGCGAGTCGAAGGACCTGCATTTCCTTCCACCCCTCCGCAAACCAAAGAAGAAGCTCTCGCTCTTTGTCCGCAGCAGATTCTGGACCTCGTCGCCAGCTTCCAGCACGCGGTGGTCGGCGACCTGATGAAGAAAACCTTTGCGGCGGCCGAATCCCTCGGTGCGCGCCGCATTCTCGTCACCGGCGGCGTGGCGGCCAACCGCGAATTGCGTGCCCGTTTCACCGCCGAAGCCGCACGGCGCGGCCTGCGCATAGCCTTCCCCACGCTGGTTTTGTCCACTGACAACGCCGCCATGATCGCCGCCGCCGCCTGGCCGCGGTTTCAGTCCGGCGAATTCGCCGAGAGTTCGCTGTCGGGCGATCCGTCGCTGGCGCTGGGACGGTGAGGAAAGGTCTCCCTAGTCTCGGAATCGAGATCTGGGCATACGGACGATCAAGGTTCGTGGTCTCTCACCCTAGCCGCAAAAACAAATGCTAGGCGAGCGTGGGGCGCCCAGGCTGACCACGGGCAACTGATCTCTGAACCCCGTCCCCTCGCAATCCCCCGCTGCTACAATCAAAAGGGCCGAAACTGCGGCCATTTCAACCGTTTAACAAGCAAGAAGTTCGACTGATGACTCTGCGGCTTTTCAATACTCTTACGGGACAAATGGACCCGCTCACGCCCTCCGACGGCGAGGCGCTGCGCATGTACGCTTGTGGCCCCACGGTCTATGACTACGGCCACATCGGCAACTTCCGCACGTTTCTCCAGGTGGACGTGCTGCGGCGCTTTCTCAAGCTGACGGGGATCAAGGTTCGCCACGTGATGAACATTACCGACGTGGACGACAAGATCATCCGCAACGCCGCGGCGGCGGGAGTTTCTATCGGCGCGTACTCGGCGGAATTTGAGAAG
Organism: Acidobacteriaceae bacterium; assembly: GCA_003142015.1. Classification (GTDB taxonomy): domain Bacteria; phylum Acidobacteriota; class Terriglobia; order Terriglobales; family Acidobacteriaceae; genus Telmatobacter. The sequence continues at coordinate 2,204 of PLOI01000098.1, read as the reverse complement.
GCGTTTTTCGAGGATTTGGATACGCTGGGGGTCGAGCGGCCGGAGATTATCGCGCGCGCCACCGAGCACATTCCGCGCATGGTGGAGCTGGTCCAGCGGCTGGCCGCTGCGGGAGCGGCTTACCAGACTGAGGACGGAAGCTGGTACTTCAGGCTCGCAGCCTTTCCCGAGTACGGCAAGCTCAGCAAAAAAGATTTGTCCGGGATGGAAGACGGCGCGCGCGTCGATTTGGACGAGTACGAGAAAGATTCGGCGCGGGATTTTGCGCTGTGGAAAGCGGCAAAACCCGGCGAAACTTCATGGGATACGGCCATTGGCCGCGGGCGGCCGGGATGGCATCTGGAGTGCTCGGCGATGGCCATGGAGTTTCTGGGTGAGAGCTTCGACCTGCACGCCGGCGGCGAAGACCTGATGTTTCCGCACCACGAAAACGAGATTGCGCAGAGCGAGAGCGTGACGCACAAGCCGTTTGCCCGCCACTGGATGCACGTGCGGTTTCTGCTGGTGGACGGGCGCAAGATGTCCAAGAGCGAGGGCAACTTTTATACCCTGCGCGATCTGCTGCTTAAGGGCTACAAGGCGTCCGCGATTCGCCTCGCGCTGATTTCGGTGCCCTATCGGCATCAATTCAACTTCACATTCGACGGCCTTGTCGAAGCCACCAGCGCCATCGAGCGGTTGCGGACATTTCGCCAGCGGCTGGTGGGCGGGGGCTTCGCGCCCGGCGAGAATTCCGCATTGCAAGAGGCGGCGCTAAAAGCGCAGTCGGATTACATCGCGGCGCTGGCGAACGATTTGAACACCGCCGAGGCGCGTGCGCCAATCTTCGATCTGCTGCGTGCTGCCAACACGGCGATGGATCAGGGTCAACTCAAGAGCGGTGACCGCGATGCGATTCTGGCCGTGTTGGCCGAGTTTGACGCGATCTTTTGCGTGTTAGAGGACCGCGACGCCGAAGCCACGCAACGGGCTTTGGAATGGGCCGAGCAGACAGGCCGTCTGAATGATGTTGCTCCCGAGTTACTGACGCGACAGGGGCTGACGGATGCGGCCATTGACGCCTTGGTAGCCGAACGAACGCAAGCCAAGAAGCAGCGCAACTTTGCCCGTGCCGACCAGATTCGCAACGAGTTGGCGGAAAAAGGCGTGGTGCTGGAAGACTCCAAGGACGGCGTGCGCTGGAAGCGGAAGTAAGGGCGATGGAATTTGAAGTTGATTTCGAGCTTGAGGAAGATGGGCGCTGGATCGCGGAGGTTGAGCGTCTGCCCGGAGTGCTGGCCTACGGCTCAACCCGTAAAGAGGCGCAAGCCAAGGCCAAGGCCCTGGCGCACGAGGTCGTTCAAGAGCAAGCTATGAATTGAGGAGCGTCACCCCATGGAACCCAACGAAGCGCAGGAGTTGCAGGAGCAAGCCGAACACGCCGAGCACGAGAAGACGTTGCGGCCGGTCGCATTGACCATGACTATTCTGGCCGTGCTGGTGGCCGTGGTAACGGTGCTGGGCCATCGCACCCACACCGAGGCCATCCTCAGCCAGGACCGCGCCACAGACAAGTGGGGCGAATACCAGGCGCAGAAGATCCGCTCTTACAATACAACCCTGACCAGCGACCTGATGAAAGTTCTGCCTGTCACGGACAAGGCCGCTACGCAAAAAATATTGGATGGTTATCGCGAGCACCAGGCCAAGTGGAACGACGAGACAAGCAAGGAGTCCGACGAAGCCAAGGACCTGGAGAAGGATGTCGAGAAGGCCGAAGCCCGCGCCAGACGCTTCGATCTGGGCGAAGTGCTGCTCGAGATCGGCCTGGTGATTACCTCCATTACGTTGCTCACCCGCAAGCGCGCTTACTGGTTCGCGGGGCTGGGCTTCTCTGCTGCCGGAATTGTGGCTGCTGTTTTGGGCTTGCTTCTCAGCTAGAGTTGGGCTATCTGTCCTTTTGAAACCGGCAAGCGTGCCCAATATTCACGGATGGATTGATTGAACGCGAAATGATTCTGGCCGCGCTCTTCTGTCCTGGTGTTACGCCCCTCAAATCTCACAGCCAACTCATTCCGCTGTACAATTCCATCAGGCGCCAAACAGCCAGCTTCGCATCGGAAGCTGGCTTCGCGCGTCTAATACTCAGGTGTCCCAATGACCGCATCCCGCGAAAAGACCGAAACGCGCAAGCTGCCCATGATGCCCATTCGGGACATGGTGAT
>PLOI01000016.1 GCA_003142015.1 Acidobacteriaceae bacterium | reverse complement strand
ACGATTTTGAACGACAGCTATAACTCCAATCCAGAGGCGCTTCGCTCCATGATCCGCACGCTGGCCTCGCGGCCCGCCGAGCGCCGGATTCTGGTAGCCGGCGAGATGCTCGAACAGGGCGAGCACGGCCCCGCGCTTCACGCCGAGTGTGGACGCGCCGCTGCCGAAGCTGGCCTCGATCTTGTGGTTGGCGTTCAAGGCAACGCCGAGCACCTGGCCGCCGCTGCCTGCTCCGGCGGAGTGGCATCGCTCTTTTTGCCCGACGCTGAAACCGCCGGCCGCTGGCTCAAGCTGAATCTGCGCAAGGGCGACGTGGTTCTCGTAAAAGGCTCGCGCGGCGTGCATCTGGAGCGGGTGATTGAGGCGCTCACCCGGCTGCGAAAACTCAACTGAATTCGCGCGCTTCCACAACCGTTCGCACTCCCGCCTAGTAAAATCAACATGAAACCCGCCTCGTTCCGGCTCTGGAGGCCCTTTGCTTTACTGGCTGCTCTACGAAAAGCTGTTTCCGTTCGTTCACCCTTTTCGCATCTTCCGCTACCTCACGTTCCGCACCGCCTTTGCCTCGGGCACGGCGCTGCTGATCGCGTTGCTCATCGGCCCCTGGGTCATCAGGATGCTGCGCGAGTTTCAGATCGGCCAATTCATCCGCGAAGACGGCCCGCAGTCGCACCTGAAGAAGACCGGCACGCCCACCATGGGCGGCGTGCTCATTGCGATTGCCATTTTGCTGCCCACCGTGCTGTGGTCCGACCCCGCCAATCCCTTCGTTTGGGTGGCTGTGTTTTCGACTCTCGCTTTCGGCGCTATCGGCTTTGCTGACGACTATATAAAAGTTGTTCAGCGACGCAGCATGGGCCTGACGGCGCGCGCCAAGCTCTTTTGGCAGGGCGTTGCCGGCGCCTCCGTTGCCGTCTTCCTGGTCATTCTTCAGCAATTCAAGCTCTTCTCAACGCAGTTGACCGTGCCGTTCATCAAGAGCTGGCGTCCCGACCTCGAATGGCACTGGCTTGGCTCCATCCCACACCTGGGCTTGCTGGCGTTTCTGCCCTTCATCGTCTTTGTCACGCTCTTCCTCGCCCTATCCTCCAATGCCGTCAACCTGACCGACGGGCTGGACGGGCTAGCCATCGGCTGCACCATCGTCGCCGCCGGTGCCCTCGCCGTGCTCACGTATGTCAGCGGCCACGTGGTTTTTGCCGACTACCTCGAACTCCAGCGTATGCCCATGGTAGGCGAGTTGACCGTCTTTTGCGGCTCCATGGTGGGCGCCTCCATCGGCTTCCTCTGGTACAACGCCCATCCTGCGGAAATCTTCATGGGCGACGTCGGTTCGCTGGCTCTGGGCGGGGCCATCGGCACGGTCGCCGTCCTCATCCGCCAGGAACTGCTGCTGCCCTTCATCGGCGGCGTCTTCATCATCGAGGCGGTCTCCGTCATTCTCCAGGTGGGCAGCTACAGGCTGCGCAACAAGAAGCGTATCTTCAAGATGGCCCCCCTGCATCACCACTTTGAACAATTGGGCTGGAGCGAATCCAAAATCATCGTTCGCTTCTGGATCGGCGCCCTGGTGTTTGCATTGTTTGCACTCACGACTCTAAAACTGCGTTAAACAAGGCCAGAATTTTGACTGGCCGGCGCACAATAAAGAAGGCCGCAGAAGCCTGAGGAAAAGACTCGATGTTGGAACTCAAAGGCAAGAAAGTTTTGGTCGTAGGGCTGGGAAAATCCGGTTTGGCGGCAGCGTTGTTTCTGCGCCGGCGCGGCGCTCACGTAACCGTCTCAGACGTGCGCTCGGCCGAGGCGCTGGCCAAGGAGATTCCTGCCCTGATTGAAGAGGGAATCATGGTGGAGACCGGCGGCCACGGCCTGCTCACCTTCCGCCGCCAGGACCTGATCGTTGTCAGTCCCGGTGTGCCGCTGGACACCCCCGAGTTGGCACAGGTGAAGAGCTTTGGCCTGCCGGTCATCGGCGAACTGGAGCTGGCCGCGCGCTTCCTCAAGGGCAAAACGCTTGCCGTCACCGGCTCCAACGGCAAGACCACCACCACTACGCTGCTCGGCGAGATTCTCACCGCTGGTGGCCTGCCGACGCTGGTTGGCGGCAACATCGGCGTCCCGGTCGTGGCTCTCATCGACTCCAGCACCGACGAGACCTGGTCGGTCCTCGAGGTCTCCAGCTTCCAACTTGAAACCACTGAGCAGTTCCATCCCAACATCGCCGTGATTCTCAACATCACGCCGGATCATCTCGACCGTCACGGCAGCTTTGAAAACTACATTCGAGCCAAGGAACGCATCTTTGCCGTGCAAACGGCCGAAGATTGCCTGGTGCTGAACGCCGACAACACTCCCTGCGAAGAGGCCGCCTCGCGCGCCGCGGCCAGGGTTTATTGGTTTTCTATAGAGCATCCGGTTTCGCAGGGGGCCTGGTTTGAGCAGGGATCTCTGGTCTATCGCTCCGCCGTGGACGCATCCACGGAATATGTGATGCCTTCGAGAGGTATCCCTCTCAAAGGCGCGCATAACGTCGAAAATGTGCTCGCGGCGGTCTGCGCCGCCCGTCTTGCCGGCGTTCCGGTCGAAGCCATTCGACGCGCTATCGAAAATTTCCGTGCCGTCGAGCATCGCCTCGAATACGTGGCTACCCGGAACGGCGTCGAGTACTACAACGACTCCAAAGCCACCAACGTGGACGCCACCGCCAAGGCCGTCGCAGCCTTCAGTGGCGGCGTTCATCTCATCCTGGGCGGCAAGGACAAGGGCTCTCCCTACACCGTGCTAGCTGATCTGTTGCGCCAGCGCGTCACCGCCGTCTACACCATCGGCGTCGCGGCAGCCAAGATCGAGAAGGATTTGCGCGGCGTGGTCTCCATCCGCTCCTGCGAAACCCTCGACAAAGCCGTTGCCGCTGCAGCCTCGGCCGCGCGCGCCGGCGAAGTCGTGGTGCTCGCTCCCGCCTGCTCCAGCTACGACCAGTTTGAAAACTACGAGCAGCGTGGGCGCGTCTTCAAGGAACTTGTCAACGCACTGCGGGATTGAGGCATGGCAAAGCGCGCAGGGGTCGATAAATGGATGTTCTTCATCACCGTGCTGCTGATTGTGGCGGGGCTGGCGATGGTTTTCTCCGCCTCGGCCATCATGGCGCAGGAGCGGTATCACTCCCCTTACACTTTCGTCGGCAAGCAGGCCATCTGGGCGCTCGTCGGTCTGGCGGCGCTGCTGCTCCTTTCGCACATCGACTACACCATCTATAAATCTCCGCGCTTCATCTATCCCGCGCTCTCGGTCACTATCCTTCTGCTGGTGCTGGTCTTCCTCATGCCCGGCTCGCACAACACCCACCGCTGGATTCGCTTTGGCGATTTCTTCACCTTCCAGCCGTCGGAGATCGCCAAACCCGTGCTGGTCTTATTCCTGGCCTGGTTTCTCTCCACGCGGCTCGACAAAATGCGCGATTGGAAGAATACCCTCGCGCGCGCCATCCTCATTCCAGTGGTTTTTGTCATCCTGATCGTGCGCCAGCCCGATCTGGGAACCGCGCTGGTGCTGGCCGGCGTCACCGCCATGATGCTGTTCCTTGCCGGCATGAATTGGAAGTACCTGGCCGGCGTCGTCTGCGCCACCCTGCCCTTTTTGGCTGCGCTGCTCATCTGGGTGCCCTGGCGCTGGGCACGCATCATGGTCTTTCTTCATCCCAACTGCGATGCAAAAGATGGCGGGGGCGCGGGCTATCACGTCTGCCAATCGCTTATCGCCGTGGGCACCGGCGGCGTGGCCGGCCGCGGCTACATGGAGGGCGTGCAGAAACTCTTCTTCCTGCCCGAAGCGCACACTGACTTCATCTTCGCCAACATCGCNNGCCTTCTTCAACATCAGCGTAGTGCTTGCCCTGTTGCCCACCAAAGGCATTCCCTTGCCGCTGATCTCCTCCGGCGGAACCTCGATTGCCGTGACTCTGGCCAGCATTGGAATCCTGCTCAACATCAGCAGGAAGGTGGATTGAGATGTCAGAGAGAAATCGCAATTTTGTACTCATCCTGTTTGGCATCCCTGCGTTAGTAGGCTGTTTGGTCGCGTATAAGCTATACGAAGGGCTATATAACGAGATACTCGAACCAAGAGATGTTCGTCAGTTAAACGTTGAAGAAGTTCCAGGAACCCATCCCACAATATTGAATATATCGATTCAACCATTTTCTAGCGCCGCTGTTTTGCGAGCTATCACCACAAAGCAGAGAGGTCAGGTGCTCATCGTGTTGGCTCATGCTGGCATGTCCGGATTTGTTAAGCCAAATTCAAATTGGGGTAAAAACTTTGAATTGACGGTTCCAGACTCGTTCAATGAAGTGCAGTTTGGTCACAGCAAAATGCTCATCTGGAAGAGGGGATCCGCTTTACCGCCGTTCACTGAAAGGCACTAACTTGTCGACACTGCGTGTACTCATCGCTGGCGGCGGCACCGGAGGCCACATCCTTCCGGCGCGGGATTTGCAGACAATTACTGCCCTTTGGCGCAGAATCTTCACAGCATGGGATGGGCAGGGATGACAAGCGGAGATCGAGTGACGAAGGCGGTCGAACGGTCAAGGGAGTCTGCTACCCCCCTACCCCCCTTATATATTTTCAAAACCTTGCAGGTAATTATTTAGTTACGATGCGAAGAACGTAATCGCATTAGGGCTCTGGCGTTGGAAAGGAATAAATTTGTCGAACCTGCGTGTACTCATCGCCGGCGGCGGCACCGGAGGTCACATCATTCCGGCGCTGGCCGTGGCTCGCGAACTGGTTGCGCGCCGCTCCGCCGAGATCCTCTTCGTCGGCACCGCGCGCGGCATGGAGAGCCGGCTTGTCCCCGAGGCCGGCTTCAATCTGCGCCTGGTCGATGTGGGCCAGCTCAAGAATGTATCGCTGCTCACCCGCCTGCGCACGCTTTTCGCGCTGCCCCGCGCCATCTTCGCTTGCAAACGCCTGATCCGCGAGTTCCAACCCAACGTGGTCTTCGGCGTGGGCGGATACGCCTCCGGTCCGGCGATGGCCGCGGCCTTATGGCTCAAAGTTCCGGCAATGGCCTTCGAGCCCAACGCCATGCCCGGACTCGCCAACCGCCTCGTGGGCAAGCGCGTTCAGGCCGCCGCCGTTAATTTTCCCTCAGCTACCAGGTGGTTCCGCAACGCCGAGGTCACCGGCATTCCAGTGCGTCCGGAGTTCTTCACCCTCGCAGCTCCCACCGCGCCTCACCTTTTGATCTTCGGCGGCTCGCAGGGCGCGCGCATCTTCAATGTCCACCTGCCCGAAATCATCGTTGGTTTATTGGAGGCCGTTCCCGGCCTCACCGTTCTCCACCAGAGCGGCCAGCGCCACTATGAGCAGACCCAGGCAGCCTACGCCGTCAGCGGCGCCGATCTTAGCCGCTGGGAAGTCCGGCCCTTCATCGGCGACATGCCCGCCCGCTTTGCCCAGGCCACACTCGTCATCTCCCGCAGCGGAGCTTCAACCGTGGCCGAACTTGCCGCCGCCGGCAAGCCGGCCCTGCTGGTCCCCTTTGCCGCCGCCGCCGACGACCATCAGCGGCGCAACGCCGAGGAGATGGTAAAGGCCGGAGCCGCCGTCCTGCTCGACGAATCGGAGATCGATGCGCCCGGTAAGCTGCTCGACGCTCTCGTCAATTTGCTCACCAATCCCGAGCGGCTGGCCTCGATGGCCACGGCGGCTCGCACCCAGGCCCATCCCGCTGCCGCAGAGTGCATCGCCAACCGCCTCGCAACCCTCGCGCAGTCTACCGCTTGACGATCTTAGCCAGGCGCGGATCCGTCCAAAGGGGCGCAAAATCCTTGTCCTCATACACCTTGGACAGATCGGGATAGTGCCCTTCCTTGGCTCTGCGCAAATACTCCAGGGCGCCTTCGACGTTGCCGCGTTTTATGTACGCTTTGGCAATCAGGAACGAAATGCGGGCGCGTTGCTCTGGCGTGCTGACCTGGGCGAAAGCTCCATTATTACTGTCGCTCAGGATATCGGCGTCAAGTTCCAGGGCGCGGGCGTATTCGGTCATGGCGCGATCCATCTTGCCCAGGCCTATCCAGGCTTCCGCGAGGTTGACATGGGTGGCTGCAAGCGACTCATCCATCGCCAGCGCCTGCTTGAAGTACTCGATGGCGGACTTGTACTTCCTATCCAGGAGGGCCACAGCTCCCAGGTTGTTCAGCGCGGACGTGAGTTGCGGATCGTACTTCAGCGCCCGTCCAAATTCCTTGTGCGCATCCCCCCGATTGCCCAGTTTGAGTTCGGCAACGCCCAGCTTGTTATAAAGCGCGCCATCCTGACGGGAGATGTGCAGGGCAGTCTGATAATAAGCGGCTGCACGTTGATAATCGCCGTGAATGCCCGCCAGATCTCCTTTTTCTTCTAGCATCTTGACCTTTTCAAGCTGGTCCGTTTTGGCCGCGTCCGAGATGGGGTCCGTCCATCCGTTCGAGGCCGCGCAAATCAGAATGGTCGTTGCTGCCATCATCATCAGTCTTTTCATAATTCACCTCTCCTGTGTAGGTGCGTTGAGTGGGGCGGCGGTTGCGCTTGCCGGCTCCGGCGATCTGCTCCTCGCATCCATCCCAGTAAAGAGCATGCGCGGGCAGCCCACAACGCTATACCTGCTACCATCCCGTTCCGCCGGGTTAAATCTTCGCCTGAAGTAACCAAACTCATAGCCCCGCTTTTACTTACGGCTGTTGAGTATACGGCACAAAGTGCCTCACCGGCAGAAAGCGCGAGAGGTTACACACCGTTACATGCCAATTTCCCAGGTCGCCTCAACCGTTAAGGGCTTGCCAAGAATGGATAAAGGACCGCTACATTACAATCAGTCCGAGCATGGATGAAGATGGACGAAGGTGAACAGGATGGCGATAGAAAGCCCGGAGTTGGCCGATATCGAAGCCCAGCGCGCGGAACTGGAGGCAGTGCTTCATTCCGAGCACTTTACTCGCGCGCCCACGCTCGCCCATCTTCTGTCCTATTTATGCGAGAGCCTCTTTGCCGGTAAATCCGGCCAAATCAAGGAGTATTCCGTCGGAGTCGAGGTCTTCCATCGCGGACCCTCCTTCGATCAGGACTCGGACTCGATTGTGCGGGTGGAGGCCAACCGCTTGCGCAAGCGCCTGGCTGCGTACTATGCCGGCGAAGGTGCATCGCACCGGCTCCACATCACCATTCCCCTGGGACAATATATTCCGCGGTTCGAATCTGCGGTCTCTCATCAAGTAGAACCGGTCTCCACTGATGCCGCGGCCTTGCCGCCCCCGGGGATCAAGGGCGCCATAACCCGGCTGAGGGAACCCTGGCTTCGCCTTTCCAGTCGCCCGGCCTGGTGGCTTGTCGCCGCACTCGCGCTTCTGTCTCTCGGCCTCGGTTGCGCCCTGCTGATTGTCCGGCACATAAAGCAGGCTGTGCCGGCGGCAGAGTCGAATCAGCCGGCCTTGCCCGCCGAAGCGCAGCTTGGCCCGCCGGGCGGCGAGGAGGTCCGCATCCTGGCTGGCTCAAGCCGCGGCTTTGTCGATCATGCCGGCAAGCTGTGGAATGCCGATGCTTGGTTCGATGGAGGCACGGCTGTAAGGGGTCCCGCGCAGCAGATCTGGCGCACACAGAACTCCGATTTCTATCTCACCAGCCGGCAGGGGCAGTTTCGCTACGCCATCCCACTGAAGCAGGGCATCTACGAACTGCACCTGTACTTTGCTGAGACGGTCTATGGCCCGGAGTCCAGCGGAACCGGAGGAGAAGGCAGCCGCATCCTGACCGTGCGCGCCAACGGCAAATTGCTGTTGACCCGCTTCGATATCGTGGCCGATGCAGGCGCCAGCCGTACCGCAGACGTCAAGGTATTCACAGGGATTGAGCCGGCATCCGATGGGCTTCTCCATCTTGAGTTTTCCGGCGGCGACGGCAAGCCCGCCATCCTTTCCGCCATCGAGATTCTGCCCGGATTCCGAGGACACATCCGGCCCGTGCGCCTGCTGGCCCGCCAGACCCCTTATTACTCAAACGATAGCCACTGGTGGAGTCCGGACAACTATTTCGAGGGTGGACAACTGGCGAGTTACACGGCTCCGGTAAGCGGGACAGACGATCCTGAACTCTATGAAACCGAGCGCTGGGGAAACTTCTCCTATGCTATTCCCGTTTCGCCGGGAAAATACTCACTGACGCTCCACTTCGCGGTGCGCCGCGGCGACTGGGACCAGCCCTCATCCGCACCCGGCGAGAACAGGAGCCCAGTCGCTCATATCTTCGATGTATTCTGCAATGGAAATGCGCTCCTCAGGAACTTCAACCCGGTCACAGAGGCGCGCCAGACGGATGTGGTCATCCGTAAGTTTACGGGCCTCGAACCGAATGCCCAGGGCAAATTGCTTCTGAGTTTCGTTCCGGTCGAGGGCTATGCGACCGTGACCGGCATCGAAGTCCTTCCCCAATAACTCTGCGCACATTCGCAGTTTGATGCAATTCCAGCCCAGCTATTACTTGACGGCCGTGATCGCGATCGATAGGCCGCCGCCAGTTGTGGGGCCAGTTGTCCCTGCGGCGCTCAAAGTTCCATCGCTGTTGACTGTATAGATCGAAGCCGCGATACCACCTTCATTTGTCACGTAGACAAACTTGCCGGTCGGGTCGAAGTGGATACGAAAGGGCGAGTTTCCGGTGGCGATGGTGCCCGTTGGATTTGCCGTGCTGACATTCAGCGTCAAGGTGCCCGTGGTGGGGTCAATGGTGTACATCGAGACGGTGTTATCGTTTCGATTTACTACGTACGCATACTTGCTGGTTGGGTCGACGGTGATAGCCGTGGGCGCGTTGCCGGCAGCAACGGCGGCCGGAGTGTTCTGCGTCAGAACGCCAGTGACGGAATTGACGGTAAACTGCCAAACGCCCAAACCGTATTCCGGACCTGAGTCATTGTTCACCACGTACGCGAACTTTCCGGACGGTGCGACAACGACCTGCCACGGGATTCCGCCGGTATAGACCGTGGCGGGCGAGGTCGGTGTGAGAAGTCCACTGGTCTGGTTGATGGTGTACATGAAGACCACGGCGCCGTCGCTAAGGGACGCGGTTACATAGAGAAAGTTGCCTGTGGGATCGACGGTCAAGAAGTTTGGCTGCGAAAGGGACTCGCCGGAGACCAATGTTGACACCGAGGCCGGTGTCGTCGGGGTCAGAACGCCCGTGGACTGGTTGATGGTGAACATGGATACCGTAGCGTCGTCTGTGTTGGCGGTGTAGACGAATCGTCCGAGCGGATCGATTGCGATTTCCTGGGGAAACCATCCTGTGGGGACAGTGGCGGGTGTGGTCGCCGTGAGAGCTCCGGTGGTGGAGTCGATGGTGTACATCGAGATGGTGGACAGGTCAGATGCATTAGAGACAAGATTCGCCACATAGGCGAACCGCCCGGCAGGATCAACGACCATTTCTTCGGAGTTGTCGTTTTGTGGATACGTATATCCGGTTCCGATGGTTGCCGGAGCCGTTGCCGTAAAGGCCCCTGTGCAGGAGTTAA
>PLOI01000146.1 GCA_003142015.1 Acidobacteriaceae bacterium | reverse complement strand
CACTGACTACCCCTCCCCCCTATTTCCTGTGAGACTGTGAAACTGTGAACTCCGTAGCGTCTTCAGATGCGACGAAGATCTGAGACTCAGGTCCTCCGACTTCCCTAAGCCCGCCCTTTTGTGGCACACTTGCATCCATGGGAAGCAAAGACAAAGGTAGAAAAGAAGTCAAGAAGGCGCCCAAGCCAAAGCCTAAACCGGAACCCGCGCAGAGACGCGAAGGATTCACGCCGGCCCCGCCGAAGTAGGACCGAACCGCACGCCTCACCGAGCGCCGCGCGCAGACAAGGGAGCGTCTTCCTTGCCGAGGGATTTCTTTGTGCCATTGACCCGTTTTGAGCAACCCCTCCGCCGCAACCACTCCTGAGCAGCCTTGGCGGACGCCCGTCACTGCAATGCCCCCTCGAAAGCGGTAGCTTGAAGACAGGTTTTTCACCAGGGGGTGTACCCGTGCGTTGGAAATCTGCCGCAATCCTGCTTGCCGCCACTCTGCTTTTAGCCGCTGCCGCAGCGCAGAAACCGGGGTCCCCAGCGACAGGTCTTCGTCGATGGGGTGGAGAACCAACAAATCTCGCTCCTGCCTCCGTTGCCTCCGCCCTGCCCGCCGTGCAGCCTCCTGGCCGGCCGGCCATCGGCATCGCGCTCGAGGGCGGCGGCGCTCTCGGCCTTGCGCACATCGGCGTCCTTCAATGGCTTGAAGAGCATCACATCCCCATCGACCGCATCTCCGGCACCAGCATGGGTTCGCTGGTCGGCGCGCTCTACGCCACCGGCGACACGCCCGCCCAGATGCGCGCACTGGCCGTCAGCGATGCGTTCACGCGCGTCTTCACCCTGCAAACTCCCTATGCCGACTCGAACTTCCGCCGGCGCCAGGATCGCCGCCAGCTTCCGGATGCGTTTACCATCGGTCTCCGCCATCGGCTGACCCTGCGCAATGCCCTGCTCACCGACCGTGGCGTGAACGAGTTCCTCACCGTCAACCTGCCCAACTACAACAGTGATGAACTGGACTACAACCAGCTTCCCATTCCCTTTCGCTGCGTGGCCACTGACCTGAACACCCTCGCGACGGTCACCTTTGCCTCCGGGCCGCTGCCCCAGGCCGTCCGCGCCTCCATCTCCATTCCCGGCGTCTTCCCTCCTGTTCTGGATCGCAACGGCCACTATCTGGTCGACGGCGGCATCCTCGACAACCTGCCCACTGACGTTCTCCGGCGCGACCTGCACGCCGGCGTCATCATCGCCATTCGACTTGAGGATGCGCCCCTTACCAACGCCGACACCACGTCCATCGTCGGCGTGCTCGACCGCGCATTTGATGCCGGCATCCAGCGCAACGCCGCGCAGGCAGAGCGGTTGGCCGATCTGGTGGTCCATGTGCCGGTTGGCACCTTCTCCTCCGCCGATTACGCTCACGCCGCCGGGCTGATCGACGCCGGCTACAAGGCCGCCGAGCAGAACCGCGCCGCCCTCTTGCGTTACGCTCTCGACGCCGATGGCTGGAAGGCTTACCTGGCCGCGCGAGACAGTCGTCGCCGCCCGCAGCCTGGCGTACTGCTCGAGGTTCACGTGGAAGGCCCAGAGCCGGATTCGGAACCGGGCGCCGTACGCGAGGTTCTCCGCGACCTGAAGCCTATCGAGGGCCAACCCATCGCGCCCGCCACCACTCTCGACGCCCTCAAACCCGTCCAATCCAACGGCGAGATTACCGCCAACTGGGAGACTTTTGCCCCCGCGCCGTCAGCCTCTAGCCCGCCAACATCAGGCGCGCCCATCCCCGACACTGGCCTTCTGGTTCGCCTCAGCAGCGACCGCATCGGCCCGCCCTATTTGCTTGTCAGCCCGGAACTGGCCGCTGCTACCTCGAACATTACCCGTGGCGAAGTAACCCTCCGCCTGGTCGATCAGAACCTCGGCGGTTTCGGCTCCGAGTTGCGCGCCAACGCGCGCATCGGCTACATGACCGATCTCTCCGCCGAGTACTACCGTCTGCTCACACCCGGCGGCTATTTCCTTGAGCCGCGCACCGGCATTGTGCGCGAGCCTGTCTACATCTGGGTCAAACAGAAACGCGTCGCCGAACGTTTCCAGCAAAATCTTGACGTGGGCCTTGAAGCCGGCCGCACCTTCTCAAATCAACTGCAAGTCTCGGCTGATTGGCGCGCCGAGGATACGCGCTGGAGTCTCACCACCGGCTCCGGCGGCGGGCCGTATCTCTCTGGAACGGCCCAGACCGGCCTGCTGCGCGTCAGCCTCGATGAGGCGTCATCCGGCGCCGTTTCGCCCAACGGCTTCCGTATGGCAGCCTCGGCTGGCGCGCTCTACCACGCCGCGCAAAGCGCCAACGCTCCGCTGGTCAAGCTCACCTTCAGCGCAACCCGCTCATCGAGTCAAGTCAACATCTTCGGCATCAGCGGGGAAGTCAACTCCTACCTGCGCGCCAACGTCGCCCAGCCCTACCGCTTCACCCTCGGCGGTCCAATGCGCCTCTCCGCATCCTCGTTTGATGAGTACCGCGGCACCGACACTTACCTGGCCCGCGCTGGCTATATGCGCCGCCTGGCGGCGCTGCCCACCGGCCTGGGACAAGGTCTCTACGGAACCTTTGCCTACGAGGGCGGCGAAATCTGGTCGCCGGAAACCAAGGCGATTCTTCGCCAGGACGGCCTCGCCGGACTGGTGGCCAACACACCGCTCGGCCTGTTCACCTTCGGCATCTCGGTAGGCGACGCCGGCCACCGCAAGGTCTTCGTCACCTTGGGCCGTTGGTTCTGATGATTTTTGAAACGCCCACACGCAACGAGACCCTCCCGAATGGGAGGGCCTCTGTGCGTGTGAATCTCTTAACAGTCGCGGTTTACGCCACCACTTCAATGCCCATCGAGCGTGCGGTGCCCTTGATGCTTTTGATGGCCGTCTCAACTGAGGCAGCGTTCAGGTCGGGCATCTTCTGCGTGGCGATCTCGCGCACCTGCTTTTCGGTCACCTTGCCGATCTTTTCCTTGTTCGGCGTGCCCGAGCCCTTGGCGATCCCAGCCGCCTTCATCAGCAGAACCGCGGCCGGCGGCGTCTTGGTGACAAAGCTGAAGCTGCGGTCGGCATAAACCGAAATGACGACTGGAATCACCAGTCCTTCCAGCTCTTTGTTTTGCGTACGCGCGTTGAACTGCTTGCAGAACTCCATGATGTTGACCTGCGCCTGGCCCAGTGCGGGGCCAACCGGCGGCGCCGGCGTAGCCTTGGCGGCAACAATCTGCAGCTTGACGTAACCCGTAATTTTCTTCGGAGGTGCCATGTATGTTCCTTCGGAACCAGCTTCTGGCTTCTAGCTTCTAGCTATTAGCTGGTATGTCACTGTTCGAATTTTGGTAACGAAGCTTCCGCGTTCGCCTACAACCGAGGGCTGCTAGTTCACCCGGACGGCTAGAAGCTGGAAGCTAGTAGCTGAAAGCTGCGTTACTCAATCTTTTCCACTTTGCCGAACTCCAGTTCGACCGGGGTGGAGCGTCCGAAGATGGTCACCATGACCTTCAGCGTCTCGCGATCTTCGTTGATCTCATCCACCACGCCGTTGAAGTTGGCAAACGGCCCGTCGGTAATGCGGACCTGTTCGTTCTTTTCAAACTTGATTTTGAGCCGCGGCTTGTCCTTGGCGGTCTCGGAACGGAAGAGGATTCCACTCACTTCTTCCTCGCTCAACGCCACCGGCTTGTCGCCTGTGCCCAGAAAGCCCGTCACCTTGGGCGTGTCCTTCAGGACGTGCCACAAATCGTTGTCCAGTTCCATCTCGACAAGCACGTAACCGGGCAAAAACACCCGTTCCACGGTGCGCTTTTTGCCGTTGACGATCTCCGTCACCGGCTCGGTGGGAATCATCACCCGGCCCACCCGGTTGCCCAGCCCAAAAGCCTCCACTCGACTTTGAATCGACTCGCGCACCTTGCGCTCAAAGCCCGAGTAGGCGTGCAGAATGTACCACCGGAAGCGCTCGTTGCGCACCGGCGGAATCTGCTCGGCAGCTTGTTCAGTCAGCCCAGTCTGTCCAGCTTCTTCCGCCGGTCCAGCTTGTTCGACGTGTTCGACTTGCTCGGCCTGTCCCAATTCTTCTTCTGCCATCATGCTCTCGTTTCGCTCTCGCAGTTACGGCTAAAACCCGCCCAGCCGGCCCAACAACGCATGCAGACCGTACTGGAAGATTGTGTCCACCACGAAAAAGAACACGCCAAAGATGAAAACCGCGATAATCACCACCGTGGTTGTGGATTGCACTTCCTTGCGCGACGGCGCAACCACCTTGCGCATCTCCGCGCGCACATCGCTCAAGAAACGCGTGAATTCTTTCCACTGCCCAACCACGCTGCCGAAAATCTTGGACACGGGATTTGTCTCCTGCCGCTTTACCGGCGGCTGCCGTACTTCACCGTTCACGATTGCTGCCTTCGTTGCCATGCTTCCAGTTCCTTCGCGCCAAGCGTAGCGCCGGGCGCATCCCAACTTAATCTGGCAGGGGCGGAGGGATTCGAACCCCCAAGTTCGGTTTTGGAGACCGACAGTTTAGCCGTTGAGCTTACGCCCCTAAAAGCAGCTTTCAGCTTCTAACCTCTAGCTACTAGCTCATTCTTGGGAGCGCAAGCATGTTGGCTTTCCCTCGAAAAGAGCTAGCAGCTAGAAGCTAGCGGCTAGTAGCTGCCTTACTTCGTTTCCTTGTGCGGCTGGTGCTTGCGGCAGCGGTTACAGAACTTCTTGAACTCCAGACGGCCGGTGGTCGTCTTCTTGTTCTTCGTAGTCGAGTAGTTCCGCTCCTTACACTCAGTGCACTGCAATGTGACAATTTCCCGCATTCCAAAAATCCTTCCGGTCGTCAGAGATCAGTCGTTCTGATCCCTGTTCACTGACCCCTGTTCACTGTCCGCTCGTTACTTCACAATCTCCGAGATAGTGCCCGCGCCCACTGTGCGACCGCCTTCGCGGATCGCAAACCGCAGACCCTTTTCCAAAGCCACCGGCGTGATCAGCTCCACCTCAAGCTCCACATTGTCACCCGGCATCACCATCTCCACGCCCTCGGGCAACTGCGCCACTCCCGTCACATCGGTTGTCCTGAAGTAGAACTGCGGACGGTAGCCCTTGAAGAACGGTGTATGACGGCCGCCTTCTTCCTTGCTCAACACGTACACCGAGCCCTTGAACACCGTGTGCGGCGTGATCGAGCCCGGCTTGGCCAACACCATCCCGCGCTCCACGTCTTCCTTCGGAATGCCGCGCAACAGAATGCCCGCGTTGTCGCCCGCCATGCCCTCGTCCAACTGCTTCTTGAACATTTCCACGCCCGTGCAAACCGTCTGCCGGGTCTCGCGGAAGCCCACTATCTCGCAGGCCTCGCCCACCTTCACCTTGCCGCGCTCGATCCTGCCCGTCACCACCGTGCCGCGTCCGGAGATCGAGAAGATGTCTTCAATCGGCATCAGGAACGGCAGGTCTACCGCGCGATCAGGCCGCGGAACATAGGCGTCCACCGCGTCCATCAGCTCGTCGATCTTCGCTTCCCACTGCGCCTCGCCATTCAGTGCGCCCAAAGCCGAGCCGCGAATCACCGGCACGTCGTCGCCGGGGAACTGGTACTTCGACAGAAGCTCGCGCACTTCCATCTCCACCAGGTCAATCAGCTCCGGATCTTCCACCGCGTCGCACTTGTTCAGAAACACCAGCACACACGGCACGCCCACCTGGCGCGCCAGAAGCACGTGCTCCTTGGTCTGCGGCATGGGGCCGTCCGTGGCCGCAACCACCAGAATCGCTCCGTCCATCTGCGCCGCGCCGGCGATCATGTTCTTGATGTAGTCGGCGTGACCAGCGCAATCCACGTGCGCGTAGTGAC
>PLOI01000120.1 GCA_003142015.1 Acidobacteriaceae bacterium | reverse complement strand
CTCCGCCACGGGAACACGCACCTTGGCCGCGGCCACAGAGGCCCGCGTCGTCGCCAAAATTTTGTCGAGGTGAGTAGACATACTCTGGGTTGAGTATACGGAAAAGTCCGAAGTGCAAGGCCTCCGGCAAGTTAGCGGAAAGGCCCAGGAGCGATGCCTTGGGGCTGTTTTTTGGGTAAAAAATGGATTTTTCCGGTGATTTTCAGAGGCCAAATCTCACGATGCGGGAGGATTTTAGCTTTGGGCCTTTCAGACCATATTGATTTCAAACGGGTTAAAAATAATCTGCAAAGTTTCAGGTTGGATTTATACCCCCCAGGGGTATAGAGGGGGAGGGGTACGCCTCGCGGGGTGCAGACCGGTTACATTCCTGACAGTGAACAGTGGTCAGTTTGGGCCTGCTCCTCTCGCCATTGTCATTGTTAGATTGTGCACCGGGGAACGTTAATTGTCCGCAAATGGCGCGCTAATCTCACAACGGGGACACAAGCCTTGTCCGCGGCTCTACTAACCCCCAACCGCCATCCTCACCGCCTCTTTAGCATTCGCAGCCACGCGCACCAGCTCCCGGTTTTTCGGCTTCACAAAGCCTTCCACCACCGCGGAATCGAAAAACTTCAGCAGCCCATCCCAGTAGCCGGCCGTGTTGATGAGAATGCAAGGCTTGGTGTGCAGGCCGATTTGCGCCCAGGTCACCACTTCGACCATCTCGTCCATCGTGCCGTAGCCGCCCGGCAAAACCAAAAACGCATCGGCCAACTCGAACTGTCGCGCCTTGCGCTCGTGCATGGTTTCCACAAGCTCCAACCGGGTCAAGGTGGGATGAGCAATTTCCTTTCGCGTCAATACCGCCGGCAGCACGCCAATCACCTCAGCCCCACCGGCCAACGCCGCATCCGCCACCGCGCCCATCAGCCCCGCGCTTGCCCCGCCATACACCAGCCCCAGCCCGGCGGCGGCAATCGCCGCGCCCAGCGCACGAGCCTCGGCTACAAACGCGGGATTGGTTCCGTTGGCTGATCCGCAGTAAACCGCCACGCGGCGAAGAGGTTTTTTGGAAGGTGTCATAGTGTCTTCAGCATAAATGCTGAGCGCCTGATTTTATTCTCGTTCAAGGAATTCGGCTGGCGAGAGAATCGCAATCCTCCGGAATGGATGGAGCGCCAGCAGATCCGCATCGCCGGTTACTATGACATCGGCGCGGCCATGCATGGCAACCTCCAGAAACTTGTCGTCCCTTGGATCGCAGCAGACGCGGATGGGAGTCGGAATGGAGACGAAAGTAGCGATTGACCGGACCTTCTCAAGGTATGGTTCAAGGGTTGCAGGTTGAATATAGCGAGCAAACTTAGAGCGTTTGAGAACAGCCTGCAACTCAGTCCAGGTGGCCGTTGAAAGCAGTGTCGTGGCTTCGAGCCACGCCCTGTTCACGGCCGCTGCCGGAACGGACGCGATGCGCAGTGCACGGCTGACATACACATTGGTGTCGATGACAATCCGCAGACTCATCCTTCATCTGCCAGAAGTTGCTCAAGCAATTCATCTGTCATGCCCTGAGACTCGGCATAGCGCCCCATCTCGTCAGATAACCGGATGAGTTCCTGTGCGCGCATTTGCCTGATGCTTTCGTATTCCGCGGCGGATACCAGCACGGCAATATCGCGCTCATGCCGCTGGATTCGCACCGGCTCGCGTTGAGACTGGTCGAGTATGGCGGCAAAGTTCTGTTTGGCATGCGTTGCGGAGACAATCTGCATGAGTTCAATCTATCAGAAAATGTACATTTTGTCTATAATAGTCAAATTAGACAATAGCTTGCCCCAGGAATTACAGATCGCAAGAAGAATCAGGATCCCTTGTAGCCCGGCCGGCCGTCTCTATGACGTTAACCGAGTAGTAATCTCCGGTTTGGCAACCAACCGACCGGAATTGCAAAAACTGATCACTGCAAGTGGATTTGGTGCCCATTCAATCGCAAGACATGAACTTGCAGTTATTGCTGCATCAAGAGCAGAACTGACCAGCAGTAAGGCAGCCTAAATGGGAAACTGAAAAATCAGCTTGCCTTTGGAAGGCGCGCGGAAGTGCACTCCATGTCTCATGCGAGCGCGGCAAGCGGCATTCAAGGTTCAACAGAATCGAAGAGGAGAATTAATTGAAAACATCACTGTGTACTGGTATCGGTTTATTCTCGGTCATGTTGCTATGCGGCGGTTGCCAGACAGCGCCACCGCAAGCAGCACCGGCAGCGCAGGCACAGCCTGGACAGCCTGGACAGCCTGGACAAAATGGCGCGCAAGGGCAGCCCGGAGAGCAGGGACCAACGGGGGATACAGGCCAGCCTGGTGACCGGGGGCACACAGGCGATACCGGACGACCGGGTGACAAGGGTTATACGGGAGATACGGGACAGAAGGGCGACACCGGTGATCGAGGCAAGTCCGCTCCATGCCCCGACGGACAGCATCGCTATACTGATCCTGACAACGGAAGGGTAAGATGTGTGCAGAACTAAGCAGTAAAACAGCAAGCTAATCATGTCGGGGGGCGCAGAACAGGGCAGCTCTGCGCTCCCAAGGGCAGAAACGGCGGATACCTATCACCAGTGCTATATAAATGAGAGCCAGTAGCACATTCCACGCGATTGTCATACGACGCTCTCCCTTGATTGTGCAACCGCAGTGCAGTTTTCACGATCTCGTTCTACCAGCAAAGAACGCGGCGCTTGCTCGGGACGGTCTGAGCGTTACGCCTGATTAACCGGCCACTCGGCAGTTACTCTCTCGTCAATAGTCGATGTAACAGGAAACCGTCGGCGCACTCGACGGGCACTGCTGGGCGAGTGCCCTGCTCTCTCGACCCCCGGAACGGTACACTAGAGCCAGGACCCTTCCCGCCTGGACGCCATCTTGCAGCCGCAACTCTCCAACCTGAATCCCGAACAGCGCGCCGCCGTCGAGGCCACNNGCCAGCGAAATGGGCGAGCGCGTTGACCGTCTGCTGGACCACTCTTCGCTGGCCAAGCCGCTCCTCTGCACCTTTCACTCGTTTTGCGTGCGCATTTTGAGGCGCGACATCGAGGCCCTCAAGGTCAACGGCGAAGGCCTGACCCGATCCTTTGCCATCTACGATGAGAACGACCAGCAAGCCATCGTCAAGCAGATCATGCGCCGCATGGGCCTGGACACCAAGCAGCTCACCCCGCGCACGGTTCTGGGCCGCATCTCCTGGGCCAAGAGCCACATGGTCGATCCCCAGGAGTATTACCTCGCGTCCAAAGATCCCAACAGCGAGCGCATCGCCCACATTTATCAGAGCTACAGGGCCGAGCTGCGCAAGTGCAACGCCCTCGATTTCGATGACTTGCTGCTGGAAGCCGTGCGACTGCTGAAGGTTTCCACCGAAGTGAGAGAGCGCTACCAGCGCCGATACCGCTATCTGCTGGTTGACGAGTACCAGGACACGAACCGGCCCCAATATGAGCTGATGAAGCTGCTGGCCGGTGAGCATCAGAACGTCTGCGCCGTCGGCGACGAAGATCAGAGCATTTACTCCTGGCGCGGCGCTGACATCCGCAACATTCTCGAGTTTGAAAAGGATTTCCCCAACGCACGCATCGTCAGGCTGGAGCAGAACTACCGCTCTACGCAGGTGATTCTGGAGGCCGCCGGCGCTGTGGTCGCCAACAACCTGAAGCGCAAGGGCAAGAAGCTCTGGACAGACCGCCAGGGCGGCTCGCTGATCGGCTACTATGAAGCCCCCGACGGCGAAAACGAGGCGCTGTTCATCGCCGACCGCATCCAGACCTTTTTGCGCGAAGGTTCCTCGTCCGAAACGCAAAACTCTGGGAGGGGGCAGTGTGCCGTTCTCTACCGCACCAACGCCCAATCCCGGCTGGTCGAGGAGGCGCTGCGCCGCTACAACATCTCCTACACCATGGTCGGCGGTTTTAGCTTCTACGAGCGCGCAGAAATCAAGGACCTGCTCGGCTATCTGCGCCTCATTCGCAATCCACACGATTCAATGGCCTTGCAGCGGGTGATCAACACGCCAACCCGCGGCATCGGCAAAACCACTCTCGAAACTCTGGAGCGCCTGGCTCTTGAGACCGGCGCTTCCACATGGGACGCGCTCAGCGCCGCCATCCAGAACCGCCTTATCCCCACTCGCGCCCTCATGGCGATTGAATCCTTCCGCCAACTCATCCTCGACGCCCAGGCCATGATGGATCCCGATTTTGCCGGAAAGCTCTCGGCAGATGTGGCCGCCGGCGCGGAATCCAGCGAGGACGCCGATACCGGCTTCGACTTTGGCGCTGATTCAGACGATTCTGCCTCGAAAATGGGCCCTGGGATTCCAACTCCCTCCAACCCCGATTTTGAATCGGACGCCGAAGAAGCCGCGACAGACGAACAACCCCAAAGCAGCGCCTTTCGCAAACCCGGCGACGCAGCCACACTTCCCGAACTGATCCGCTTCCTTCTCGACCGGACCGGCTACATCAAGGCCCTTGAAACCGAAGGTTCGCCGGAGGCCTTCAGCCGCATTGAAAACCTGAAGGAACTTGCGAACGCCGCACACGACGCCGAGGCCCGCGGTGAAACTTTAGCTGAGTTCCTCGACCACGCCGCTCTGGCCTCTGACACCGATCAGCTCGACCCCGACTCCCGCGTCACTCTGATGACCCTGCACGCCGCTAAGGGCCTGGAGTTTTCGCTGGTCTTCCTCGCCGGCCTGGAGGAGGGTCTTTTCCCCCACTCCCGCACCCTGAACAACCCCGACGAGCTCGAAGAAGAGCGCCGTCTCTGCTACGTCGGCATGACCCGCGCGATGAACTCGCTCATCCTCACCCGCGCCCATTACCGCCGCCGCTACGGCAATGACGCCCCGGAGATGAGCATCCCCTCTCGCTTCCTCGAAGAAGTCCCCAGCCAGTTGATTGAGAACCTCGGCGGCCGGTCGCCGGCCTGGTCCACGCCCGGCTATCCTGCGGCAGGCTCGCGATTCGGCGCATCCCGCCGCCCAGCACACTCCGGTGACTTTGCCGACCGGCACTACAACTACGAAGACGAGAATCAAGATGCCCCGCGTTCGTCCACCAATAGCCTCGCGTCCAGCGGAAAGAAGAGCTACGGTGCGGGCGCAAGTGGCTCATCCTCCAAGCCTTTTGTCGCTTCATGGATGACCCCAAAGCCCGCCCCTCCCAGTCACGAAGCCAGTCCAAAAGTAAAGAGTGCGGAAGCACCGGAAGCGCCGCAGTCCATCGACAACATCGCCCGCTTCTTTGGCGGCAAGCCTGGCTCTTTGCCCCGTCCGGCCATCGACCTTCCGCAGCCAAAAGGCGCTACCGGCCTGAGAAAAGGTCAGCACGTCCGCCACGCAAAATACGGCGAAGGCACCATCCTCCTGCGCGAAGGCGACGGCGAAGACGCCAAGCTCACCGTCCTTTTCGCCCGCCACGGCATGAAAAAGCTGATGGAAAAGTTCGCCAATCTGCAAAAGATTTGATGCCTTCGCTCGTCGCACTCCCCGCTGCGGTACCATAAAAGACAAGATTGGAAACACGCATGTTCGTCGTTGTCTGGCAGTTCGAGGTCGCCGAGGAGAAGATTGCCGGCTTTGAGGCCGCCTATTCGGCTGAGGGCTCATGGGCGCAACTCTTCCGCGCCTCGCCCGGCTACCAGGGCACTGAGTTGCTGCGCGACGCCTATATTCCCGGCACCTACCTGACCATCGACCGTTGGGCCAGCGAAGAGGCCTTTCGCGCCTTCCGCAAAGACCATGACGCTGACTACGAAGCCTTGGACCGCGCCTGCGACAAGCTCACCAGTCGCGAGGTCCGCATCGGCGCGTACACCGTCTGAGCCGCCGCCACGCGCGCCCCGTCAAGCGGAACCACGTGCCCAATCGAGGCTCCCAGCGCCCAGGAATCGGAGGGAAACGGCGGGTCACCCGGCCATACTTCCGTTTTCTCCATCTCTTCGCTATTTTTCTCTGTTATTGTCTGTCCAGCCCTGCTACAATCCCATCGAAATCCAATCCATGCCGCCGCGCCGTTTCCTCGCACGAAAGAAGGAGACGGGTTCGGTGAGTATCTTTTTAGGAGCCCCCAAAATGGCGATTGCCGATGACCGCTCGAAGGCCGTAGAACTTGCCCTCGCACAGATCGAAAAACAGTTTGGCAAAGGGTCGATTGTCCGGCTCGGGTCCAAGGAAGCGATGGTGCCCATTGCCGTAATCTCCACCGGCTCTATCAGTTTCGACGCGGCGCTGGGCGTGGGTGGAATCCCGCGCGGCCGCGTCAGCGAGGTCTTCGGCCCCGAGTCCTCGGGCAAGACGACGATCTGCTTGCAGATCATCGCCGAGGCACAGAAGGCCGGCGGCCTGGCCGCATTTGTTGACGTCGAGCACGCCCTCGATCCCGCCTACGCCAAGAAGCTGGGCGTGGACATCGATAACTTGCTGGTTTCTCAGCCCGATAGCGGCGAACAGGCATTGGAAATCACCGAAACTCTCGTCCGTTCCGGCGCCATCGACGTGCTGGTGGTTGATTCGGTGGCCGCTCTGGTGCCCAAGGCCGAGCTGGACGGCGAGATGGGCGACTCCCACATGGGCCTGCAGGCCCGGCTCATGTCTCAGGCCCTGCGCAAGCTCACCGGCACGGTCTCGAAGTCTCGCACCGCGCTCATCTTCATCAATCAGATCCGCGAGAAGATCGGCGTCATGTTCGGCAATCCGGAAACCACCACCGGCGGCCGGGCTCTGAAATTTTATTCCTCGGTCCGCGTGGACATTCGCCGCATCGCGGCCATCAAGGATGGCGACACAGTCACCGGCAACCGGACCAAGGTCAAGATTGTCAAAAACAAGGTGGCCGCGCCCTTCCGCGAGGCCGAATTCGACATCATCTACGGCGAAGGCATCAGCCGCGAGGGCGATGTGCTCGACCTGGCCGTGGCCAACAACATCGTCGAGAAATCCGGCGCCTGGTACGCCTACGCCGGCGAGCGCATCGGCCAGGGACGCGAAAACACCCGCACCTTCCTCAAGGACAACAAGGACATCTTCGCGAAGATGGACGCGGAACTCCGCAAGAAGCTAGGGATCGGCGGCGCCAAAGCCGATGTCCCCGAAGTTCCAGCCACCGGACCGGCTGAAGCCAAGGAAGCGGTGCGCGGTCGCAAAGGGTAGAGGCGCTGCTCTTCATGGACGAATCCCGGGTCTTGAAATCGAGACCCGGGGCATCCGCTACCTCGCTCGTTTTGCGAAATTCCCGAATTCGAGCCTCTGTTTTCCGCATTGGGAACTGGCGTTTCGGACTCTTTATGGATAATTGCGTAATGAAGTCGTGGGACCGATAATGAAGGTTCGAGTCTATCAGAAGCGGCAATCCGAGAGGGTCTTCATGGCGAGTAGAGCAAGAAATTTGTCCCCGATTTATCTGTCCGAATTGGAGTTCCCTTCGACGCCGAATGAGTCTGTTGTCTACCGCAAACCTTCCGGCAAACTCATAGCGTTTGGGTGGTACGGCGGGAAGTTTAGTCATCTGAATTGGCTCCTTCCTCTCCTACCAAAGTGCCATCACTACTGCGAGCCATTCGCAGGTTCAGCAGCCGTCCTCTTGAATCGGGAACCTTCACCCGTGGAGACGTACAACGATATTGACGGTGAAGTTGCCAATTTCTTTCGCGTGCTCCGTGACAACAAAGACGAGCTTGTCGAGAAAATAGGACTTACTCCTTTCGCACGTGAGGAATTTTACAAGGCGGTGACCAAGAATCCTGTCCGGGTGGAGGACCAGGTTGAACGTGCAAGACTTTTCTACACACGAGCGCGTCAAGCTCGCACAGGTCTTGCCCAAACGGCCTCTCTTGGTAGATGGGCGAACTGTAAGAATACGAGCCGAGCTGGAATGTCCGGAGTCGTGTCCCGTTGGCTCGGAGCGATTGAAGACTTGCCGCACATCGCAATGCGGCTGATGCGTGTGCAGATTGAGAATCGTCCCGCGAACGAAATCATTCGCCTCTATGACGACAAGGATACGTTGTTCTATTGCGATCCGCCGTATGTCCACGATTCTCGGACGGACAAAAAGGCATACGGATACGAGATGATTGACGCCGAACATCGGCAGCTTGCGTACACACTGAAGCGTTGCAAGGGGAAGGTTGCCATCTCCGGTTATCGTTGCGCCCTCATGGACGAACTGTACAAGGACTGGAAACGGGTTGACGCACCTGAGAAGATGTGTCACTCCGTCAAGAAAAACCGAACTGAAGCTCTTTGGGTGAACTTCTAGAGCAGTATCAAGATAGA
>PLOI01000107.1 GCA_003142015.1 Acidobacteriaceae bacterium | reverse complement strand
TCTAATAGCTGCCGGTTTCCGCTACTTTTCGCCTAACTGATATGGTATCCCGAACCGTCCAATTTGAATCAATGCCTTGCCGGAGGGAGGCCAGATGTGCAAACTCTCTACTCGGCTCGACCCCGCAATGCGATGCGCCTCCGTAGATCCCACCGGCGCACCCGTGGCAGCCTCGTAGAGGCGCACGTTCAGTGCGTCGCCCGTGCGCACCCAACCCAGAACATACTTCCCCGGCTTCAGTTCGACACCGCCAATGCTGACCGGCGCCTGCACAATCAGGTAGTGCGAATATTTGTCGGCTGCCGAATATCCGGCCGTGATCAGCACCACCCCGGCGATGAACTGGCCTCTGCCGTTCACGATGCCTGAGGCAGTGCGCATCTCGGTCTCGATATGTTCCGTTACCACCTGCGCCCGCGCCGGCAACAACGACGCAAGTTCCGCGTCAGTGGCCTGCCGCCATGCCGTTCTCTGGGCTTGCGCAAGGGGGGACAATAACAACAGGATGAGTCCTGTAAAAACCAGTTTCCTGGTCAGATCTCGTCTCATAGCTTCGTCTTTCTGAGGGATTCGAGCGGAACAATGCCGCGCTGAATGGCCGCCGTGGCCGCCTGCGTCCGGTCAGTCACGCCCAGCTTGCCCAGTAGGCTGTTCACGTGCGTCTTCACTGTGGCTTCTGATATTACCAATTCGGTCGCGATATCCTTGTTGCTCTTGCCATGAACAATTTGCTCGAGCACGTCGAACTCTCGCGGCGTCAACTCTTCGGTGCCCATGCGTTCGGCCAGTTTTTCGGCGATCGCCGGCGGAATGTAAGACCTGCCGGCATGAACCGCGCGAATGGTCGCGATCAACTCCTCGCTAGTCATGCCTTTCAGTAGGTAAGCGCGCGCGCCAGCCTGCAGGGCGCGATAGATGTCCTCGTCGCCGTCGTAAGTGGTCAGCACAATGAAGCGCGCCTGCGGCGTTTCCATGCGGATGCGTTCAATAACTTCTACGCCGCTCAGTCGCGGAAGCCGCAGGTCAATCAGCGTGATGGCTGGCTGGTGCTTGCGAAACTGCGCGATGGCCTCCACGCCATCCGCGGCTTCGCCCACCACCTCAAGGCCATCCACTACATTGAGCAGCGCGACCAGTCCCTGGCGCACCACGTGGTGGTCCTCGACAATCAGCACGCGAATCGACTCCTTGGTCACGGTTGCTTCCTCGCAGTCTCTATTGTCTCCCACAGCCGCTGGGTGCCCCATCCTTCCGCGTCTTTTGCGGAAGGGTGGGAAATCACAAACCTCAATTGCTAAGTGTCTCTCTCAACGCCGCCGCCCGCAGCCGCACTGTGGTTCCCGCGCCCGGCTCGCTCGCTACCTCAAGCGTACCGCCAATGGCCGCCGCGCGCTCTCTCATTCCCGTCAGCCCGAAGCGTCCCGGCTGAGGCCCCTGTTGCGCAGCAAAACCACTCCCGTCATCGCGCACTTCCAGCGCAACTCCGTCCCGCCCGTACTCCAACTGAACAAGAAGCTGTTTGGCGCCGGCGTGCTTCTTCACATTATGTATTGCCTCTTGGGCCACGCGCAGGAATTCTCGCTCCGTACCTGGAGGCATAGGCCTGTATGCGCCGAAGATGTTGAATCTTGCTTCTAATCCGTGACCGTCTTCGGCCTCCGTCATTCGGCGCAGGCGAACCGGCAGCGTGGTCTCGCCCGAATCCTGCGAGCGCAGCGCCCAAATGGACTGGCGCGCATCGGCCAGCCCCTCGCGCACATAGCCGCGAGTCAAGTCCAGGTGTTTCGACGCTTCCTCTGGCTTTTTCAGCCGCAGCAACTCCGCCAACACCTCCAACTGCACGCTGATGCCTACGTAGCCCTGGGCCAGCGTATCGTGAATCTCGCGCGCAATGCGATTGCGCTCACCCAGCACGGCGCGAAATTCGCCTTCAGCCCGCCGCAGCCTGAGCCGCAACAGCAGCACCACCATACCCGCCGCCGCCAATAGCAACAAGACAAGAAACCATGCTGTCTGATAGTAGTGTGGCCGCAGCTCGAAAGTGAGCGCCGCGCCCGAAGTGTTCCAAAGCCCATCGTTGTTGGCCGCCTGCACGCGAAAGGTATAGCGCCCCGGAGGAATGTTGGTGTAGTAAGCAGAGCGGCGCGCGCCCGCATCGGTCCAGTCGCGGTCGAAGCCCTCCAGCATATAGCGATAACGCACTTTCTGTGGTGCGGTAAAACTCAGCCCCGCATAATCGAATTGAAAATGGACATGACCCGCCGGAATCCGTAAAGCGGAATCCGCCGCATGCAATGCCTGGGGAAGATCGTCCACGGCAAAGCGTTCCAGTGCGACCGGCGGCGGAACATTGTTCACCGGAAAGTGCGCCGGGTCCACTTCCACAATTCCTTTGGACGTGGCAAACCACAGGCGTCCGTCGCCCGAGCGCCACGCCGACGGATGGCTGTTGGTCGCTGTCTCTCGGCTGCGCAGCCCGTCCGTGGCGCCAAATTCAATCCAGTGCGAGCAGCCTGCCCCTTGCATCGCATTGCCCGCGCCCGCGCAGTCGCAGCGCGCAATCCCATTGCCGGTGGCAAACCACAGATGCCCGTCGCCATCGTCCAGAATTGCGTGGATACTCGTCTGGTCCAAACCGTCATGCTTTTCGGGTGAAAATCTTTGGCCGTCCCAAACATTCCACCCGTGGTCCTGCGTGCCAATCAGCAGCGTTCCATCTCCGCGCGAAAGCAGCGCTGTGATCACGTTGCTTGAGAGTCCGTTTGCAGTCGTATAGTTTGCAATTGTGCCGCCGCGCAGTCGCGACAGCCCCGCGAAGGTAGCCACCCAGAGATTCCCCGCCGAGTCACGCGCCAATGCGCCCACCAGGTCGCTGCCCAACCCATTGGCGTGAGAATAGGTCTCCATATGCGTGCCGCCGGGCACGCCGTTCCCAACAGCCCAGTGCGTCAATCCGCGCCTGGTCCCAATCCATAGCGACCCATCGGTGTCCACCAGCAGCGAGCGGATGAAGTCGTCAGGCAACCCGTCAGCCGAAGTGAAGGAATCAACTCTGGCCCCGCGAATCCGGTTCAATCCATCCGGCGTACCCACCCACAGGTCGCCGTTGGGCGCAGCGGCCAAAGAGAGAATCACGTCGCTCAAAAGACCGTTGCGGACAGAGTAAGTCTTCACCGGCCCTGCATTGATTCCCGCTGCGCCGGGTTTGAGAGCATTCAGTCCGGCCCCATTGGTTCCCACCCACAGAGTGCCAGTTTTGTCCTCAACAACTGTGGTCGTTGCGTCGGAAGAAAGCCCTTCCCGTGCGCCAACGGTGCGGAAACGCTGATCGCGCAGAATGTGCAGCCCGCCGGTCTCGGTTCCCACCCATATATTTCCTTCGCTGTCTTCCATCAGCGCCAGCACCGACGCCGAGGCCAGCGGGTCGGTCACCGGCAGCCGTTCGATTTTTCCTCCGGCGAAGCGCGCCAGCCCGCCGTTGGTGCCAATCCACAGGCTGCCCTCGCGGTCGGCGAACAAGGCCTGAATGCGGCTGCCCGGAAGCTCATGCCCAACGCTCAAATGTTCAAATGCATACCCGTTCACCAAAAGCCGCAGCGTACTCTTGCTTGCGACGGCCAACCCATGCTGCTCAATGCTCTTTTCGGCGATGCCCAGATCATGCGGCGGCAAGGCGCACATAACCCCGACCCCATCCCTGGGAAGCAGGGCCTCCAGTCCAGGTCGTGTCCAGCGGCCGTCCCGGTATACGGCCATGCCCTCCGTTGTAGCGATCCACAAACCGCCCGCTCCGTCCGTTGCCACTGCGGTGATTTCCCCGGCTGGCAGTCCATCCGCGGCCGTAATCGCCGCAAACCGCTCCCCATTCTGCCGCGCCAATCCTCCATCTGTCCAAACCCATAGCCCACCGTTGGCGGCCTCAACCAGCGCCCGGATTCCGTTTCCCGGCAGCCCATTCTGTGTGGTGAACGCCGTAACCGCCGCGTTTTTCCACCGCGCCAGCCCCTCGCTGGTCCCAATCCACAGCGCCCCGTCTTTTGTCTCCAGCAAACAACGCACATCGTTCCCCGGCAGCGCCGGCGTCGAATTGCGGTCGAAGACCTGAAACCCGTTGCCGTCAAACCGGACCAGCCCCACCTCGGTCCCCAGCCACACAAAGCCATCTCTGGTCTGGAGCAGCGCCTGCACCGTGTTCTGCGGCAAGCCGTTCTCCATCACCCACGTTTGGCGGCCGTAGTTGGCCAGCGGAGTGGAAGGCTCCAGCGCGATGGCTGTCAGCCCGTGGCCCAGAAGAACTGCGATTGCCAGCAGGCCCCATAGCGCATCCACGCGCCGAGCTCCGGCAAACCGCGCCGAGCTCCGGGCGGCCTTTTGCGCTGCATACATCGGGTTGGCGTAATCTCGGGCCACGGAAGTGCGAGCCGGCTTCCTCAAACAGAATTCATCCTGCGCAAAAAACCGCGCACCTCCACAGTAATTGGACAGGCGCGGGAATGCACAGAAACATAAGCAGATTTTCGCATGAAAAGCCGATGCAGCCCTCACCCAGCCTCCACCTATTGATGGATTCCAGGCTCAGTCGAATAGCTCAAGACACGGCGCGGATTTGCCTATAACCTGTGATTACCTCTGAAAAGGTCACTGAGTTTGACTTTCGGGTGATCGCCATTCTACTGGCGGTCACCCGATTTCTTTTTATGGGCCGAAGTGCAGCCTTAGCCCGGCACAGCCACGGGAGCCGCCATTAAGGCAACACTCCATCTTTTGGATGAGTCTGGCTTGCCGCCAGATCGTGTATGGTGATGACGTTACACGTGTGGAGGCCCCGTGTTCTCGTCGATTCCCCGGCATTTCCAGGTTTCTCCTTCCCCGAATTCCAAAGCGTTGGTCCCATGGAATGACGGAGTTCAGCTCACTGCCAGGCCGGTTTCCATCTTCCGGCTTGCCGCCGTCGTGCTCTGCGCTTTGCTGGTCGCGGGCTCGAGTCGCTGCGCTCCACAGTCCACCACGCCGGACTCCCACTCCGCCGATACACAGTCCGATAAGCCCAGGGAAGGCGGACAGGCTCCCGCTGTTGGCGGGGTCAACACCGGAGGCGCACACCCCGCGGTACTCGACAGCGAGCACCGTCCCATCACCGCCGGCGGTTTCGTCAAAGAGGGCCCCGTCCTTTTCGAAGACATTGCACGCCAGGCCGGCTTGACGACTTGGAAGCATGTCATGGGCACGCCAGAGAAAAAATTCATTATCGAAGCTAATGGCTCAGGCGTGGGCCTGATCGACTATGACAACAGCGGCTGGCTCTCTATTTATCTTGTGAGCGGTTCAACCTATGACGCCGAAAGCGGCAAGGCCGTGCCTCCCAAGGCCGCGCTTTTCCGGAACAATCATGACAGCACCTTTACCAATGTGGCTGAGCAAGCCGGCGTGACCAATGACCGATGGGGCGTGGGCGTCGCCATTGCAGACTATGACAACGATGGCTGGCCGGATATCTACGTCACTAACTTCGGCAAGAATCGGCTCTACCACAACAACCACGATGGCACCTTTACCGATGTGGCCGAAAAAGCAGGCGTTGCCCTGGGTAATTGGTCAACCGGAGCCACATGGGGAGACTATGACCGCGATGGCCGCTTGGACCTTTTTGTCCCCGGCTACGTTCACTATGACCTGGCGACCCCGCCTGCCTCCGGCGACAAGGGCGTTGCTTACAGTTTCTGCCAGTTTCGCGGCGAAAACGTAATGTGCGGGCCGCGAGGCCTCAAGGGCGAACCTGATCATCTCTTCCATAACAACGGCGATGGAACGTTTACGGATGTAAGTGAAAAGGCGGGCGTCGCCGACACAAATGGCTACTATGGACTTACATCGGTCTTTGTAAGTCTCAACGGCAATGGCAAGCCCGACCTGCTGGTAGGCGATGACTCGACCCCGAATTACCTCTATCTCAACAAGGGCGATGGCACTTTTGAAGATGTTAGCTACGCCTCCGGTTATGCTCTCAACGAAAGCGGCCGGGAAACTGCCACCATGGGCATCGCTGTTGGCGACTACCAGAACAATGGAATGGTCGATCTGTACGACACCACTTTCTCCGACGATTACAACCCTCTCTATCGCAACGATGGCGACGCCAACTTCACGGACATCAGTTATCAGTTGGGGATTGCCGAACCTACCATTCCTTTCCTGGGTTGGGGTACTGCTTTCCTCGACTATGACAACGACGGCTGGAAGGACCTGATTGTTGCTAACGGCCACGTCTACCCAATTGTGGATAAGGAACCTTGGGGAACCAGTTATGCCGAGCGCCCTTTGCTTTTTCATAACATCGGCGGCAAGCAGTTCGAGTTGATGCCCGCCGTCGAGGGAACAGCGCTCGCACAGACCTATGTTGGCCGCGGCCTGGCGGTAGGCGACTTGTTCAACGACGGAAAGCTCGATGTGGTCATCAATAACCTGGATGGCGTTCCGGCGCTGCTCCGCAACGTCTCGCCCGACAAACACCATTGGATCGAGTTCAAGCTGGTCGGCGGGCCGAAGAGTCCGCGTGACGCTGTCGGCGCCACCGTTTTTGTCACCGCCAATAACATGCGGCAGCGCGGCGATGTTATCGCCGGTGGCAGTTATGCATCCACAAGCGATCCGCGGCTGCACTTCGGCCTGGGCGACGCCACAGCCATCGACGAAATTGAAGTACATTGGCCCGGCGGCGCCAAAGAGCGCTTCGCAGTTGCGCAGATTGACCGCATCGTAACCCTGACGGAGGGACAAGGAATGAAGCCTTAGAGCGCATCCCCCCGGTTCCGACTCCATCTCCCGTGGAGTGTCTTCCCCACCCAACGCTGGAGGTCAAGCCCGATGAAGTTCAAGAGCATCGCAATCCCGCCCGCGCTGTTAGCCCATCGCGCGCTGCGCATAGCCGGCGTTCTCGCGCTTACCGCGGCCGCCTCTTGCGGTTGGATGGCGTGGCGGGCGGAACGAGCCTACGCGACCGACAACGAACCGGATGCCACCGACCGGTCGGCTTATTCGCAGACTGTCAAAGAGCACTACAATTCTCGCTTTGGCGTGGACCAGCCGTTTCTCCCCTCCAATGCTGTCACGGACACAGGCGAGTTCATCAATCCCAAAAGCTTTCCCACAGCAAAATATTGCGGCCATTGCCATCAGGAAGCGCACGCTGAGTGGCGTCAGAGCGTGCATGCAAACTCTTTCCGCGCGCCCTGGTACGTCAAGAATGTCAATATGCTTATCAACGGAAAAGGTATCGAGTATGCGCGCCACTGCGAAGGGTGCCACAATCCCATCGCGCTCACTTCGGGCGCAATGACTCAGCACTCTCCCGTGAATCGCAGCTTCGACGCGGACGGAGTAACCTGCTCGGTATGCCATTCGATTCAACAAGTCAATACGCGCGGCACCGGGAGTTATATGCTCGCCCAGCCGGCAGTTATGGTGGATGAAAGCGGAAAGCCTATCTACGGGGAAGTTTCTGACAAGGAGATATTAGCTCATCTCGACCGGCACTCCAAAGCTGTCATGAAGGACTTTTACCATACCAGCGAATTCTGTTCCGCGTGCCACAAGGCCGCATTGCCCCGAATGCTGAACGATTATAAGTGGCAGCGCGCTATTTTTCTTTACGATGAGTGGCAGCTTTCTTCCTTCGCCAAACAATCCCCGCTTCCCTTCTACGTCAAGGACCAGGTCTCCACTTGCCAGACATGCCACATGAAGCGGGAAGAAATTCAGCTGCCGGACTATGGCGCCAAAGACGGCAAGTTGGCGTCGCATCGCTGGCTCGGAGCCAATACCGTCCTGTCAAAGTTTTACGGCTACGACGCGCAGATGGAGAAGACCATTGCCTTTCTGCGCAACGGCGCCTTGAATGTTGATATCTTTGGGATCGAACGCAACGGAGACAAGATCATTGCGCCGCTTGGGAGTGCGCCGTTCGAAATCACACCCGGCAACATCCTCACCGTTTCCATCGTGATTCAGAATAAAGGCATCGGCCACAGCCTTGTCCCCGAGCAGCGCGATTTTTACGAGAGCTGGGTAGAATTCGAGGCCAAAGACGCCTCGGGCCGCACACTGATGCATTCCGGCGCGTTGCAGCCCGGAGGCTCACTGGATCCGCAAGCGCATAGCTTCACTAATCGATTGGTCAATGCGCAAGGAGGGCTGAACGATCTTCACCAAGTTTGGGATACAAGGGTGGTTGCCTATAACAACACCATACAATCGGGCCGCTCTCAGGTTGTTCGTTACCAGTTCAAGGTGCCCGCGGACGCCACCGGGCCGATTAGCATAACCGCAAAAGTGAACTATCGCCGTTTCAATCAGCACTTCATCGACTTCGGCTTGGGCAAACACTATGAGATGCCGGTGGTTGAGATGGCCGCGCGTACCCGCACTCTCGCCGTTGGTTCCAATTTAGCGGAGTCACCCGACCCGCAGGATAACAAGGATTGGATGCGCTGGAATAACTACGGCATCGGCCTGTTGGATGCGCAGCAGTACGCCGACAGCGCGTACGCCTTCAAGCGTGTTACAGAGATGCGTCCCGACTATGCCGACGCATACACTAATGTGGCCATCGCCGACTCTCAGTGGGAACGTTTCGACGACGCGCGCGCCAACCTGCAGAAGGCTTTGCAACTTGCTCCGCACAATGCTCGCGCACTTTATTACTTCGCGTTGGTGGAGCGCATTCAAGGTCATCTCGACGCAGCCATCAGCGATCTCCGCGAGGTGACGGCGCAGTTCCCCCGTTCCCGAGACGCCCATCGCGAACTCGGTTTCTCTCTCTATCAGCAGCACAAGTACGGCGAGGCGCGCGCCGAGTACGAGACGTTGCAATCGATTGATCCTGACGACCTGGCGGCGCACTATATCCTCTCTATCGTCTATCGCCGGCTCGGCATGAAGGCCGAGGCCACGCGCGAGGCCAGCGCATTCGCGGATCAGAAGGACGATCCGACCGCCAGCACCTATGCATTGGAATTCCTGCGAAAGCATCCGGAGATTACTTCAGAAAGTGTGCCGTGGCACATACACAGCGACTTGGCGGCAGAGTCCACTGCGGGCGGAGTGACTAATCAATGAGGTTGTGTTTGACTGTCCCATGCCTGGCTCTGATTTGCTCGCTCGTGTGCTTTGCGTCCACGCGCGACCAGCGGGCGCACGGCGCTTCACTTTTCGCTACCAGCGGATGCATGCATTGCCACTCCATCCACCATGCCGGCGGCAGCAAAGCGCCCGACCTCTCCGGTGTCGGTAGAAGGTTGAACGAAATTCAGATGCGCCAACAGATCATCAGCGGCAGCATGCGTATGCCGCCCTTTGGAGATGAATTGCAGGCCTCGGAACTCGCCGATCTGCTCACCTACTTGCGCTCTTGCAGGGACAAAAAGGAATAGTGAGTTATTCCCCGAAGGCGCTTCATTGGGACACACTTCGGCAGTGGGGGACTCGCGTTGTCGCCCGCTCGCGGATGGTTTATCAGTGCCCCGACCGTTTCAGCGCGGCTCGCCGGTCGGCAGGAAAGCAACTCCGGAGATCATATCCCCCGAAGCCAGCACGTCTCTCAGCCGCTCCGGATTGGTCCCGCTCCAGCCCTTGGCACTGCTCATCGCGGCAGCAGTTTCAAGCAATCGCAACGCCGCCGCCGGCGTAGTTTCGGGCGGCAAACGGAAGATCCAAGGAATGTTTGTCGATGTAAGTTTTTTGTCGCTGCTGAGAGCAATCACCGGCACAAAAGCCTTGAGCGCCAATTGCTCGGCTAAATGAGCGGCATCACGATCCGTAGCCACTATCGCCAGCGCGTGCTCATCCATCAGTGCGTGAACCAGTTGAGTTGACGCCGCGCCCCAATTCTGATCGCTATCCACAGGCTCGAGTTCCCACTCGCGGCCCTTGGCCGCTGCGGCTGCGAGCTCTTCCACAACAGCAGGAGACCGTGCGACCTCCGCTGCATGGGGACCAAAAAGCACTACGCGGACCGGCCCCGGTGGAATGTCGCTCGGGTGCGGACCGGCATAGTCCACGCCATCTTCGCCCACGCGCGCATAAGGTGGCTGCGGTGCGGCAGAGGCTGCTGGTGTGGCAGGAGTCTGCACTTTCTCCGCCTTGTCCATCCTGGCCACGCGATAAGTAATAGCGCCGTCATGCACTGTGCCCAGATACATGGGAGCAACATTCTTCTGATTGGGGTCGAAGACCATGTGCCCGGTAACACCGTCGTATTCTTCGATGTCGGCCAGCGCATCGTGAATCCGCGCGCGATTCAGCCCAGCCTTGCAGATCGATTCCAGCAGCGCGTTCATCGCGTCGTAAGCCAGCGAAGCAAACTGCTCCGGCCTCTCATTGAAGCGCGCTTCAAAACGTTTGTTGAAGTCCAGCCAGCGCGGATCATTGCGTGTGGGGTCGTAGGGAAACACCGCTTCAAATCCCTCGGCTGCGTCGCCTGCCTCGGCCAGCAGCGTCGGGCCAAGGGTGCGATACGAACCAAAGACGCGTTGCTTCATCCCCATCGCCCGCATCTGCTTCAGAATCTGGGCCGCTTCTATCTCGTCCGCCCACAGCACAATGGCGTCGACGCGCGAGCCGCGAATGACCTGCAACTGCCGCGCGAAGTCCGTGTCGCCGGGCATGTACTTCTGCTCGATGACCACCGGGTGGCCCAGCCGCCGCGAAGCGTCGCGGAACTTGGGAACGCCCATCCTGCCATAGCGATTGTTCACGCGCAAGATTCCCACGCGCTTCAGGCCGAGCTCGGTGTAGATGCGCCTGGCCAGAGTATAGGTCTGCACGCGGTCGTCCTGCAGGTCGGTGAAGTACCACGGAATATAGGTCTCGGGAATCGTGGGATCGGTGGAGGCCGAGTTGACGATGGGAATCTCTGCACGTAGCGCCACGCGCAACATGATGTGCGTTGACTCGGAGCTGATTGAGCCGAAGATCGCCCAGTCCCGATCGTCGTAGATCATCTTCACTGCTTCATTCGAGGCCGAACCCCAGATAGTAGGATCGGTGGGACGGTCGTCGCCGTAAACCGCCTTCGCCTGCCAGTTGTCGTAGTCGTTGTGCAGCATCAGGCGGAAGGGCTTGCCCCCGTAGCCGCCGTGGGCATTGGCTTGCTCAATCGCCAGTTGCGCGCCGTGCAACATGCGCAGGCCGAAGACTTCGTCCGGATTGTGCTCAATGGGCCCGTAGAACCCGATGCGGACTTCGGTCAGACCCGTGGGATCGGGAATGTCGCGTCCAGCGCCGGAGTAGATGTTGGGATGGGTGTAGTTGAGGAAGTAGGGCGAAGCGAATTTCTCATAGGGGCTCAAATCCCCTGGCTCGCCCGCGTATGGCTCGACCACGCGATCCCTCGGCGGTCCCGGCGGATGCGCGCCGCACTCGCACGTGCCCTTCCCCGTGACCGTAATCGGACTCTCATCTTGGCCCGCGGCTTTGCTCGAATACGCGCCCGAACCCTGCGCGGCAAGATCAGCAGCGCAGACCGCGCCCATCGCGCAGACCACAGCCAGCAACCATCCTTTGCGCATGACAGCTACTCCTTGTGGCAGCAAGCCTTGTCCGTGCGGAACATGGCAATGGCTTCGATCTCTACAAGCAGCTCGGGACGGCAGAGATGCGCTTGAATGCCGGTAGACGCGGGCAGCGGATCGAGCCCCTGCTCTTTGAAGAACGCGGTGCGTCCGGCATTGAAAACGTCGTAGTCGCGATCGATGTCCCGCAGGTAGCAACTGGTGCGCACAATGTCGTGCCAGGTGCATCCTTCGGCCTCAAGCAAGCCAGTGATGTTGTCGAAGGTGCGCCGCAGTTGCGCGGGAAAATCGCCGATGTGAACACTGACGCCGTACTCGTCGATCGAGGCCGTGCCCGAGATCAGCAGAATGGCGACGCCGCCGATATCGATTCTCATGCCGCGCGAGAACGAACTCGGCTTGGCATAGGCGTAGGCCTCGTTAAGCACGCCGTGATTGGTTATGGCGCGCTTTTCGATGGGCGCGTGCCCGATGGCTTCCAGAATATCCGCAAATGCATTCATGATGATGACTCCTTATGTTCTTACTGCTGTTGTCGAATTCCGTGACTCAAACCTTTGGCGGTTGCGACCCAAATGTCGTCGCCTTGAAAGTCGATGCCGAGAATGTAGTTGTGGGCCGGCGCGCTGCTGACGGCAACCGGCGTAACCTTGCCCTGGGCGTCGCGCACTGTCATCTCCGGCTTGCCGTCTTTGAGCGACGGTGTATAGACTGCCCAGTTGACGCCGTCGTAGTAGGCCAGCCCCTTGTCGGTGCAGAACCAGGCGCGTTTGCCGTCCACGCCCTTGATAAAGTTGATGAAGTTCGAGGGAAGCCCGCTGTCTTTCATGAGAAAGTTGTGCCAGTAGCGGCCATCGTAGCGGCTGGCGCCGAAGTAGGTGGCTGCCCAGAGAATGTTATCGACGAAGCTGACTGAGGTCGTGATCTCGTGAATCAAGCCTTGATCCTTGAAGAGCACAATTTCGGTTTCGCCGTCCGGGTCTTCGTACTTGTCCCAGCGTCCGGTCTTCTGGTCGTACTCCAGAATGCCACTGCCCCACACCGCGTAATAGACTTTGGTGGGCGTGGCGGAGACGCTGTAGACCCAGATCTCGATCATGGGCGTGTTGCGTTCGTTGTAGAGCGCCCACTGGCCGGTGCGGGTATTGAAGCGGCAACCGCCGGCGGCCGTGGCTACCCACACGTTCTCGCCCTCCACCGATACGCCGTACACCACGTCGTTGCTTAGTCCCGAGTTCAACTGCGTGTAGCTGTCGATGCGCCCGCCCGAGATGCGGCTTAAGCCGCCCATGGTGCCGGCCCACACGTCGCCGGTGCGGCTGTCCAGCGCCAGCGAGAGCACGGCGCGATGCGCGAGGCCATCCTTGGTGGCATAGGTCTTCCACTTACCGTTTTCGTAGAGCCCCAGACCATTGTCCGTGCCCGCCCAGATGCGGTCGCCGTCCACCAGCACGGAGTAGACGTGATTGTCGGGCAGGCCATTTGCCGTGGTGAAGTTTTCAAATCGGTAGCGTGGCAGCACGTGCGCGGCAGACGCCGCTAACACGGCATGAGCCTTTTGCGCAACAGACGCTGGCTGCGGCGCGGGCGCCTGCGGTGCGGCTATAGGCGCGGCAACCAGCAACCATGCGGTCACCAGTATCGCCTGTGCTGCGAACGTGCTGTATGGGAACTTCATCATCGCGTCCTCAGGTACTCGACCAGATCGTTGAGCTCATCCTTGGTCAGGTCGTTGGTGCGGCCGTGCTTGTCGTCCGGGTTATAAACCGTCCAGATCTCCTCAAGCGTGGCCGCTGAGCCGTCATGCAGATAAGGCGCGGTGAGCGCAACGCTCGTCAACGGCACCGATTTCAAAAGGCTTGCATTGTCGGTGGGCTTGCGCGTCCCCACATCGAAGATTTTCTGGTTGGTGCCCTTGGGGCCGCTGTGGCAGTAAGAGCAACGGTTGCTCTCCTCAATCGGCTTGCCGAACTTGTCCATCGCGCGTTCGAAGATGACCTGTCCGCGATCCTGCGCCGGCGTCAGCTCTCGGCCCGCCGGCCGCCAGCGGTTGGGCCGCGGTTGCAAACTGCGAATGTAGGTTGCTAGGTCCGCAAGCGTCAGGTCGTCATAATTTTCCGCGCGCCAGAAGTACTTTTCCGTGCGCGGGCCGCACTCGGTCGGTATGTTGGGATTCGTGCCGGTCCACTTGTAAGGCTCGGTGTCCTTGATGCCCTCGAGCAGCTTGTTAGCCACAGTGTTGCGGCCAAAGCCGTCCGGCTCCAGGTTCCACGTGAGTCCGTCGAAGGTGGAGTCGATGTGGCAACTGGCGCAGCCAATCTGCCCTTGAAACGAATAGCGCGATGTGTAGAAAGTCTGTTCGCCATGGCGCAGCGGCGAAATTTCCTTCGGTCCGTCCAGCTTGATGGTCGCGGCCACGCGATTGGCGCGCGTGTCAATCACGCTCAGCGTATCTTCAAGCCGATTGGCCACAAACAGCTTGCGTCCGTCGCGGCTCAGCGTCAGCCCGCGCGGATCATGACCCACGGAGATGCGCGCCACTACATAGTTTGCGCTGGCCGCGAGATCCTGCGCGAATGACACCAGCTGCGCGTGAGGCTGCGCGTGAATGAAGCGCAGCACGCGCGCCACATCAATCACGGTCACCATCTCCGAGCCGCCGCTGGTCACATAGATGCGCGACTTATCCGGCGCAATGGCCACGCCAAACGGCCGCGACGCATAGCGCTCCAATTCGTCCAGAGGAACCTCGACCGGCTTGCCCACATCCGTGCCAAATAAAGTAAGCGTGTACGCGAAAGCTCCGCCATGTTCAAGGTGCGCCAGCGGAATCATATTCTTGGGATGATATTCCGCCGCAACGCCCAGCCGGCCATCGGCAGAGAGCGCTACATGAAATACGCCGGCGATGCCATGCAGCGGAATGCGGTCAACCA
The DNA here is from genome assembly GCA_003142015.1 of Acidobacteriaceae bacterium. GTDB lineage: Bacteria > Acidobacteriota > Terriglobia > Terriglobales > Acidobacteriaceae > Telmatobacter. The sequence goes on along the minus strand of PLOI01000107.1, from coordinate 28,949 downwards.
CTACCGCGCGCGCCGTGTCGATCACGGTAATCTCCGACTCAGGAGCCGTGCGATTGTCCCGATCGCTCCGCACCCGAGGCGGGTTCGGATAAACATGAGTAACGTAAAGCCGGCTGCCGTCAGGAGAAGGCGTCATGTAACTCGCGCCGCGGCCCGCCACCAGCCGCTTCTCTTCCACCCCGGTTTGAGCATCGAGCACCGCAACGTCGTTGCTGATGCGATTGGCCACAAACAAGTGTTTGCCAGCGTGATCTTCAACCACGCTGGACGGCTCCGCGCCCACCGGCCAGGTCGCTACAACAGCCAGCGTCTGCGTGTCGATCACCGACAACGTGTCATCCCACGAGTTGGTCACAAACAGCCGCGCTCCGTCAGGCGATAACGAAATCCCTCGCGGCACGCGGCCCACCGAAATGTTCTTGATGACCGCAAAGCTCGTCGCATCCAGCACGCGCACCTGTTCGCTCTGTTGGCAGAGTACGTAAATTCGCGCTCCATCGGGTGATAGTAGAACCTCAAGCGGCGAAGCGTAATCCTGCACACCTCGCTCGTCAGCGCGCACGGGATGGTCGATGGCGGGCCAGGATAAAAGCGTCAGCAATGCCACGGCCAAAGCCGCGAGCCCCGTGCCCACCGCAGTTTGGAGGCGCTGGCTCACTTCAGCTTCCTTTCGCCCGGTTCCTGCACCGTGAGCACTTTGTCCACGCTGAGTTTCTCCAGTGTCTGCTCAATCCCGCTGGGCCAGTGAACAATCAGCTTGTCGATGGTGGTGGCAGCGCCCAGCCCGAAGTGCAGACGTTCATCGTTCTGCGAAAGATAGCCTGAGCCGGCCACGCGCTCAGCCGTCTGGCGTTTGCCTGCTGCAAAAACCTCCACGCGCGCGCCAATCCCGTCGCGATTGCTCTTTGTGCCCACCAGCTTGATCTCGGTCCAGTGGCCGGTATTCGTTGAGACATTGTGCAGCAGCGTTCCCCTTCCACCCAGGTTCACTACGAACGCATCCACTTTGCCGTCGTTCTCGTAATCGCCAAAACAGGCGCCGCGAGCCGTTGTGCGTGTGCTCAGCACCGCGCCGCCCTGCTCGGAGACATCGGCGAATTTCCCTTCGCCCAATCCGCGAAATAACGTGTGCTCCTGCGGAATCAAATGAATGAGTCCGCCGTGAAAGATGAGAATGTCGAGCAGCCCGTCGTTGTCGAAGTCGTAAACGCCCGTGCCCCAACTGACGTATTGCCCATTGGTCTGCGAGACCCCGTTGGACGCGCCGATGTCTTCAAAGCCCTGTTTTCCCATGTTGTGCAGCAGACGGTTGTAGTGGCCGTCGGTGACCCATAGATCGAGTACTCCACGGCCCTCGAAATCGGCAAAGACCGGCCCCATCGACGAAGTGGATTCGCCATTCTGTCCGAAGGCCGTGCCCGTATCGCTCCCGATTTCCTCAAAGGTTCCATCGTGCTTGTTGTGGAAGAGAAAGTTCTCCGTGCGATCGTTGGAAACGTAGATATCGTCCCAGCCGTCGTTGTCAAAGTCCGCCGCGGTCACGCCCATGGTGCGGCCCACGAAGGCGCCGATACCCGACTTATCGGACACGTCCGTAAATGTTCCGTCGCAGTTGTTGTGATACAGCTTGTTGGTTTCGCCCTCGTAATCCAGCGGCCCCGGATAGTTATCCGCCGCATAGAACGCGCGATACTTGGGATCAAATTTTACGTAACGGCCCACAAACAGATCGACGCATCCGTCCTTGTCGTAGTCCAGCCAGGTGGAGCTGATCGCCCAGCCGTCTACCTTGATGCCCGCCTTCTCGGTCACATCGGTAAAGTGTCCATTGCCGTCGTTGTGATAGAGAATCGTCTTTCCGTAGCCGGTCACCAGCAGATCGATAAAGCCGTCGTTGTCATAGTCCGCCGCCGTCACTGCCATTCCGTACATATCCGGATCGAGGCCGGATTGCTCCGTTACATCAGTAAAGTGACCGTTGCCGTCGTTGCGATAGAGATGATTATGCGGCGGCGTTGCCGGTTTCTCCTTGAGCGGATAGGGATGCATCGAGTCGTCCAGCGACCGCCCGTTCACCACGTACAGAGACTCCCGTCCGGAGTTGTTGTAGTCAAACCAGATGCAGCCCGCGCCCGTACCCTCCAATAGCGATCCGAGTTGCCGCGATCCAAAGCTGTGGACAAAGTTGATGCCCGCCTTATCGCTGGCGTCTTCAAAGCGAATCACCGGCACAGGCGCGGCAGATGGTGCCTGTGCGGCAGGCGCTGTCTGAGTTGCGGATGCAGCCGGCGCTGTAGGTGCAGTTTGCGCCGCCGCCATGGTAACCGCGCCGAATAAAAAAAGAAAACGAAGACTCATTTCAATTGCCCCCTGGCGTTTTCTGCGGCGATGCTTCTGTCTGCGCCGAACCTGTTAGATCAACCGGCGTCGTCGTGCGCAGCAATACGTCCGGCACGCGATTCTCCGATGAACGCTCCGGTCCTGTGTGGCAGCCCACACAGATGCGCTGCTCGCCCTGCCGTATCCAGAACCATCCGTGTTCCCGGCGCAGTACCGCGCCCTTTTCATCCAGCAACGCAAAGCGAATCGGCTGGTCTGCCGGAACCTTGACAAAGAAGGATCCATCCGCCTCCACCGGCGCCGTGCCTGTAACCATCGTCTGGCCGCCTGCGGTCATCGTCTCCAGCCGCACCGATGCGGGAACTTTCTTCAAATCCCCTTCGCGCGAGAGGCGAGCATCGAGCGCGAGCATATTGGCGTAGTCCCAGGGATGCAGACCCGAGGGGTGGCGCCTGGGCGGTGTGCGCGGCGCCAGGAGAACCGGCTCGACAATATCCTTCCCGCTCACGGCAAGCACTGTTTCGAGCGCCGCCGCGCCAGGCTTCCACAACTTGAGCGCAAAGCGCGCGCCTGCGCCGGCCCGCGCACTCACCAGCCAGGCGCCCGAAGCCGTCTCGGCCATCGCGCCTGCGTACTCCGCGCGCGGCGCATCAATTTTCACCTCGTGGGCCACCGGAGAAGTGAACCGCGCCAGCGAATCTCCGTGCGTGAACACCACGTCGCCCGAGGCCAATTGCGTTCCGCCCCAGCGCGCACGCCCGTGATCGCAGCGGTATGACTCAACGCCCGAGCCATCGGCATAAACCAGATATAGCTCCGGGGTAGTTCCCGAGCCGAGCGGAAAGCCGGCTTCAAACAGAATGCGCCCGTCCGCCAGCACCCCGGCGGGAAACGCGCTGGCCTGCATGTAGGTGAGCGGAAGCACCCCCGGACCTGCCGTCGGATTCAATGGTGCATGCGCCGGAGGATGGCCGTCTTCCGCGGACTCCAGTTGAAATCCCCACGGCGCGCGCTGCGCCCAGACCATCCGTCCGCCCGGCAGATAGAACGGGCGCTCCGCATCGGTCGCGGTTGTAATCACCTTGCGCACCGAGCGATTCTCAAGCGTCAATTCCCATATCTGCCACAGATCGCCGGAGGCTTGCTTGCCCGCAAACAGCACGCTTTTGCCATCGAAGGAAACATCTGCGTCGGCCGTTGCTGCGAAACCCTCAACCAGAGGCACTGCCTTGCCGTCACGCACAACCAGAAGTTGCGCGCCCTGAGGAAACCGCTCTCGCCCGCGCAACTCCGCCAGCGGTTCATAAACCGGCGCGGCGGTCACAATGGCAGGGACGGCCGGAATCTGCGCTGGACCAAGCGCAAACCCGCAAATCAAAATCAGCAATGCAATCGAGCCCAGGATTGCAGGGACTCTGGCCCGGATTCTCATCCAACGGCCTCCATGACCCGCGCGCCCGCCGCCTCGCGCAACCGAACCGCCCGGTCACGCGCCGCAATCTCCTGCCGGCGCAACGCCAGATACGGATCGAGCGAAGCCATCATCTCGTCGAAACCGTCGAAATCCAGCGACTGCTCGCCATCGCTCCACGCCTTGTCCGGGTCCGGATGCACCTCAACGATCAGGCCATCGGCNNATCACCGGAAGATGCGAAATCTGTTTGAGCAGCGCGATGGCCGCCACGTCGAAGGTATTGCGCGTTGCTGTCTCAAAGGTGCGGATGCCGCGCTCGCAGAGGATGACATTCGGATTGCCGTTGTCCAGCACCATCTGCGCCGAACGCAGCATATCGGCCACTGTGGCCATCATCCCGCGCTTCAGCAGCACCGGACGGCCGGAGCGCGCCGCAGTCTCCAGCAGCGAGTAGTTCTCCGAATTGCGCGAACCGATCTGCAAGATGTCGGCGTACTCGGCCACCATGGGAACGTCATCTTCCGACATGACCTCGGTGACGATAGCCAGACCAGTCTCCTGGCGCGCGCGGGCCAGCAGCTTCAGCCCTTCCAGGCCAAGTCCTTGAAATGCATATGGGGAACTGCGCGGCTTGAAGGCGCCTCCGCGCAGAATACGCGCGCCGCCGAGGCGAACGTGGTTGGCTGTGGCCATCAACTGTGCCTCGGTCTCCACCGCGCACGGCCCCGCCATGACGATGAACTCGCCACCGCCGATCTCCATATCCAGCACCGGCACAATGGTGTGCTGACGCTGCACATTCTTCAGGACATCGGGCGTTTCAGCAAACCGTTCGTGCCAGCTTTCGCGCACCTTTCGCGCTCCTATCCGGGGAAGCCTAAGGCTACCGCGATTATGCGTTCCACGCCTCAACCTAAAGGTGGAGATGCCGCCAGAGGCCTGGGATCAGGGGTTAGAGGTCAGAGTTAGGGGTTGGGGATCAGAAGTCAGGGATCAGGGGGTCGGGGATGAATCAACCCTGCGGGTGCCCCACCTTCGGCACGTTTTTGTTCTTGTGCCTAAGGTGGGATACAAAATATCTATAGCGGGTGCCCCACCTTCGCCAATTCGAGCTTTTTTCGAATTGGTTAAGGTGGGATATTCCTATCTATAGCTCTTTACAATCTATACGCGCCATCGGCGGCGGCTTATACCCAAATGCCGCATCCACAATCGCTGCAACGCCCAGCGCCGTCTCATCCTCGAATGGCCGCGCAACAATCTGCATCCCAATCGGCAATCCCTCCGGCGAACTGCCCACCGGAACCACCGCCGCCGGCGCGGCCAGCACATTGAACCACTGCGTGGGCCGCACCGCGTCAAGATACTCCACGGCCCGCCCCTCGATGCTCCACTCCCTCTCGCCGTGGCGAAATGCCGGAATGCTCGCCACCGGGCACAGCAGCACTGGGTGCCCGCTCATCTCCGCGAGCGTCTTCGCCCGCAACACATCCAGCTCGGCCCACGCATCCAGAAGCTCTGTAGCCGTCAGTGGGCGCGCCGACCCGGCAATCGAGAGAAACTCACTGAAGATAGGGCTCAACTGGTCGCGCCGCCCACGAATCTCGGGCGCATAAAACATGGCTCCGCACTGCACAAAAAACTTCCACCACAGCTTGCGCAGTTGCTCCAGCATGCTCGGCCGGAACGGCTCCACGCGAAAGCCCGCCTCGCGCAGCGCTGTCGCGGCGGCGTTCACAGCGGCACGCGTCTCCGGCGTCACCGGAACGAGGCCATCGTCCTCAAAAACTCCAATGGTATTCGTCCGCAGTTCGTCGAGGCTCGGTGAGCGCAGCGCAATCGGCGGGCTGGCCGGATCGAAAGGATCTTGCCCACTCAGCGTGCGAAACATCAGCGTCACGTCGGCCATTGTGCGCGCCAGCGGCCCAATCGCCCCCAGAACCTGGAACGGTCCCACGCACGGCGGCAAATGGCCGCGGCCAGGAATGCGTCCCGGCGTGGGCTTGAGCGAGCAGATGCCGGTGAAGTGCGCGGGCACGCGCACCGAGCCGCCGCTATCGCTGCCCAGCCCCGCCGCCGAAAGCCCTGCCGCAATGGCCGCCGACTCGCCTCCGCTGGACCCGCCCGGCGTACGCTCCAGATTCCATGGATTATTTGTTCGCCCGTGCAGCAGGTTCGCCGTTTCGTAAGCCATCAGAAACTCCGGGCAGTTCGTGGTGCCCAAAATCAATGCTCCCGCCGCGCGCAGCCGCGCCACCACCACAGCATCTTCGCCGGGGATTTCGCCCTTGTGCAGCAGGCTACCAATCTCGCACTTGAATCCTCGCGTCGCGATCGATGACTTCACGGTCACCGGCAATCCGAACAACGGCCTGCGGGACCGCGTTCCACGCCACTCATCGTGCTTCCGCGCCCGCTCGCGCACGCGCTCCGCATCGAAGTCGGCAAACGCATTCAACTGCGGATTCAGCCGCTCAATCTGCCCGATGTGCGCCTCGGCCAGTTCCACGACAGAAACCTCGCCTGCGCGCAGCAACTCCAGTTGCCGCACCGCCGGCGCAAGCACCAAATCGTTCATGGCCGCGCCGCCGTGGTCGTTGTATGCGCCCCATCGTCCGCCGGAGTTGACGGTAGCACCCGATAATCAAACCGATACGACCTCACCGGCTCGCCTGAATCCCACCGGTCGTTCCAATTCAACTGGTAATCAATCGCATTCGCATCATCGGGAAACTTTTCATTTGCCGGATACGGATACGCGCTCATCTTATGGAACGGCAGTTGCGCCACGGTGAACGGCGACGCATCCCACCAATCCATATCCTTCACAAATCCGTTGGCNNNTTCCCCGTTGCCGCTGGAACGGCCCGGTCAAACTCACGCGGTCATAGTCGTAATCGAGATCGCCAGGACTTGAGCCTTCCATCTGTTTCGGGTAGCCGCGGAAATGCAGCGTGGCCAGAGCCAGCGGAACCTCTGCCGTGCGCGCCTCCGCCTCGGAATGATTGTCGATGAGCACCTGGTCCCAATAAACCTCCAGATTCGTCATCAGCCGAATGCGCCGCGTGCCTGCGGGCAGCTTGCCGGTCAAATCCACCACGATTGTGCGCTCCAGCCCCGCCGGGAAACCCACATCGTTCGCAATTCGCTTCCACTCGCCATTGGGCAACTCTGCTTCAACGTAAGGCGAGATGGGCTTCACGCCCGCCTGCCACGCTGCATAGAGCGAGGTCGCGCTGAAGTAATTTACATAGCCGGTCATCAGCAGCCGCAGCGGCGACTGCGCGTCCACGGGGCCCAGATCAAGTGTCAGTGCATGCAGATTGGCAAATCCGTCGTAAGGCAGCGCGGTAAATCCACTGGCAAATTTGTGATCGCGCTTGCTCACCTGATCGAGCACATCGCGGCCCTCGCCATCCCACGCGCCCACCGGTAGCCGCGCGCCTGCCGAAGCCACCACGCGGCCCGAGGCAAACGGCGGATCGTCCAGGAATCGCTCGTCGGGATTCACCTCGACATTTTCCGGATGATCGACCGCGACCAGCCGCAACTGGTCGATATAGTTGACCTCTTCCATCGGCTCCATGAAGCGCATGCTCAGCTTGCCGTTCACCGGCGCCAGCGCGCCTCCGTCAACCTTGATCCACTCGCCGGGGTTGGGCGTATTGCGTCGCGTGGGCGTAAACCAGTGGCCCACCACCGCCGCGCCAATCACATCCGTCACCAGCTTGTATTTATGCCCATCCCATGCAAACAGCACCGGACACGAACTGCCCCGCCGGTCGGCCTCCTTCATCGCAATCACCGGCGTATGCGGCAAATCAATTTCGTCCTGCAGCACGCCCGTCGGCCACAGAATGCGCAGCAGGTCAATCCCCTCCGCATCGCCCAGCCCCACAAGAATCTGCGGCGGAACCTGCGTTTGATAGCCCACCGCTCCGGCCAGCTCCCACTTCTGCCAAAGCCCGTTGGCGAAGACTTCCACCTTCGCGCCAATCGCCGTCTTGTTATCGGCAAAGCCGGTCAGATCGAGACGCACAAAATGATTCTTGTTCGCGCCCACATTGCGCAGCAGCACCGGCGGCGCATTCAATTGCGTCACAATCAAATCCGCCGCGCCGTCGCCCGCCACATCGGCGGCAATCAGTCCGCGCGGCGCGTGCAGCACCACGCTGTCCAGGCCCAGCGCGTGGCTCACATCTTCAAAGCTGCCGTCTCCGCGATTGCGGAAGACGCGCACCCGCGGCCCCGCTTTCGTTTCCACAATTGCCGCCAGATCAATCCAGCCGTCGTTGTCGATGTCGATGGGCGTAACGCCCCATCCCCTCAAAGCGCCATGCAGCGGGAGTTCCACTCTTTCAAACCGCCTGCCAACGTTTTCCGGTCCAGCAACATTGCGCCACAGCGTCAGTCCCGGCGCACCCGCATGGGTCACGGCAATATCCATCCAGCCGTCTTTGATGTAGTCCAGCACGGCAATACCCTCGGTCGCCGGCAACTTCTCATTTTCATAAAGAGCTTGTGTCGGATATTTCCCTTCTCTCGGATTCACATAAATCAGCGGCGCTGCTCCATCGCCGGTTACTGCCAGGTCCACGGCGCGGTCGTTGTTGAAGTCGGTAAGAATCGCGGCAGCCGTCCGTCCGCTTCCGCCCAACCCCGTCGGCTCTGTCTTCTCGCTAAATGTTCCGTTGCCGTTGTTGCGCCACAAGACGTTTGATTCATCGCCTGGTTTGATGGGCGAGCCGGTCAGCAGCAAATCCAGATTGCCGTCGTGGTCGTAGTCCACAACAGTAATTCCCGAAGGCCGGTTGCGCGCCGCAAGCCCCGACTCTGCTGTTACATCCTTGAACTGCCCATGCCCCAAATTGCGAAACAGCAGAACCGCATCGTCCAGAGCAACCGCCAGATCATTCAACCCATCGCCATCGAAATCGCCCACCGCGCAGGCCACCGCGCGGCCATTGGCTTTCAGCCCCGCAGCCTCTGCGTTCCACTCTTCAAAGCCGCCGTCACCCTTGTTGTGCAGCACTCGAATGGCCTGCGCGCCCGACTGCATCAGCACCAGATCCATCCGGCCATCTCCGGCCACGTCCATCATGCACGCGCCGCCGGTAGTCGAAAAGCTGGGTGCCCCAGGTCCGGATTTTCGGACCTGGGAAGCCGGAGGTACCACAATGCCGGGTGCCCCATCCTTGCCGCGTTCTTGTTTTTGCGGCAAGGGTGGGAGAGCGGAAATCATCGGCCGCGCCACCAGCTTCACCGGAATCATCTCTCTCCGGCCCGCTTCCGGCTCGACAATCGGCGTGACGGTCGAATAGTGGCCTTGCTCGCCGTAAGACAGCCCGATGGGAGATGAAATCTTGGTGTTGGCCAAGTGCTGGAATCGCTGAAAATGCACCTTCGCTTCCGGCGTGTGGCCTGAACGCTGCAACGCTCGCGCCAGGGCAAACTCCGCCGACGCATGCAGCGGATTCATTTCCAGCGCCTTCTGCAAAATCGCGGTCGCCTTGTCGAACTGCTTCATCTCCTGGTAGCAAACGCCCTCAAAATAAATGGAGTCCGCGTCCCTCGGATCGAGCTTCACCGCATTTTGAAAGCTGGCCAGCGCCGGCTCTAGTTCGTTGCCCGCGTGCTCGGCCAGGCCCAGGTTGTACCACGCCTGCGCGCTGCCGGGGTTGAGCGCAATCCCCTGCTCCAGAGCCTTCTTGGCTTCGTCCAGCCTTTGCAAAGTCAGCAGCGCTATACCCTCATTCACCGCCGCCTGTGCCAGCTTCGGATCCTTCTTGAGCGCCGCGGCAAAGCTCTCCGCGGCGCGCTCGGTAAATTGCTGGCCCATCTGCGCCACGCCGCGATTGTTGAGCCGCACCGCCTCGGCGTCGAAGCGCGCCTGCGCCCCGGCCGCGGCCACAGCAAAAAGAACAAGAGCCAAAGGCCCAACCACCCTCATAGATCCCTTTCCCCAAGCGGCCGGAAGACTTCAACTGAAAAACCGCTGAATCCTCAGCATAATCGAGAGGGCCGTTATGCCACATGGATTCGCGCCTTGACTCGGGTCTGGCCGAAACCCAGGCCGATTATACTTGTCCTGTGATTCCACCCCTCCACAGCATCGACTGGCGCCACTTTATGGCGCGTCCACCCTTGCCGCCGCCGCCTCCCGAAAGCCAGCGCGGACCCCAGGTCTGCGTATGAGCGAGACCGTCAACAAGCGGCGCATCGGCGTGGTCACCTCCTCGCGCGCCGACTACAGTCACCTCTACTGGCCGCTGCGCGAACTGGCCGCGAATCCCGCGATCGATTTGGGCGTCTTCGCGCTCGGCGCGCATCTCTCGCCGGAGTTTGGCTCGACCATTGACGAAATCGAGCGCGACGGCTTTCCCATTCGCGCGCGCATCGAGTGCCTGCTCAGTTCCGACACCGACACCGGCATGGCCAAGACCATCGGCATCGCCATCCTCGGCCTGGCTGACGCCTTCACCGCCTGGCGTCCCGATATGCTGCTGCTGATCGCCGACCGCTATGAGATGCTCGCGCCGGCATCCGTCGCTCTCGCCTTGCGCATTCCCGTCGCTCACATCGAGGGTGGTGAAATCAGCCAGGGCGCCATCGACGACCACGTTCGCAACGCTCTCACCAAGCTGGCCCACATCCATTTCACCTCGACTGAAACCGCGCGCCAACGCGTAATCGCCATGGGTGAGGAGCCGTGGCGCGTGCATCATGCCGGCGCGCCCTCGCTGGACCATCTGCGCCGCTCCACGCTGCTCGACCGCGCCGCTCTTGAAGCTCGCCTCGCGCTCACCTTCACTCCGCCCACGCTCATTGCCGCCTGGCACCCGGTTACCATCCTCAAAGACACCAACGCCGAAGCTGATGCCTTTTTCGCCGCGCTCGCTGATACGCCCGGCCAGCTCATCTTCGTCTATCCCAACTCCGACGCCGGCACCTACGCGCTCATAGAACGAACACGCGCTCTCGACGAAACCCGCCCCCACACCCGCATCTTCGTCAATCTCGACGCAGTGACGTATTGGAGTCTGCTCGGCCAGGTCGATGCCCTGGTCGGCAACTCATCCTCCGGCATCATGGAAGCAGCTTCCTTTGCCCTGCCCACGGTCAATGTCGGCATACGCCAGCAGGGCCGCGAGCGTGCCCGCAACATCATCGACTCACTCGCCGAAACCTCCGCAATCCACGCCGCTATTCAGCGCGCCCTCAGTCCCGAGTTCCGTGAAACTTTGCGCGGCATGACAAACCCCTATGGCGACGGCACTGCGGCTGCCACCATTGCCCGCGTGCTCGCTTCCGTCCCGCTCGAAGGTTTGCTCATCAAACAGCCCACGCCGCTACCCGGCGAACAGCGCGTCATCCTCCTCGCACAAGATTGATTTTCGCGCCCTGCTCTGCATCGCAAGGTGGAGGCGGGTATCCACCCATGGGTGGTTGCCCACTTCTCATCGTGCTGTAAAGATCTACTCTCAATCAGATGCGAAACCGCACATTTCTTTCCTTAACCCTCTTCTTCGCCTCCGCGGCCGCTTGCGCGCAAGGCTCGTTCTTCAGCCAGTGGCAAGCTCGCGCATCTCGGACTCAATCTAAGCAGCCAGGATGGAGCGTTCCCGTCATCACGCCATACCCCGCCTTGATCCAGGTTGCGCGCACCGACTTTGTTCGCCAAATCACCGCCGCCCGCACCACCACCTGGATCTACGACAACAGCAAAGGTGTTAACGTCATCCCGTTCGCCAATACAGAGATAGACGTCAACCTTCCGCCCTACATCCAGCACAATGTGCCCGCCACCAAAGACGGTGCCGGCGACGCCTCCTTCACGCTCAAGTTCCGGCCCTTCGCCGGAAACGAGCAGCATGGCAACCACGTGGCCAGCGTCGCGGTGGCTGCTACCATTCCCACGGGCAGCTACTCCAACGGCAGCACCGACGCCACCATCGCGCCCACTATTGGATTAGGTAAAGGTTATGGCCGTTTCGATGTGCAGAGCTGCGCTAGCGTTACACTGCCCACCGGCGATACCTCCAAACTCGGCCGCCCGGTCGCGTGGAACGCTGTCTTGCAATATCACGTTGGAAAGCTCTGGTGGCCGGAGGTCGAAGAGAACTCCACCTTTTATAGCGGCGGCAAGAACGATGGCAAGGTTCAGACATTTGCCACACCGGGCTTGATGTTTGGCAAGCTGAAGTTGCCCCCTGAGGACAAGACCAGCCGCATCGGCCTGGCCTTTGGCGCGGGTTTCCAGATGGCCACCAGCACTTTCCACGCCACCAACCACAACCTGGTCTTCACTGCCCGCTATCTGTTCTAGTGTCCTGCGTCATAAGAACATTACATAAATGCGCTGTCATCCTAAGCGACCGGACCCTGAGCTTGTCGAAGGGGTAGGGAGTCGAAGGACCTGCATTTCCTATTGCGCGGGCTTGGCCTACTTCCCTTCCAGCCTGACCAAAAACTCCTCCAGCTCGGCAGGCAGCGGCGCTTCAAGCTCCAAAAGCTTTCCCGTCTTAGGATGAGCAAACTCCAACCGCGCCGAGTGCAGAAAATTTCGTCCCAGCCTGAGCCTCTCCGGCTCCGCCTTGCGCCGCGCGGCTTTCGAGGTTGCGGCCTGCGACGCCACCTGGTCGGTCAACTGCCCTGATCCGCCATAGAGCGTGTCGCCTACCACTGGGTGCCCAATCGACGCCATGTGCACCCGAATCTGATGCGTCCTGCCCGTCTCGATGCGCACTTTCACCAGCGTGAACTTGCCAAATCGATTAGCAAACCGCCTCACTACCTCGTAGTGCGAAACGGCCGTGCGCGCGTCGCCCAAAGGTTTCGCGGTCATGCGTGTGCGCCGCATCGGGTCGCGCCCCACGCTGGCGCTGATGGTGCCCTTGGCCCGCTCCACTGTTCCCTGCACCAGCGCAATATAGCTCTTCTTAATCTTGCGGCTGGCGAACAGTTCCGCCAGCGCCGCATGTGTGCGGTCGTTCTTCGCCACCACAATCAGGCCGCTCGTATCCTTGTCGAGCCTGTGCACGATGCCTGGCCGCAGGTCGCCGCCGGTCGCCGACAGCTTCTTGAACCGGAAGAGCAGCGCATTCACCAGCGTGCCGCGGCTGCGCGCGTCCTCATTCTGCCCCGACCCTGCATGAACCATCATCCCCGCAGGCTTGTTCACCACCGCGAGGTCCGCGTCCTCATAAATCACGTCCAGCGGAATCTCTTCCGCCGTGGCCTTCAGCGGAGCCGGATGCGGCTCGCCGGTAATGTCGATTCGCTCGCTTCCGCGCAGCTTCAGCGCGGCCTTTTCGCGTAGCCCGTTCACCAGCACATCGCCTTGGTCGATCAGCAATTGCACACGCGAGCGGCTCACGCTCTCGCCTTGCGCCGTTAGAGTCTGGGCAAGAAACTGATCAAGCCGCTGCCCCTTTGCCTCCGCCGTCACTTCGATGGTGCGCAGTTCAGCCATTTGCAGCCTCGCCTTTCATACCTGACCCACAAAACTGGGTGCCCCATCCTTTCGCCTTTTTCTGGCGAAAGGGTGGGAAATCACAAAAGTTGAAAGGCATAAGGAACCATTCAACACCTCCGTTCATGCGGAGCGGAACGCCGCCGCCAGCGCCTCTTCCGGCTCAGCCCGCACACGAAAATCGGCGTGGGCCTCGGCGAGGACTACGCGTCCAGCGGGACTGATTACATATGTGGCCGGCAGCGGCAACCGCCAACTGGCCTCGCCGTTCACAAAAGGCACGTTGAGCAGGATGGAGAGGTAGTACTCGCGCAGATACTCGGGCACGGTGTAGGCCACGCCGAACTTCTCCGCCAGCGCGCAGCCGGGGTCACTGAGCACAGGGAAGGGAAGCCCATGCTGGTCGGCCATGAAGTCGTTTTGCCGCTCGGTCTGCGGGCCGATGGCCACCATCAGCGCCCCGCGCTCGCGGATCGTGCCGTATAAGTCGCGCCAGGCTTCTAACTCGGTGACGCAATAAGGGCACCACCGCCCGCGAGAAAATTTGACCACCAGCGGACCCAGCGCGAGCATATCGGCGCTACGCACCAGACGCCCGCGGGAATCGTTCAGCGCAAACTCCGGAGCCAGCGCACCCACCGGCAAAATTCGCCCTTCAATCCCGGAAGCGAACAACTCCTCAACCGCCCGCTCGCCCACAGCCAACCGCTCCGCCTGCACCAACTCCCGCGTGCGCGCCGTAATCTCGTCGAGCCGGTCCTGAAGAGTGGTCATGCCCGTGTCTCGGTAGAGTTGTGCTGCTGAATAGTTTTGCGAATGTGCGCCATGTATATTATCGCCCAAACCGCTGTTTCCCGCCCATCCCCATCGCGCCCATACCGCCACGCATCATTTTTCCGGCCAAGCCGCCTTTGCCCATCTGCTTGAACATCTTGGCCATCTGCGCATATTGCCGCAACAAATGGTTCACGTCCTGCACCGTCGTCCCCGAGCCTGCCGCAATGCGCTTGCGCCGCGTGCCGCTGATGATCTCGTGATTGCGCCGCTCCTTGGGCGTCATCGAATTAATGATCGCCTCCAGCCGCACAAACTGCTTTTCGTCCACGTTCTTCGACGCCTGCTGCAACCCCGCAAACGGGCCCACTGACGGCAGCATCTTCAAGATGCTCTCCATTGAGCCCATCTTCTTGATCTGCCGCAACTGCTCGCGAAAATCGTCCAGCGAGAAGCCGTCGCCCAAGAGCGCCTTCTTGGCGAACTCCTCTGACTTCTTGCGGTCAATCGTCGAATCGACCTTCTCGATCAGCGACATCATGTCGCCCATGCCCAGGATGCGGCCCACGATGCGGTCGGGATGAAACGGCTCGAAGGCGTCCGGCTTTTCGCCTACGCCGATAAACTTGATGGGCTGGCCGGTCACGTGCCGAATCGACAGCGCCGCGCCGCCGCGCGCATCGCCGTCCATCTTCGTCAGCACGACGCCAGTGAGGCCCAGCCGCTTGTGAAAATCCGCCGCCGAGTTCACTGCGTCCTGGCCGGTCATGGCATCGGCGATGAACAAAATCTCGCTCGGGTTGAGCAGCTTTTTCAGCCGCTCCATCTCCGTCATCAGCTCTTCGTCGATGTGCAGGCGCCCGGCGGTGTCCACAATCAGCGTGTCGCAGCCCATGTTGCGAGCCTCGCGGCGGGCCTCGGCGGCCAGCCGTTCGACAAGGGCGGAGCCGGGAGCCTCGCCTTTCTGATCGCCTTCGTAAAGTTTGGCTTCGATGCTCTTGGCGACAACCTTGAGCTGTTCGCGCGCGGCAGGCCGGTATACGTCCACCGAAACCAGCATGGGCCGATGGCCGCCCTTCTTGAGCCATGCGGCCAGCTTGCCGGCGGTGGTGGTTTTGCCCGAGCCTTGCAACCCGGCCATCAGAATCACCGACGGCGGCTGCGAGGCAAATTTGAACCGCGCCGTGTCCTTGCCGAGCAGTGTAATCAGCTCGTCGCGGACGATCTTGATCACCTGCTCGGAGGGCGAAAGCGCGGTCAGCACTTCTGTGCCCACGGCCTTCACGCGGATCTGTTCGATCAGGTCTTGAGCCACGTTGAGGTTGACATCAGCCTCAAGCAGCGCCACGCGAATCTCGCGCAGAGCGTCGGTGATGTTCTCTTCGGTAAGCGTGCCCTGGCCGCGAAGGGTCTTGAAGGCGCGCTGCAATTTGTCAGTAAGGTTTTCAAACATGGTCAACTACTAGTGTATCTTGGAGAGTCCTGCGGACGGGGGAACGGAATCCGCGGAATCCCAGGTCTCAAAATCGAGACCTGGGCCACCCTGACACGTGAGCACTTGCTGACAACGGATAAAGGCTATTCCGCAGGCGAAATCAAGTATTGTTCCAGCTTGCCGTCGGGATAGGTGTAGGTCGTCAGCCGGAGTTGTTTGCCAGGGTAGACGATCTGAAAACTGCGGAAGGTCATGCCGCCGCGTAGCTCGGTGTTGACCTGACGGAAGGTGAGCGGCTCGCCCAGCGGCGCCAAGCTCTCACTGTAGTCTGCCAGCGCCTCGGCGGTGAAGTAGTCGCTCAAATTCGGCGCCAGAAGGCTCCGGTCGATGTGTCCCTTTTGCAGATCGTGAAAGATCGCGACAGCCTGTTTTTCCGCATCTGTCGGCGGAAATTCCGCCACAACCGGAGTGGCCAGGTGCGCGATGGCAATGGCGGCGCCCACGGCGTCCTGATTGGTCAGCACGACTACGGCCACGCCATCATCCACCAGCACTTCGTTGTTTGAAACGAAGCCTGATACCTCGCCGCCATGCTCAATCTCCCGGTGGCCATCAATATCCAGCACATCGACGCCCAGCCCGTAGTGCGTTCCCTTGCCGTCCTTCAACTTCACTTCGGTGAACATCAGCTTGTAGCTCTCGGGCTTGAGCACCGTCCGCGCAATCAGGCTCTCATCCCACAGCGCCAGGTCGTGCGGGGTCATGGCCAGTTCACCAGCCGCGAACATCCAGCCGAGTCCCTCTTTGGGCGCCACGCGCAGCGGTCCGAGCGCGTGACGATAATACGGCGTCGCGTCCACCTGGGTCAGCTTTGCCTCGTCTGAATTCCACACCGATTGCATCCCCAGCGGGCGGAAAATGTGCTGCGTAAGAAACTCCATGTACGGCCGACCGGTGACCTTTTCCACGATGGCGCCCGCAATGACGAAGTTGGTATTCGAATACTGCCACTGCGTACCCGGCTCAAAGTCCAGCGGCTTCTTGGCCCACGTGTCGATGATCTGCTGCGCGGTCTCCGGATGAAGCATGGAGGTCATCACGTAGTCCTCGGGCCAGTAGTCCTGGTAGCCGGAGGTGTGCGAGAGAATCTGCCGGATGGTCACCTCGTTGCCGCGCGTGAGGCCAGGAACGTACTTGCCCACCGCATCGTCCAGCGAGAGCTTGCCTTCCTCCTGCAGCAGCAGAATCGCCGTGGCTGTGAATTGCTTCGAGATGGAGCCGATGGAATAGCGCATCTCCGGTGTGGCGTCCACGGCGGGCGCATCTCCGCCGGCCAGCCGCGCCTTGCCGTAGGCGTGCGTGTACACCAGCTTGCAGCCCTTCACCACGGCCACTGAAGCCGAAGGAACGCCGGTCTGCTCCAGCACCTGCCGCGCGATGCGGTCTACTCTCTCTCGAATGGCCGGATCAAGCGCATTGATTGTCTGCGCCTCCGACGCGACCGAGGCCAGCGCCAGCACCATCACGCCCGCGCAAACCAGAACCTGTTTCAGCTTTTTCATCGTCACAAATTTCCTCCGCACGCGGCTGTATGCCGATTGAACCGACAACGATTAAGGTATCAGAGGCGGCATCTGAAATGAATTTCGACCGGAGACACGTCGCGATAGCGCACTTCAAGCGGATAGATGACAAGTGCGGAATTCAACGGAGGGCAGATGGAGCGGTTAATCAAGGGGCACAAGCATTTTTTGGCCGAGGTGTTTCCGGGCCGGAAAAGCGAGTTTCAATTGCTGGCGCAGCGGCAGGCGCCTCAGTGGCTTTTTATCACCTGCTCGGATTCGCGCGTGGTGCCAGACCTGATTCTGGGTACCGGACCCGGCGATCTGTTCATCACGCGTAACGCCGGCAACGTGGTGCCCGTTACCGGCACGAACGTAGACGGCGTGACGGCGACCATCGAGTACGCAGTCGAAGTGCTGCACGTCAAGGAGGCCATTTTGTGCGGCCACTCGGACTGCGGGGCGATAACGGCGGCGCTCAAAGGCCAGGACTTGGAAAACCTGCCCAAAGCCAGGCTTTGGCTGAGCCACGTGCAGGCGGCTTTCCACCATCGCCAGCCGTTGAACCCGGCCGACGGGACGAGCGCGGAGCTGGCCTCGCTGATTCGTGGCAACGTGGTGGCGCAGTTGGCGAACCTGCGCGCTCAGCCGTCGGTGTCACGGGCAGTCGAAGAAGGCCGTCTTACAGTGCATGGCTGGTATTACGACATTCTTACCGGCAGCATTGAACAGTATGACGAGGAAACGGGGCAGTTCCTGCCGCTGTTAAAGTAAATCTAAGGGAATTTCCGCGCAAAAAGCTTGTGGAATCGACGTAGGACTCCTTATTTTTTCCCATTTTGCTTGAACACCGGATTCGTTGACAATCCCTTCAGTTCCGTCTTGACGGATTCTGGAATCTCGGGCGAGGCCAGCATATATTCAATGTAATCGGCGGCGAGTGGATCGTTCCTCTGAAACGACCCGAGGGACCAGCCGGCGGCCATGTATGCCAGGCCGCGGTAGATCGACGGAGTTAACTCCGTTATGTGAGCTCCGCTTTTGCGCATCTTGTCGAAGTCATCGTAGTCCGCCCCCCAACTGAGTGTGCTCACAATGGTCTCAACCGGCCTGTATTCGCCCGTGGCTCCGAAAGTGGACCACATGAAGTCAAGGCGGTGGAAGAGTGTGCCGTTGGGCGTGAGATCGTAAGGGTCGGGCAGCGGGGGCATTGACTGGATTTCTTCCTGGTCGCCGGAGCCGAGAGTCTTGACGACGTCGGAGATGTCATAACCGGAGGAGCGAAGGATGGTCAGGCCGAGGCCGCGCGTGAGAGGCGGCTGGTTGGCGATGCGCGTGAGGAATTCCTGCGCGGCAACGGGGTCAGTCTTGAGCGCTGCCGAGAGAAAGGCTGCTGTGATCTCGATGAAATCGGATTGTGGATTGGCGGTCTGGTGTGCAATGGCGGTTTGCATGGCAGGAAGCAGACGCGCTGGGTTAGGCTGGCGATAGTAGACCTGCAGGAGACTACTCAGCTCTGCAATATTCTTAAAGGATTTCCTGCTTCCCGTTTCATAGCTTTCGATCAGGACCGTCGTTCGCTTTAGATTCTGATGACCAGACGGAGTTTCCACTTCGGCTTCAACAGTAGCTATGCCATCGGCGGCATCGACGGGCGCGCACCAGTTATCCGCGGAGACGCCAAGGCTGGCCATGGTCAACATCGGATTCTGGATGCCAGCTGCTCCCAATGCTGCGGTGACGAAATCTCCACCCTCCGGCTTAATCTGCTTGTACGTAGCTATTGGCGCCGGCGGATGGTCCTGACTCTGGCCGGCGTACTTTACATGAAACGATAACTTCGTCCTCTCCAAGTAGCTGTCGCGATTGTCGCCTGTAGCAACAATTCCAACCCGAATGCACTGTCCCGGGTTGATCAGAGTCACATTCATTGGCACGTTGACCAGCTTCAACGTGTGTGCCCACTGCTCCCGCACGACGGATTCGCCAACAATAAATGGCTGCCCCTCAATCTTTGCCGGTGATGGCTTTTCCTTTTTGAGTTCGACCTGCGCCGCAACCGAAGACGCAGCGACTGTGAATGCCAGAAAGCCAAAGACAAAACTCCGCAGCTTACGCGTAGAAAACATAGATTGAGCTGTTTGCATGATGGAAGCAGTAGATAGCAGCGGCAGAGAAAATGCAAGCCGCCCCTTAATGCACGCCCGGCGGCAGCGGGGCATGCTTGGCCGGCTTCTTAAACAGCCATGCCGCCGCCGCGCAGAAAAACGCCAGTAGCGCCGTCCAGCGGAAGACATCCACATAAGCCATCAGCGCCGATTGCTGCTCCATTAGCCCATACATCATTCCATAGGCGCCGGGGTGTCCCTGTGCCGGGCCGAGCCGGTGGCCGAGGTAGCCGGCGATGGCCGCCGACTTCTGCTGCAAGACCATGCTCGACGAGCCAAGATGCGAGCCAATCTCCGTCTGGTGCACAGCGGCGCGGCGAATCAGCGCCGTGGTGGCCATCGAAATCCCCACCGAGCCGCCAATATTGCGCAGCATATTGAAGACGCCCGTGGCGTTGCCCATCTCCTCGCGAGGAATGGTCGAGGTAGCCATGGTAGCCAGCGGCACAAAAACAAAGCTCAGGGCAAAGCCGGTTAGAGTGATTGGAATCAGCAGCGTATACGGGCCGATATCCAGATTCACCAGGCCGAAAGACAAGGCGCAGACGCCAAAACCCAGAAAGCCTGCGCAAAGCAGCTTGCGCTGGTCAATGCGTGAGCCGAGAATGCCAACCACCGGCGAGCCGATAAACGATCCGACGCCGCGCGGAAACACCACCAGGCCGGCCGTAAAGGCCGTGTAGCCCATGACCTCCTGGAAGTAAAGCGGCAGAATGGCGATGGTTATATAGATGGCCATGCCCAGCATCGCGATCAAAAAGCATCCCGTGCGGAAGTTGCGGTCCTTCAGTACATGCAAATCCACCAGTCCCTTGGGATTGGCCCACGAGCGCCAGATCCANNCCCTTGTCCAGCACGATCTGCAATGCGCCCGTCCACACCATCAGCAGGCCAAAGCCAATGTTGTCGAAAGGGCCAACCTTGGCGTTCTTGATGTAAGCCGGGTCATGCACGAAGCGCGTGATCATGAAGAACGCCAGAATGCCCACCGGGATATTGATGTAAAACGCGTAGCGCCAACTGAAGGTATCGGTAAGCCACCCGCCCAGCGTAGGCCCAATCACCGGAGCAACCACGATGCCGAGGCCGTACGCGGCCATCGACATCGAACGCTTCTCGATGGGAAAGCTTTCCAGCAGAATCGACTGCGACAGCGGTTGCAACGCGCCGCCGCCCGCTCCCTGCATCACCCTGGCCAGCAGAATCACCCCCAGCGAGGGCGCCGCGCCGCAGAAAAACGAGGCGACGGTGAAGATTGTCACGCAGATGAGCAGAAACCGCTTGCGGCCCCAGCGCCGGGCAAACCAGTTCGAGGCCGGCAAAATCACCGCGTTCGCCACCAGGTAGCTGGTCAGCACCCATGTGGCTTCGGAGTTCGACGCCGACAGGCTCCCGGCAATGTACGGCAACGCCACCGACGCAATCGCCGTGTCCAGAACCTCCATAAAGGTGGGCAGCATCACCGAGAGCGTCACCAGCCACGGGTTCACACCTTGTGTCAGCGGGTAGCGGGCTTGGGCGGCGTCGTTGGGCATAGAGGTGGAATCTCTGAGATTAAATGATGCAGCGACCGGCTGCCAGTGAGCAGGCGCAGGCAGGCTGTGTGACAGCCTGTAAGACACGCAAGACAAGCCGAAAGCCCGTAAGACATTTTGTAAGACACGAAACGCAGTCCCGTCTCAGCCGCGCACAGCTCAGGCGCATCAGACCGCGTCCGGCCCTTTGACGACCGAACGCAGTCTGAGAACCAGTGCTCTCTATTGAATAGACCTTAGATAGGCGATAACCTGCCAGCGTTGCGCCTCGGGAAGGCTCGACCACGAAGGCATGCCGTGTCCCAGGTCGCCCTGACGCAGAAACCACTCGATGTCGCCATCGCTTGCCGAGCGCAGCCGTTCGCTGCGCAGCGAGGGCCGCTTGTGCCCGTCGCCCCGCGCGTTGGCCTTGTGACACTGCTGGCAGTGCTCACGATAGACGAGCGCCCCGGCCATGGCCGCCTCGGGTTGTCCGGTCAGAGGATTGGCGCGAACATGATCTTTGGCCGGCACTCGCTCCCAGCGCGAACTGGAAACCGCGCCCGCTGCCACCGCCGCACTCAGCAAAATCAAAAGAACTGCCAGGCTCCGTCGCATCATTCCGCACCTCCCTGGGAGCCGTGAAACCAGCTGCCAATCTGATTGAATTCATAAGCCAGGCCCACGCGATAAACCCGCGTCATGCTTGTGCTCGTAAGCCCGAAGCCCGGCGAAAAACTGAACCGCACACCCTTGGGCAGTTGCCAGCCTAAAAGCGGCGCGATGTAATGCGAGGTATCGCGCATGGTCAAGGCAAAGGTGTCTCCCAGCCCGCCGTAGCCCTCAACGCCAGCGATGAACTTCTCGGCGCAAAAGGTGCACTCCCGGCTGCTGGCCGCGCCGCGCAGAGGGCGCGTAGCCCCTACCGCGTAACCGAACTCCCACGGGGCGTGGCTCAAATCCTTCTCCGAGATGAAGTTCTCGCTGATGTTCCAATCCCTGACGTTGGATGACAAAATCAGCTTCAGCTCCGCCTCATGCTGGTGCTCCCGGCGAGATTCGCCATTCGGCTCTGCCAGGTCGGCCTGCCCGTCGTGGCCAACCACTTCAAGAATCGTCTTGTCGGCGCCGGAGGTGTTTTCGTATTCCACGTAGAACACCGGGTTGATTGCGTGGTTCCGCATCAGCGGCCGGATCCGATTCTCCAGCCGGAAGCCGGTAAAGAGGGTCGAGTCCTGGGCTGTGGCCTGTCCGTCAAGGTAAAGCTCAGTCGTCCACCAGGCGCGCGTGCCGTACTCCAACTCCATTGCCGTGGCCCCGAAGTGGTTGCCGTCGTTCGGCCTCGCAAGCGCCGTTTTGGTTTCGATCTCCAGGTTGCCCGGCTCCTCCAAATCATGTGAGTACGTCACAAAGTAGGGCTTGTCCTGCGCCCTGCCTTCTGCCGAAATCAAAATCGCAACGCAAACGGCCAGCCAACAGCCCCGCCCGAGCGCCTTCTTGAACAGTATCGATAGCAAAACTAAATCCTCCAAGGGGAATTACGACTAAATCAGTCGCATACTTAAACCAGACTAAATTAGTCCGATATACCACGCAAGTGCGTCTCCGGCTCGTCCGGCACTACAAAACGCGCCTTATGCAAACTCCATCAAGAAAACTTGACAACAAGTCACTCAATCTGGCATTCTGAGAGAGTCAGAATCTTCTTTTCAAGGCAGGATTTCAAACATGGCAAAGATTATCGGCATCGATCTCGGCACCACCAACTCGTGCGTCGCGGTCCTCGAGGGCGGCGAGCCAAAAGTCATTGCAAATGAAGAGGGTGCGCGCACCACCCCCTCCGTTGTCGGCTTCTCCAAGAGCGGTGAACGGCTGGTAGGCCAGGTGGCCAAGCGCCAGGCCATCACCAACCCGGAGAACACCATCTTCTCCATCAAGCGCTTCATGGGCCGCCGCTACGACGAAGTGAGCGACGAGATGAAAATGGTGCCCTTCAAGGTGATCCAGCAGGGCGACCATGTTGGCGTTATGGCTCAGGGCAAGGAGTACACCCCGCCCGAAATCTCGGCCATGATCCTGCAAAAGCTCAAAAAGTCCGCCGAAGCCTATCTCGGCGAGACCGTCACCGAGGCGGTCATCACCGTTCCCGCCTACTTCAACGACGCCCAGCGTCAGGCCACCAAGGACGCCGGCAAGATCGCCGGCCTTGACGTGAAGCGCATCGTCAACGAGCCCACTGCGGCCGCGCTGGCCTATGGCCTCGACAAAAAGAAGGACGAGACCATCGCCGTCTACGACTTCGGCGGCGGCACCTTTGACATTTCCATTCTTGAAGTCGGCGAAGGCGTCATCGAAGTCAAGTCCACCAACGGCGACACCCACCTTGGGGGCGACAATCTCGACCAGCGCATCGTCGAGTGGCTGATTGCCGAGTTCAAGCAGGAGCAGGGGCTGGACCTCGCCTCCAAGGGCAACGAGATGGCCCTGCAGCGGCTCAGGGACGCCGCCGAAAAGGCCAAAATCGAACTGTCCACAACCATCGAAACTGAAATCAACCTGCCCTTTGTCACCGCCGACGCCTCCGGACCCAAGCATCTGGTCCGCAAGCTGACGCGCGCCAAACTCGAGCAGTTGGTCGAGGACCTGCTCAACCGCTCCCTCGAGCCTTGCAAGAAGGCCATCGCCGACGCAGGCGTCGCCATTGCCGACATCGACGAAGTGGTCCTCGTGGGC
Source organism: Acidobacteriaceae bacterium (assembly GCA_003142015.1). GTDB lineage: Bacteria > Acidobacteriota > Terriglobia > Terriglobales > Acidobacteriaceae > Telmatobacter. The sequence goes on along the minus strand of PLOI01000107.1, from coordinate 5,537 downwards.
GGCCAGACGCGCATGCCCAAAATTCAGGAGATAGTCAAGAAGATGTTCGGCCGCGAGCCGCATCGCGGGGTCAACCCCGACGAGGTGGTGGCCATTGGCGCGGCGGTGCAAGCCGGCGTGCTCGGCGGCGAAGTCAAGGATCTGCTGCTGCTCGATGTAACCCCGCTGACCCTGTCTATTGAAACGCTGGGCGGCGTGGCCACGGCCATGATTCCGCGCAACACGACCATTCCCACCAAAAAGACCGAGACCTTCTCCACGGCGGCCGATTCGCAGACCGAGGTCGAGGTCCACGTGCTGCAAGGCGAGCGGCCCATGGCGGCTCTGAACCGCACCCTGGGCAAATTCAAGCTGGGCGGCATTCCCCCCGCGCCGCGCGGCGTTCCCCAGATCGAAGTAACTTTTGACATCGACGCCAACGGCATCCTCAACGTAACCGCCAAGGACAACGCTACCGGCAAGGACACGCGCATCACCATCACCTCCAGCTCGGGCCTGAGCAAGGAAGAGATCGAGCGCATGGCCAAGGACGCCGACGCCCACGCCACCGAAGACAAGGAAAAGCGCGAGGAGATCGACGCGCGTAACTCGCTCGATAGCATGGTCTATAACATCGACAAGATGCTCAAGGACTCCGGCGACAAGATGGAAGGCGCGGAAGCGGCTCCGGTCAAGGCCGAGGTCGAGTCGGTGCTTGCCGATTCCAAGAAGCTGCTCGAAGGCACGCCAACCTCGAAGGAGTTAAAGGACCAGAACGACAAGCTGGTCCTGGCCAGCCACAAACTAGCCGAGATCCTCTACAAAGCCAACGCCGCNNGTGGACGTGGAAGAGAAGAAGTAGAACTTGGTCTCTGACCGGCAGGAGAAGCGCGTGTGTAGCGCCGGCCTCCCGGCCGGCTGTCGTGTGGGCCTCCTGGCCCACGCGCCTCTTGACCTTCGGCGGGCACCTGCACTGCGGCAGTCCCCTTCTTCGAAGGGAAATACTCAGGGGTGGGCGATGTTTCATCGCCCACCCCGACCGTTATTCAAGCTGGACCCAACGGTTTTTACAAACGAGGCTGACATGAGCTTGGACGCGATAGAAGCCCGTCTTATCGGATCGGATGCGGAGTCTGTCAAGGAGCAAATCAAGATCGTCAAGTCCGTCAGCATGCACTCGGTAGCAATCTTTGCCCTGTCCGTTACCGGGCGGGAAGAAACTTTGAATTTGGCGGGGTCCGGTACACTTGTTTGTTACCAGGACGCTCACTATATTCTGACCGCTCTACATGTATGGGAAGAGGGATTTAGGCGGGGTTCAAAACTCGGAATTAGTCTCAGGACTGGTGTGTATCATCGCTTTATCATGGACTGCGATACGATCATACCCTTCGGCCTTCCGAAACCCAGTATGTGGGGCGAGGCAGGGCCAGATATTGTTCTGCTTCGTATCCCAGACGTCCACATAGGCACTATCAAAGCAGATCAGGTCTTTTACAATTTATCAATAACAGAACCCGCCCCACCAAACGTAGAACATATCGAAGCATCCTTCCTAATTGGTGCACCTGCATGCTTCGGGACATTTTTGCATTTGCAAAAACTCGCAACGGTCGGACTCAAGGCGTTTCATGTTGGGATTCGTCAGAAATCTGGATTTATTGAGGCCTTGATGAATGTTGAAGGTTTTCCGTCGTCCCAATCCGTGGAAGGGATGAGCGGAGGTGGACTTTGGAAGGTCTTATTATATGAGCCGTCGCCGCACGGGCCAATTGAATCAATAGCGATCCTGAGAGGGGTTGCATTTTGGCAGTTTCCTCCTGAGAATAACACTCGTGTGGTCCGGTGCCATGACATTCAGACCATCAGGTCGTTAGCGGAAGGCCGCAGCGCGCGAAAGTAATGGCGGTGTGCCCCAGGCCCCGCTTTTGAAACCTCGGAAATCACAACTATTTACCGCCGCACTTTGCGGAAAATTATCTTCCACCGGCGCACAATAATCAAATGAACAGTGGCCGGAGATGCGACTCTTTACTGATCCCTGATCCCTGATCCCTGAAGGGTACCCCCCTCCCCCCTATTTCCTGTGAAACTGTGAGACTGCGAACTTTATCACATTGTCTGGTCGGCATACCTGGCCATCTGGTTACAGCAATCCGGGAAACGCCCAAGCCATATAACACTCGTGCTACTATTGAAAACCTAGGAGCTGGCAGACACCTATAGCCCGCCGGACAAGTTCCCCAATGAACCTTTTCCTCATGCGCCACGCCAATGCCGGGTTATCCCGCGAGAATCCTGTTCTCGACGCCAAACGCGCCCTTATCAAGGAGGGCAAGGAGCAGTGCGTCCTGATGGCGCGCACCTTGAGCGCGCTCAAAGTGCAGGTGGATGTGATCGTCTCCAGCCCATTGAAGCGCGCCCTGCAAACCGCGCAGCTTGTCGGCACGGAGATGGGCTACGATGCCAAGGTGGAAATTAGTCCTGCGCTGGGCCTCGACGCCGACTACGGCGACTTTCAGCAGATGCTGGCGAAGTATGTGGAATATGACGGCATCCTTGCCGTTGGACACAACCCCAACCTCTTTCAATTTCTCGGCCGGCTGATCACCGGCAACGGCGGCGCGGCGATTCGTATGCGCAAAGGCTCAGTCGCACGCATCGATCTGGACAAGCATCCGCCGCTGCTCCAGTGGCTCATCGATCCACGCTCCGCCCGCGCCATCTACGCCAGCGTGCAAAAGAGTTCGCGCCCGAATACCTCGCGGAAATAATCCGCCTCTTTGCGCAGCGACCAAAGCTCCAGTTCCGCACCCGTCCGTCCCGGCTGCAGTTCCAGATAAACCCGCTTGGGATAGACCTTCACCGCAACCCTCAGCACGTCGCTGGCCCGGTCCTGGTTAAGCGCCACGGCCAGCCGCAGCAGCACCACGGCCCGATGCACGTGCTGGTGCTCGCCGGCGGGAATGTTGCGCAGCGCGCGGTCGCCCGGCTGCGGGCGGCTCTTGCCCAGGTAGCGCGCGATGGCCGAAACCAGCGTTCGTTGCACCGGTGTGAAACCGTAAATCTCCGAACTCGAAACGACATACTGCGTGTGCCGGTGATGGCCCTGATAGTTGATAAACTTGCCGGTGTCGCGCAGAATCGCGGCGGCGGCCAGCCAGCTTTCGTACTCCGGCGGCAACTCGTGCAGCGCCTGCAACTCGCGATAAAGCTGCACGGCGTGGGCGCGCACTGGCTCGGCGTGGTGCAAATCCACCCCATAGCGCCGCGCCGTGGCCAGCACACTCTCCCAGCGCTGGTGCTCGAACTCGCGGTGAGCGCTGGCGCGCGCGTCCTGCTCGGCCAGCATCTGTGCCAAAATCCCATCGCGCAGCCCCAGAGGCGAATAGCTGAAGCCAGCCAGCCCAAAGCTCTCTAGCAGCTCTGCGAAAACCTGCGCGCCGGCCACAATAATCTCCGCCCGCCGCGGCCCAATGCCCTCCACGGCCACGCGCTCTGCCAGCGTCATCGGGACCAGCTTGTCGGCCAGTCTGCGCACCTCGCGCGTGGGAGTAACCCCGGCCACTGGCGCGCTCAACACAGCCTGGCTCACCGCAAGCGCCTGAATTGCCTTGCCTGCGGATTTGCCGGCCGACTTCTTTCCCGATTTGCCGGCCTTGCCGCTTCCATCCCGTGCCGCCGCCGCAATCGCCTCGCTCAGCGCGGCGGCCGTGCCAGAGGTACCGATGACGCGCGAAACGTTCCCCGGCTGAATTTTGCTGCGAGCCAGGCGCAGCTCACGGGCAATCAACCTCCGCATCCGCTCCAGTCCCTCGGCCGGCGCCGGGTCGACCGGCAAAAACTCCTCGGTCAGCCGCACCGCGCCCAGCGGCAGGCTAACGGTCTCCTGAATACGCTTCCGCTCGGAGAGTGTTATCTCGCAGCTTCCGCCGCCCAGGTCCACCAGCAGCACACGGCCCGTTGCGCCAATCATCGCTCTGGATTCGGCTTGAGCCTCGCCGCCCCCCATCACGCCCAGATGAATCAGCCGGCCTTCCTCCAAGCCGGAGATGATCTCCAACTCCCAGCCGGTCTCGGCCTTCACTATTGCCTGAAAAACCGTCCCGTTGCGCGCGTCGCGCATGGCCGAAGTAGCCACCACCCGAATCTGGTCCACCCCGTGCAACTGCACCGCACGCTGAAACCGCTTGAGCGCCTGCAGCGTCGCTGCCATCGCATCCGGCGAAACCAGCCCGCACTCGAAGACGCTTGCCCCCAGCCGCGTCACCTCGCGGTCCTCGTGCAACGTTTTCAATTGATGCGCCGCAACCTTGGCAATCTTCAACCTGCACGAGTTGGAACCGATATCGATGGCGGCAAAGGTGGGCATGATCGTCTCGTCTACTCCAACGGCAGGAATCAATCTCTGCTGCCAACATACACGACCGGACCCGCCCTCCGCAGGCTATCCTGGCCATCCCCCTCCAAGTTATGCTGGTACCACGGCAAAAACATCGAAGAGCCAGACGTTCTCGACAGGAACGACAGGAAGGGACTGCTATGTCAGGCCGACGGGAGAATTCAGGCGCAGGGCAAACAGAGAATCGCATCTCGCGCTGTCTGATAGTGTGCTTGCTGGCGGCGGTGCTCTCATGCGCCGCGGCCCACGCCACCGAGAATGGCGCCAGCGTCTATCCGGTCGGCGCGGAAACAGTCCTCCAAGGCATGATGCCGCCTCCCAGAGAAACGGGGTTTTTCACGTTCACTGTCTTTTATTCCGCAAACCAGATGGATAACTCCTCCGGCCAGAGCGCCGTGCCGGAGTTCAAGGTGAGAGTCTTCGCCAATGCACCCAAGATAGAGCATAACTGGGGCGTACCCGTCCTGGGCGGAATGTTGGCCAGCACCATCGGGATTCCGCTTGTCTATCAGCAGTTGCACGTCGAGCCGGGCAAGTACGATAAGTTCGGCCTCGGCAATGTCCTTCTTGTCCCCGTGGGAGTTACCTATAACAAAGGAAACTGGCACTGGTTTTATCAAGCCGATTTCTTTCTTCCCGGCGCGCCTTACTCCAGCGCCGCCGTGCTCAACATCGGACAGCATAACTTCGCCGCAGGGCCTACAGGAGCTTTCACCTATCTCTCTGACAAGGCCAGGTGGGAGGCCAGCTCCAAGGCAGATTACATTGCGAACTTCAAGGACGGAACCACGAGTTATCGCTCCGGCAACGAACTAACATGGGAATTCACCGCCATGAGAGCCGTCACTAAGAAAACTTCTATAGGTCTCAATGGCTACCTTTACAAGCAAACGACAGATGACCAACTGAATGGCGCGCTGGTCGCGGGTGGCAATCGCGGCCGTGATCTGGCCATTGGCCCGCAGGCACGCTTCTTCTTCGGAACGCATAGCGCCTTCGCGTTCAAGTATTATCGCGACACCCTGGTTGAAAACAAGCCGCGCGGCAATGCCTTCTGGTTCCAGTTAGGCGTCCCGCTGAACTTTGGAAAACACTAATAAGTTTGGTGCACAATTAAGTCAAACGGCAATCAGCACTAGGGAACCTCTGCACAAGT
>PLOI01000015.1 GCA_003142015.1 Acidobacteriaceae bacterium | reverse complement strand
CTGCAGGCCGAGCGCGACCAGGGATTGCCACCGGTCGAGGCCATTTATCAGGCATGTTTGCTGCGCTTCCGCCCGATTATGATGACGACGATGGCTGCCCTGTTTGGCGGATTGCCGCTGGCCATCGGCATGGGCGTGGGCTCAGAACTACGCAAGCCGCTGGGCATCACCATCGTCGGCGGACTTATCGTCTCCCAGATGCTGACGCTCTTCACCACTCCAGTCGTCTACCTCTTCTTCGACCGCTTGCAATGGCGCGTGATGAAGCTGCGCCGCATCGGCGCGGAGATGGAAGAAGCACCGGGAGACTAGCAGCTAGAAGCCAAAAGCTAGTGGCTGTCGCACCTACGCCTGCTCGATCAGCTTTACCGGGTAGTAGGAATTACGAATGTACTGCTTCACCATACGGTTAGTGTTGAAGTAGGAGCCGTTGAAGGCCAAGGTGGTGCGCATCAGGCGCGCCCACTTCTCCGGTGTATCGCGATAGAGCGGAACCACGGCTGTTTCGAGCTTGCGGTAGAGCGAGTCGGCCTCGGCGGCATCATCGGCGCCGTCTTCAATGGCCCATCCGGTGAAGCCTTCGATGCAGCCCTCGATCCACCACCCATCCAGAATCGACAGGCTGGGAACGCCGTTGAGCGCGGCCTTCATGCCGCTGGTGCCCGAGGCTTCGTAAGGCCGGCGCGGCGTGTTTACCCATACATCCACTCCGGCGGTGAGAATCGCGCCCAGCTTCCAGTCATAGTTTTCCAGATAAACAATGCGCAGCAGATCATTCGAGAAGGTCGCGGCATCCTCGACGACCTTCTGAATCAGCGCCTTGCCGGGCTCGTCCTGGGGATGCGCCTTGCCAGCGTAGATAATCTGCAAGCCGCCGGCCGCGGTGGCAATCTCCATCAGCCGTTTGGGATCGGTAAATAAAAGAGTGGCCCGCTTGTACGTGGCGGCACGCCGGGCAAAACCCAGCGTGAGTACCTTGGGATCAAACACCTGACCAGTGCGCCTGGTAACCTCGGCGAGCAGCGCCACTTTGTTGACGGCATGAGCCGAGAGAATCTCCTGCTCCGGCAGGTCGATAGCGTTGCGCAAATAAAGGTTATCGCGCCGCCATGAGGAGAAGTTCGCATCCATCATTTTCTGGATCGGCTCGGAGACCCATGTTGGTGCATGCACACCGTTGGTGATCGAGTCGATGGCAAACTCCGGGAACATTGCGCGCGAGACCTTGGCGTGTTGCATGGCCACGCCGTTTGCATAGCGCGAGAAGCGCAGCGCCAGCAGCGTCATGTTCAACATTTCATCGCGGAAACAGCCCATCAACTCCAGGCGCGCCGTCCGGTCGCCGCCCAGAATGCGAATGGCCTGCTCGGTGGAGAAGCGGTCGTGGCCGGCCGGAACCGGCGTGTGCGTAGTAAAGACGCACTGATTCCGCACCTCTTCAATGTCGGCCTCCGTGGCGCCGTTCAGCGGTCCGCCGCCCAGTTGCCTTTCCAGCAGCGCCAGTGTCAGCAGCGCCGCGTGGCCCTCGTTCATGTGGTGGACATTCACCTTGTGGCCCAGTGCGCTGGCCATGCGCGCGCCGCCCATGCCCAGCACAATCTCCTGCTCCAGGCGGTAGTTGGTGTCGCCGCCGTACAGGTGATCGGTGAGGCCGCGATCCCAACCCGTGTTTTCTTCCATATCCGTGTCCAGCAGATAGATGGGCACCACGTGCCCGGCGCGGCCCACCATGTCATAGCGCCAGCAGCGCACCGTCACAATGCGGTCTTCCACTGAAACCGTAACCCGCGCCTTCTCTTCGGTGCAGAAGTCCGATGGATTCCACGGCTGAATCTCCTCGCTTTGCAGGCCTTTTTCGTCCAGGTGCTGCTGGAAATAGCCCTTGCGATGCACCAGCGTGAAGGCAACAAGCGGAACGCCGAGGTCGGCAGCGGAGCGCAGCGTGTCTCCGGCAAGAACGCCCAGGCCGCCGGAGTAGGTGGGCATGCCAGGGTTAATCGCAATCTCCATCGAGAAGTACGCTACCAGGCCGGAGCTAGGAAAAGATTCGTAGCAGAAGGGTTTAGATGATTCGGGTTGCAAGGTTTTCGTGTCTCCACTGCGCTCTGAACCTNNTATTCGAGGCAAACGCTTATTGATTTTAGCAAGGAAAGCTTGCGAGAGGCTGCGGGCCGCGCGGTTTTCACTGCGGCGGGCCATGGCGAATCGGCGTTGCCAGGGGGTTGAGTCCGGCAATGTTCATCGCGCGCCGGGAAGACGGCAGCCGGAGTCACCTCATTGGGGAGCCCCCAAAGCTGCGAAAGTCATTGCCTTGCGTGGCCATCGCAAACAGCATTACCAATGTACCGCTTCTGGTAGCAACTTCGGTTCCGTGGCTACCAGATCAGGGTAGAATTGCCGCCAAGCCGCTTCTCGCTTCCGGCTCGTAGCCAACCCACGAAAGGATCGGACCCATGCGCAAGTTCCTGGGTAAACTGGGGGGGCAATTCCAGGGCCACTCCTCCACGCCGCCACGCTTTTGTTGCTGATTTCTTCAGCTTTGTGCCACGCACAAACGTCGGATTGCAGCATCTCTGACGGTAATGAACTCCCAACCATCGATCGCATAACTCCCAGCGTCTGGAACCCAGGACAAACCTACGTTGTTGCCATCTGGGGAAGTTGGGAGCCCGTGCTGCCGGCGGGCTGCAACACGGACGGGATTAGCATATATGAGAATTCGGTCTACCCGTTTCCCCTGACAAACATCGACCCCTACGTGACCGTATCCAATATCACGTACGTCAGCGCCACGGAAACCGACTTCACAGTAACAATTGCGGCCGACGCGCCCACTGAATATGACGCCGTCCGAATAATCTGCCTGAGCGCCTGCGGGATTTTCAATGAAGTGCGGCTTGGGGCTTACATCCAGCCGCCTGCGCCGCCCCCGCCGCCTCCTTGCCCTATTCCGGCCATCACCGCTGTAACTCCCGACATTTGGTTTGCAGGAAAAACCTATAACAAAGTCACCATCACGGGCAGCGGTTTCACCGACACGGAATCTTGTCCCGCGCCGCAGATTAATATGTACGACGTGGATGGAGGCCAGATTCCGTTTTCCAATGTCAAAGTGACGAGCGCGACAGAGATGATCGCGCACAAAGTGGCGCCCCCATCTGATACCGACACCGAGACGGTCTGCGTCAGCGAGGGAACAAGAGTGGGTCCACAAGTGGTTAGCAGATTCGCCAGCACGGGCGCCAGTGCAGCGCTGGCTTCGGACACAGCCGGCAGCCCTTGCACCGACCCTTACGGCAACCAGGGGATAACGGTGCAGATTCTTGCCGCGCCTAAGATCCTATGGAACGATAAGCGCATCAGCGTAATTGACGATGGAAGCGGAACCGAGCCGACCCCTCAAAACGCTGTTGTGGGCCAGCAAATCAAACTGAAAACGAAGCCGACTGCCGATAAGCTGACCACGCTCGGCCTCGCCTTTTCGAAGAACAAATGGACGGTAGGTGGGACGAGAATCGCCGATTATGCGCCGACCGTCGCCTCAGCCAAAGTTAAGGAATTGACGGACGCGGACCTGAAGAAGGCGAATATAACCTTTTACTGGATCTATCGAGAAAACGACAACATCCCAGTAACCTACAAGTATTGCGTTGACATCCCTGGTGCAGATGCCGACGGCCAATGCAGCCTTCCAGCTAACGCGGCCTTTAACGTTGCCGGGCCGACAAGCGTGACTGTAACGCCTTCGGGCCAAGAGTTCTTCATCGGCGACAACCCGCCTGCAATGAACTGGGGGATTCAATTCAATGCCAACGCCACGCCTCCCAGTGGGTACACAGGGACACTCACTTGGATTCAGCTGGTGCAATCATTCCAATACACCTGGATTTATTCCGATGGCGACCAGCCAACTACTTGCACCTACACGCCGGGGTTCGACGCGGGATCTCCGCCAAGCTATCCCTACGCTACTGGCGCGTATGCCGAGGATGGCCCGTTGATCGGTTTGGAAAGTCCTCCAAATAACGACGAGATCGAGCAGACTGCTTCTGGACAGTATCAGATGTATCTGATGTGGAATCCAAGCATCGGCTCAGGAACAAGCGTATCAATACCCGTGCCTCTGGGCTCGCTGACTTGGAACATTGCCGGCGACGTAGTCTGGAGCGCGGGTACAGGCGCATGGGTTGAGGTTACAGCAGATAGCAATGCTACAACGAACGGGAATTTCACAACATCTTCGGCCTATCCAACCTGGCAGTTGCCAGCTACGCCATGCCAATAGCAGGAGGACCACATGAACAGGAAAGCTATTTTCGTTTTGTGCTTAACGTCCAGCTTCTTCGCCGGTCTGGATCTATCGGCACAGCAGCCCTTACCAGCGCAACTTTCGATCACTGTTGGGTCGGAACAAGTGCCAAAAGGTTCACCAATTAACTTGCAAATGACTCTCACGAATATTTCTGATGCTCCGCTGGAAATTCATACAGCGTCCGGTAAACCGGACGGTGGGCATGCGGAGGACTATTCAGAAATCCACGTTGATAACTCTGCTGGAGTTGCTCTGCGGAGGATGGATGGGTATCAGGTCGAGCGCAGTTATGGATCTCAAGTGAGAATGCCTCACGCTGTGATCAGTCGGAGGCCTGTAGTTCTAGCGCCTAGTGACAGTTTTCATGATTTTGCCGTTCTGACGCGTCTCTTCGATCTTAACGAACCTGGCACTTACACAATCTATGTCGTGGAAGAAGTGCGTCTCGACCGATCCTCCCCTCAACCGCAGAGAATCGCAATCCGGTCAAACACCATTCACATAACGGTGACCGATTGAGGCGCAGCAGCTGGATGCCCCATCCTTTCCGCAGTCTTATCGCGGAAAGGGTGGGAATCCAAGAGCCTCAACCCGCGCATCCTCGTACGGGCCTCCAGAAAGAACCTATTAACGCGCGAGCGGATAATTGCTCGTGGAAGGGATTATGAGAATTCTGTTTGGACTTATAATGCTCGGAGTCGCCGGTATTGCGTACTCACAAACATCACAGCAACCATTCACAATCACCATCAGCACTGCCAAACCCGAAGTGATATCCGGCGATTCTGTCTACCTCGATGTTGTCATGACAAACATCTCGGATCATGATGTGGACTGTACAATTTACGCGAGCAACGCGTTGGACAGGAACTATCGATATGAAGTCTTCGACGAACAAGGCCCTGTGCCGAAAATTCGGAGAAAGTATCCAGAAATCGGCGAGACTGGTAGCTCATTTCCTTGCATGATCAAACCAGGAGAGAACTCTCGTCCATCTGGAGGAATGATCAGCATCCTTTACGATTTCCATCGTCCGGGCAAATATACGATTCAGGTTTCGCGCCCCGTTTGGGGGGATGACCAACGCCCTGGGACTGCCATGACTGTTCATAACAACCAACCGGAGGTCAAGTCCAACACTATCACCATTACCGTCTCGGGGCCTGAGGTGCCGCCCGACCTGCCGAGATAAAGGCTGACCCTCAAATGCCTCGCCCTGGACGCGCCAGCCGCTTCCGGGGCGGGATGTTCTTGGAATAGCAAGGGATTCCGGCGCGAAATTCCTCATTGCCGACGGCCTCTGCGCTATTTTCCCATCACCTCGTCGCAGCTCGCGGTCAGCCTCTCCCAGATGCGGTCCAGCCAGGCCTCGTGCTCGGGCTTCATCAATACCGAGCGCAGGCAAGTCACCAACCCCGCGCCTTTTGCCGCCAGACTTTCCGGTTCTAACCCGGTCGCGGGCTCAAACCATTTCAGCGGCAACTGCACCAGCGCCAGATGCAAATCCCGCGCGGCGCACGCATCAAAAACCTTTTGCGCCAGCTCGGAGGATTGTTCTGAAGTCTCCGCCTTCAGTTTCCACACCACAATATCCAGTTGCGGCGCTCCGGCTGCGAGCGGTTGAAAGCGTCCGGTCCGGTCTTCCCTTAGCTTCCGGTCGAGATTCAGAGCCGCGGTCCGGCCGTGCGCCAGGCCTCGAGCAAACTCGCCTCCCGGCACAAGCGGCAAGAGCTGTTGCGTGGCCCACAAAGCCACGGCTGCGGCTCCGGCCCGCGAACACTCCAGGCTGATCTCGCCCAGGTGCACGGGGTCCCCGGCGAGCGATTTTTTCTCGCTGGGATGAAGATGCAACTGCGTTGAAGTGAAGTATGTGTAGGGAGAATCGTGCTTGTAAAAGCGCCCCACCGATGGGTCACGAAACAGGATGCAGCCACAACCGAAAGGCTGCAACCCGTGCTTGTGCGGGTCAATCACGATGGAGTCGGCCTGGCTGATAGCCGCGAAGGCCCGGCGCGCCGGCTCGGCCAGAGCTTCGGAGATTAGCCGGAAGTAGCCGCCGTAAGCTCCGTCAACATGCACGCGGAAACCGTACCGCTCGCGGAGCGCCAGCACCTCATCCAACGGGTCTACCGCGCCAATGGCCGTCGATCCCAGAGTCACCACCACGGTGCCCACATCGCCTTTGCGCAGTTCGGTTTCCAGCGCATCCATACTCATGCGCCCGCAATGGTCCGCGGCAATAGGCGCATAATCCAGCTTCAGCACAGCGGAGATGCGCTGGTGAGTGTAGTGCGCCTGCTCCGAGCCCAATATGCGTTTGCCCGGCGCCAGTTGCCCGGCCACCCATAGCGCTTCCAGGTTAGCCAGCGTCCCGCTCGAGGTCAGGTGACCCAGAAACTCCGACCATCCGAAGATTCCGGCAATCCCGCCGACAGCTTCTATCTCCATCTCCGAGCTGGCCCGGCCGCCATCGCGCGCGTGGTTGTTGGGATTGATCGTCATGGCCAACGCGTAGGCGGCACGCGCCACCGGGTGCGGCGGCTTGAGCATCTGTCCGGCATAAAGAGGATGAAAATAGGGGTAGTTGTCGCCCAGCCGGCGCGCCACACCCTCCAGAATCCGCGCCATTGCGCCGGGGTCGGCAGCGGACTCGAAGGCCGGCCCTGCGGCGGGCAAAGCCGCAAACTGCTGTTCTAGAAGCTCGGTGGCGCGAATTAACAAACCGGGGACAGGATCCTGGGGCATGGTAACCTTTCGCGGTAACACTGCAAGCGTACGACGTTAATGTATTCCAGTTCAATAAGTTCCGAAAATAAAAACTGGAAAACATCTTGCCGTGGGCGACAATTTTTCCGATTAATTTATAAAATGGATGCTACACTACGTCCAGCGTTAGAACCGAAACGGGCGCGAGCAGCACTCGCCCAACCAAGCAAGATTCTGCCAGTGGTCCGATTCATCCAGCGCAATTCAATTCAGGGAATTCGAGCACAATGGAACAAGGTACTGTGAAGTGGTTCAATGACGCGAAGGGTTTCGGCTTTATCTCGCGCCAGAACGGCGAAGACGTTTTTGTGCATTACTCTGCAATCAGCTCCAGCGGTTTCAAGAGCCTGCAGGAAGGTCAAGCCGTGCAATTCAACGTGGTGAAGGGGCCCAAGGGATGGCAGGCTGCCGACGTGCAGCCGCTCTAAGCCCACAGGCCGGATTCCGGCAGAATCTAGCAAACAACGCGAGGGCTGGGAGCAATCCCAGCCCTCGCGTTGTTTGCACGGGCTTGTTCGGGCGATTTTGCCCGGCTCGCGCGATGGATTTTTTCGCGGCATGAGGCAATGCGAAGTCACAACAGGAGCGTGAGAGCTCTCCTGTTTGGCCCGGAAGCCTTGGTGTAGTAGCATGGCCGTCATGCGTATAGAATCCGCCGGCTCGACTGCCAGTTCGAGCTACGCAGCCGGGGGGTGGACGCCGCGGCTCACCGGCCCGGTGATTGCCGCAGCCCTGGTCCGTCTGGCGTTGATGGCTTCACTGATTGCCCGATTTGGAACTGGCGCCCTCCTCCAATCCGACACTTTCAGTTATCTCGAGCCGGGACGCAATCTGCTGCTGCATGGCCGCTTTATGGCGGATGGCGTGCCTGACCTTGTACGCACACCGGGGTATCCGCTTTTTCTTGCCATTGTCAGTCTTGCCGGCATGACCGCGGCGGCTTTGGCAAATGTAATTCTCTCCGTCTTCTCCGTGATTCTTGTTTGGAGGCTGGGGCGGACAGCCTTCGGCGATGAACGCATCGCGCTCGGCGCAGCCTGGATCTTCGCCTTTGAGCCGGTGTCGTTTACCGATTCTGTTATCCTCATATCGGAAACCCTGTTCCTCGCACTTTTTTTACTTAGCATGGAGCGGCTGGCTGAGTTCTTGCGAGGGCATCGTTTGCGAGTGCTTGCGGCGGCTGGGCTGTGGCTTGCCGCGGCGACCTTCGTCCGTCCGATCGCTTACTATTTGCCGTTTGCATTGGCTCTGGGATTGTTTCTGGTGTTGGCACACATACCAAGCCTCCCACCCCAGCGACAAGAACCTGTCGCCGGGGACCCCGGCCTCCCACCCCAGCGACAAGAACCCGTCGCTGGGGACCCCGGCCTTCGCTGGAAGGCGCCCGCCGTGCTGCTGATTAGCGTGTTGCCGTGGCTGGCCGCCTGGCAGATGCGCAATTGGGTTGAAACCGGCTATAAAGGATTCTCGAGCATCACGGAAATAAACCTCTACCTTGATGAAGCTGCCGATGTTATCGCCAACGTGGAACACCGGAACTTCTTCGATGTGGGACAGGAGCTAGGCAATATCGGGTTTACCGATAACAGTGGACAGTTTTATCTATTTCCGCCTTACCTCGCGCGGCATCCTGAACAGGCCGGATGGAGCCAGGGCCAACGGCTTGCCTTCATGCGCTCCGAGGCTCTCCGTATCATCCGATCTCATTTCGGGTTGTACTTGCATTCGTGTCTTGTAACCATATATAAGACCCTATTCGACACGGGCGCTGGGCATATTGACGCTCTGGCAACTCAGGGATCCCCCGTGCATATCTCGGCCTTACTAAAAAACGAAGGCGTTGAACGTGGAGCAGTACGGCTCGCCAAAGTATATCCCTGCCTGGTAGTTGAGAAGATTGCTTTTGCAGTCTTTCTGCTGGGACTGTATTGGTTTGCGGCGCTAGGAGCCGTCCGCTGTGGCATGCACAACGCATGTCTATGGCTGCTGCTGGGAACCTCACTGTACTTCCTCGCCGTCACGGGGGCAGCTTCGGCGGCGCCGATAGCAGGTGGGCGTTTTCGGCTGCCTGTCATGCCTGCCGTATGCATTCTTGCGGCTGCGGGATTCCGCCGCGCGAGCGGATCGCGCGCTGAAGATGCGCTGGAATAGCCCGATGGAAAACCCCGTGCGATTCCACATGTGAGGTTCTTTTGATTCGTCCCTTTCCGTTTTTATCAGTGAAGTTCGCTATAGTACCATGATCTCTATGAGCATCGAATCGAGGGGCTTTGCAGCGAATCTGTGCTCTGAAAATGAGTGGTGGACGCCGCGATTGGCTGGGCCGCTGATTGCCGCAGCTGTGGTTCGACTGACGCTGCTGGCTGTGGTGCTCGCCCGCGCCGGAACTAGCGCGCTTATCAACACCGACACCAACAGCTATCTCATACCAGGACGCAACCTCCTGCTGCATGGCAGCTTTGTTGCGGACGGCTCTCCGGATCTGTTGCGCACACCGGGGTATGCGCTCTTTCTTGCCGTTACCAGCCTTGCCGGCCTGCCCGCGGCGGCTTTGGCAAATGTGATTCTTTCGGTCTTCTGCGTGCTTCTTGTTTGGAAACTGGGCCGCGCAGTCTTCGATGATGGCCGCATCGCTCTCGGCGCAGCATGGATATTCGCTTTTGAGCCGATTGCGGTCGTTA
This sequence comes from Acidobacteriaceae bacterium, assembly GCA_003142015.1. Taxonomy (GTDB): domain Bacteria; phylum Acidobacteriota; class Terriglobia; order Terriglobales; family Acidobacteriaceae; genus Telmatobacter. The sequence continues at coordinate 1,749 of PLOI01000015.1, read as the reverse complement.
ATTCCGTCCTCCTCATATCGGAGACTCTCTTCCTGGCGCTTTTCCTGCTCAGCCTGGAACGGTTTGCTGCATTTTTGCGTGGGCGAAGTCTGCGGGTACTTGCGACGGCTGGACTGTGGCTTGCCGCGGCAACCTTTGTCCGTCCGGTCACTTATTACCTGCCGGTTGCGCTGGCTCTGGGATTGTTTCTGGTGTTGGTGCGCGTGCCAGGCTTACGCTGGAAGGCGCCGGCGGTGCTGCTGATCAGCGTGCTCCCGTGGCTGGCCGCATGGCAGATTCGCAATTGGGCCGAGACGGGCTACGCCGGGTTTTCAAGCATCTCCGATGTCAACCTGTATTTCTTTATTGCCCCCGATGTGGCAGCCCGCGTGGAGCACCGCAGCTACACCGATATGCGCAATGAGTTAGGTTATGGCTGCGCGCCGGGTTGCGGCGAACGCTTTTATCTCTATCCGCGCTATCTCGCGTTCCATCCCGAGCAGGCCGAATGGAGCCAGGGGCAACGCCTGGCATTCATGCATTCATCGGCTCTCAGTGTTATCCAGGCGCATTACGGGGTTTACCTGCGCCTGTGCTTCTCGCACCTGCTTGTGGCGCTCTTCAGCCCCGGTACGGGGGCTTTCAGGAACCTGCTGTCACCTGAAGGCTTCAGGCGCATGAGCCGCTTGATTGCTTATATGGGTCCGGTATCCGGAGAGATCACGCTCGCCAAAACATATCCGTGGATAGCGGCTGAGAAGGCCGCCTTTGTGGCCGTGCTGCTCGGACTGTACCTGCTTGCGGCGCGGGGAATCTACCGCGGCGAAATGCACCGCGCGTGTCTGTGGTTGCTGCTCGGAACGTCGCTTTACTTTTTCGCCGTCACAGCGGCGGCGGGGGGAGCGGGAATCGCTGCGCGTTACAGGCTGCCGGTCATGCCTGTCGTCTGCGTCCTCGCGGCAGCGGGATTCCTGCGCGAAGAGAAAGTCGCTCAACAGGGAGGAATCCTCAGCGTTCGAGAGCGAGTCTCCAGGGAGATTGGCGCCATGGAATGCGTTTGATGAGTTCCTTCCCAGGCGAACGCCGGGAAAGCCGGGTAGTCTGAGCCTTGGTAGAGGATAACTCGCGGCGTCACAAGTTTCCTCCCTTCTCTGTAGATAGCTTTGTCCAAGGGTGAAATTCTTTGACTGAACAGACGGCGATCATTATCGGAGCGGGCCCGGCCGGCCTGACGGCCGCTATCGAACTCCAGCGGCGTTCTGGAATCAAGCCTATCGTGATCGAGGCCGGCCTGCAAGCCGGCGGCATATCGCGCACTGTCCGCTACAAGGGCAACCGCATGGACATTGGCGGTCACCGCTTCTTTTCCAAGTCGGATCGGGTGATGCGCTGGTGGCTGGAGATGATGCCTGTCGAGGTTAACGCAAGCGAAGACGGTCAGTTGCGCTATCAGGATCAGCAACGCGATATTCCCGCGGCTACCCAGGCGCATGATCCTCAAACAGAGGATCTGGTCATGCTGGTTCGCCGGCGCAAGAGCCGCATCTATTATCTGCGCCGCTTCTTCGACTATCCCATCAGCCTGACCGCGGCGACGTTCAGAAATATGGGCCTTGTCCGCACCGTTCGTTGCGGCGTCAGTTACATGCGCTCTGCCCTGCTGCCTCGGCGCGAAGAACGCTCCCTGGAAGATTTCATCATCAACCGCTTCGGCCGGCAGCTCTACCTGACGTTTTTCAAGTCGTATACGGAAAAGGTCTGGGGCGTGCC
>PLOI01000059.1:895-13634 GCA_003142015.1 Acidobacteriaceae bacterium | reverse complement strand
GCCCGCGGCCATCCGCAAAGGCAGCGCGCCAAAGGCGTCCACAAAAAGCCGCGGCACCAGGACCGCGAGCGCCTCGGCATCGTGAAACTCCAGCGGCATCACAGGGCAACTCCACTGCAGCCCCAGCGCCCTGGTGACCAACTGCTCGCTCACTCCCTGCTGGCGCTCGAGCCAGTGGCCCAACCGCCCGGCTCCGGCCACCCGCTGCGCATCCAGCGCCTGGCGCAACTGGCCGGAGGTAATCCAGCCCTGTTCGAGCATCACCAGGCCAAGCGGAATGCGATGCCGGTGAATCTCCTGCGCAACGGCCCGGCCATCCAGCTCGCGGCGCACCGCCGANNAGATGCAGCCAGCCGGAGCCACAATCGGGATTGGCGCAGGTTTGAAACAGGGCGCTCCGCGGCCAGGCGTGTGCCTCCGGTTCCCGGTCAGCCGGCCGCTCAGGCAGGCCCGCTTCGAGATATGCCGGCCATCGCCCCACGGTCAGTTCTCTGCCTTGGTCTCGATTCAGATCGCGATTCCCGCTCCAGCCTAGAAGAGGCATCGTATGCTCTCCAGCCGCTTGCGCGGCGAAGCCACCTCGGTCACCCGCAAGCCAAAGTTTCCGTTGACCAGCACCACTTCGCCGCGCGCCACAATCTTGTCGCCCACGATCAGGTCCACCGGGTCGGCCACGTTGCGATCCAGCGGCACCACGTCTCCAGGACCGAGATCGAGAATTTCGCCCAGCGGCAACTCCTTGCAGCCGAAGCGCAGCGAAACCTCCAGCTCGACATCCAGCAGCAGGTTAATGCCGGGACTGAGCCCCGCGGGCGGCGCTGGCGCGGGGGCATCGTCGAGTCGTGCGGCAGGCTGAGCCGCCGGCCTGGGCGCGCGCACCTCGTCGCGCACCAGAATTGCAAAAGAGCGCTCGCCGGCCTTCAACTGGAAGGCGCGAGAGACCTTGCTCTCGCCTGTGATCTCCTCGAACTTCTCGACACGGCATTTTCTTCCCGCCTTGGCCAATAGCTCGCCGGCCGCGGCATTGGCGGCCTCGCGCAGCAACTCGCCCCAGCCGGCCTTCTGGTCCACGCCCTCCCCCACCAGAGGCGAATCCAGAATCGCGGGGTCGAGGACCACGGAAAAGCGGCCCTCCTCGTCCCCGGCAATGGTAGCGGCNNGCGGCAACCTCGGTCCAGCACTCCAGATAACTCTTCATAACTCGGCCTCGGGAACGTGGCGTTCGATGCGGGCGGCGCGTTGCGCACCCTGGCGAATGGCCTGCGCCAGCAAGAGCGCCTGGCCGCCGACCCTCCACTCCGGCAGGGTGCTGGCGGCCATATTTAAGTTCAGAATCGTGCCTGGTTCCAGATTCTCGATTTCGCTTGCCGCCAGTCTCACCGTGGGCAGTTGCAAGGACGCGCCAAAGCGGATGCGCCGCGCCGCGGCCTCCATGCGCTCCCGCGTCTCGCCCCCGTGGCGCCGGCGGCGGGCCCAGTCCGAGGTCAGCCGGCGCAGGATGGTGTTGGCCACCACAGCCGGAAAGGCCAGGTTCAGCAGACCGGAGCTGTGCGGCATGCGAATCTCGAAGCTCAGGCAGAGAGTCTTCTCGGTCACCGACATGATGCGCGCCACCTGGGTCTGCATCTGGCGCCGTTCGAAGTTGAAGCTCAGCCCCACCGGCTGCCAGGCCGCGGTCAACTCCCGGCAGATGATCTCGACGACACTGGCCAGAATCGATTCCTCGATGTCGGTCAACTCGCGCAGCACCCCATCCCGGCCCTCNNGAGGAGACATAGCTGATCTCCGGAACCCTCAGCAGAAACTCGTTGAACGGGATCTGCTCGGCCGAAACCAGGTTGACCTGAAAGCGGGTGCGCAGCCAGGCGGCCAGATTATGCGTCAGATTGCGGGCAAACAGATCGTTCAACATGCTGATGGCGCGCAACTGGTCGGTCGATATCTGGCCCGCCGAAGAAAAGTTGTAGGGCGCCACGCGCGCCCGCACCTCGGTATTCTGCGCCTCGGGCGTTGTGCTGCGCGCCGCCTGGAACAGGGCGTCAATCTCGTTCTGCTTGAGCGTTTTCTCCATCATCTGCCGCTCCCCGGCGCCTTGCGGGAGCGCGGCCTCTCAAAAGCCCCGCGCGCCGCCAGGTCCCTGAGCGCGGACCTGAGATGCACCACCGCCGAAGCATGCACCTGCGAGACGCGCGATTCAACCACCCCCAGCGCCAGGCCGATCTCGTGCATGGTCATCTCCTCGTAGTAGTAGAGGCTCATCACCAGGCGCTCCCGGTCCGGCAGATTCTGAATGGCCTCGGCCAGCCGCTCTTCCAATTCGCCCCGCAGGCAGCGAAAGAGCGGGTCCTCCTCGGGACGGCTCGGAATATAGGCCAGCTCCTCCTCGCCCGAGTCCTCGTTGCGCTCCATGTGCAGAGTGCCGATCTCCAGCCCCTTCAGGTCGCCCAGCAACTGCTGATATTCCTCGAGGTTCAACGCCATCTCCGCGGCCACCTCGGCCTCGTCCGGCGCATGGCCCAACCTGGCCGTCAACACTCGGATGGCCTCTTCGACGGCGCGGCCTTTGCGGCGCAGCTCGCGCGGACTCCAGTCGAGCGTCCTCAGGCTGTCCAGAATCGCGCCTCGGATGCGGAACTGCGCATAGGAGCGGAACTGGACTTTTTTGGCCGGGTCAAATTTCGAGAAAGCGTCCATCAGCCCCACCACCCCGGCCGAGACGAGGTCTTCGATGTCCACATGCTGAGGCAGCCGCTCGTGAATGCGCCGAGCCAAGAAGCGCACGATCGGCAGGTGCTCGAGCAACACCCGCTCCTGCTCGCCGGTGAGCACCGGCAGTTCGGCGCCGCCGGGCGGATAGCCGTCCCCCGGAACGCCCCGCCGCGGTACCCTCTGACTCCCCGCCGCATTCGCCGTTTCCATCCCCATCGCCATTCCTTTCAACCAATTCCCAACTCTTCCCTAATCCCTGGTCCCTGGTCCCTAGTCCCTGGTCCCTGCTTCTCATCGCACCGTGCCCACCGGCCGCAGGCGAATCTCTGGAGGAATCTCTCCGGCGGCCACCACCGCCAGACGCGGCAGGACCGGCTCCAGCCAGCGCTTGACGTGATAGCGGGCTGGACTGGGACAAAGAAGCACGGGAAGCGCCGCGGCAGAGGAGGCGGGGATAAGGCGCTTCAAAGAATCGGCCAGGCGGCGAACCACCGGCGTCGCCGGCGTTGAAGCGGCCGCGAGCATCCTCTGGCCAGTCTCCGGCGCGAGCGTGGTCAAAATCTCTTCTTCGAGCGCCCCATCGAGCAGTAGGACGGGCAGCTGGCCCTCGCCATCCAGAAGCGGCTGGATCAGCCTTCGGCCCAGCGCCTGGCGCGCGGCCTCGACCAGCGCCACCACGCCCTTGTTTACCGGCGCGGTCTCCAGCATGGATTCCAGAATCGCGCCCAGATCGCGGATCGAGACCCGCTCCCTCAGCAGTTGTTCGAGCACCCGGCCCACCTCGCCGAGCGAAAGCAGCTTGGGCGCCAGCTCTTCCAGCAGCTTGGGATGGCTCTCGTTGAGCGAGTCCATCAGCCGCTTGGTTTCCGCCCGGCCCAGCAGCGACCAGGCGTTGCGGCGGATTAATTCGCCCAGATGCGTGGTAATCACCGTGACCGCGTCCACCACCGAGTAACCGGCGGCAATGGCCTGGTCCTCCAGCGCCGGCGCAATCCAGATCGCGGGCACGCCGAATGCCGGCTCCCTCGTCTCCTTGCCCGCCAGAGGACGGCGGTTCGGCTCACCCGAGACGGCCAATAACTGCGTTCCCTCGGTCTGCCAGCGGCCAATCTCCATNNCGGTTCAGCAGTTGCCCGCCCTGCTTTTCGTCCACCAGCGGAATCAGTTGAAAACCGATCTCGAGCGTCAGTTCTTCCAGGCGCAGCAGTTGGGCAAGATCCGAGCTCTGCGCCTCGCCCGCCTTCTTCTTCTCCACCACTCCCGGCTCGACCGGCGGGGCTGTCGCCACGTGTGCCGCCACGCGGCGTCCGGCAAAAAACAGCAGCGCCGACACGGTCAAAAAGGCCAGCTTGGGGAGACCGGGAATCAGGCACATCGCCCCGCAAACCAGGCTGGCAACGTAGAGCGTGACGGGCTTGGCCAAGAGTTGCTGGCGTATCTCGCCGCCCAGCAACCCGGCCGAGTTGGCGCGGGTCAAGGTAATGCCGCCTGCCACCGAAACCAGCAGCGAGGGAATCAGCGTGACCAGCCCGTCGCCCACGGTCAGCACTGTATACGTGCGCGCCGCCTCGCCCAGTTCGATGCCCTGCTGAAGGGTTCCAATCAGCAGGCCGGCAATGATGTTGATGCCGGTAATCAGAATCGTGGCCAGCGAATCCCGCTGATTGAAACGCGCAGCCCCATCCATCGCGCCATAAAATTCAGCCTCGCGGGCAATCGCCTGACGCCGCCTGCGCGCCTCGGCCTCGTCAATCAGCCCGGCATTCATATCGGCGTCGATGGCCATCTGCTTGCCCGGCAATGCATCGAGCGTGAAGCGGGCCGTCACCTCGGCGGTGCGCACGGCTCCATGAGAAACCACTAAGAATTGAATGGCGATCAGGGCCAGAAACAGCACGAAGCCGACCACGTAGTTGCCGCCTACCACGAATTGTCCAAACGCCTCAATGACCTTGCCGGCGGCGGCCGTGCCCTCCTGCCCGTGCAGCAGGATGCGGCGGCTGGAGGCGATGTTCAAGGCCAGCCGAAAAAGCGTCAGCAGAAGAAGAAGTGTGGGAAAGACGCTCAACTCGACGGCGCGGCGAATCTGCACGGCAGAGAGAAAGACAATGATCGAGGCGGCCATCGACAGCGTCAGCAGAAAGTCCAGCGCGAAGGCCGGCAAGGGCACCAGCATGACGAAAATCACGCTGATGGCCACCATCGGCAGCACATACTCTCTCAGCCGCTGCCAGATCGATCCTCCGGGCAAGCTGCCGGCAGCCAGTGCGGTTGTGCTCATTGTGGATTTCCTCCCAAGGGCGAAGCTCCGGAGCCGGGCCGTCCAGTCTGCGTGGCCGAGTGTGCCTGTGCTTTGGCCGCTGCCTCGCGGGCGCGGCGCTCACGCATCTCCGCCTCCAGACGCTGCCGGTAGAGATAAGCAAGAATGGCCGCCACTGCGGCATAGAGGTCGACTGGAATCGGCTGGCCGACCTCGACCGAGCGATAAAGCGAGCGGGCCAGCGGCGGGTTCTCGATAATCGGCACACCCGCCCAGCGCGCCTCCGCCTTGATCTCCTCGGCCAGCAGGTTGCGCCCCTTGGCCATCACCTTGGGCGCCTCCATGGTGGTGAAATCAAAGCCCAGAGCGACGGCATAGTGGGTGGGATTGGTGAGCACCACGGCGGCCTTGGAGACATCGGCCTTCACCTTGCGGCGGCGCAACTGGCGCTGCAAGTTGCGAATGCGGCCGCGAATCTGCGGGTTTCCTTCGGTCTCCTTATACTCGTCGCGCAGATCCTCGCGGCTCATCTTCAGACGCGACTCTCGGCTCTGCCACTCCACCAGATAGTCGATTGCCGACCAGCCGAAAAGCAGCCACGCTGCAGCCAGCAGCAGTCCATAAACATCCGAGCCGAGCATCTCCAGCCGCACTATCGAGAACGGCGGCAGGCTCAACTGGCGTGCGATGCGCTGCACGCAGAAGACCGCGAGCAGAGCAGCGGGGATCAAGGACTTGGCCAGCCGTGCCGCCGCGCGCAGCGAGAAGAGATTTTTGATATTCGAGACGGGGTTGATGCGATCCAGCTTGAAACCCAGCATCTCGGCATGAAAGTTCACTCCGCCGGTCTGCACAATTCCCACGCCCAGAGCGGCCGCCGCCACCGCCGCCATCATCACGCCCAGCGGCGCGAGGCTATCCATCGCCAAGCGGCGCAGCGCGTAGAGCGTAGGCTGGATCTCGGCCGTCTCCCACCGGGCCGGCTGCCCCAAATCGAGAAAAGCCGCAAAGGCTCCTCTCCAAACCATCAGCAGATGGCTGCCCATAGCCCCAAGCACCATCACCCCGGCCAGCGTTCCGGCTGCGGACGACAGCTCGCGACTGTGCAGGATGTCGCCTTCCTTGCGCGCTTTGTCTCTGCGGTGCTGGGTTGCCTGTTCAGTGCGCTCTCCGGGCATCGGCTATCCTCCCATGCCCAGAGCCGCGCGATGTTCGGGCACGGCGATCAGCCGCTGGGCCAGATCGAGCAGCCCGCTGAAACGAGCTTCGATAAAGCGCGGCCACAATGCCAGCGAGCCGGTCAGTAGCGCAAAGCCGGTCAGAGTCTTCATGGGCACGGTCAGGCTCATCACTGGCAACTGCGGGCTGAGCTTGCCCAGCAAGGCCACGGACAATTCGACCAGCATGGTCGCGGCCAGCACCGGCGCGGCCAGCTCGACGGCGGCCAGAAAGATGCCGGCGGCGGCACGCACAATCTCGAGCGCAGCCGTGGGCGCCAACGCGTAGCTGCCCAACGGCGCCACGCGAAAGCTACGCACCATCGAGGCCAGCAGAATCCGGTCGAGGCCGGCGCCGATCACCACCAGTGTGCCCATCAGTTGAAACAGCTCGCCCAGAAGTGGCGTCTGGATGGAAGAGGCAGGGTCCAGCAGGTTGACCAGCGAGAAGCTGAACTGCAGGCCGATAATCTGCCCGGCAAAGAGCATCATCTCGTTCAACAACGTGAGCGTGAGCCCGTAGACCAACCCCACCGCTAGCTCGCCCAGCAGCGAGGAGAATCCGAGAGTAAGCTGCGCGTTGGGTAGCGTAGCCACCAGCGGTGCCAGCAAAAACGCCACCGCGCCCACAAATACCGCCTTGGCGCGTATGGGCAAAGCCGTCGAAGAGAAGAACGGAGCGAAGGCCACCATCCCGCTCACCCGCACCAGGGCCAGCGTCATGGCGCAAAGAAAATTGCTCCACTCGATCTCGTTTCCGTGCGGCATCGCTGTCTTCTTCCTTGCGGCGTTAGCCGCGCTTCGCGCATGTTAGCGGCGTTAGCCGCGTGCCACCGGTGTTGAACTCCGCCAACTCCGCTAGCCGATGTAACGGTGCAGATCAACCAGCAACAGGCGGGTATAATCCGCCATCCGGCCCAAAAACCAGGGCATCCCCACCAGCAGAATCATGGCCACGGCTCCCAGCCGCGGCACCGAGGTCAGCGATTGCTCCTGCAGGCTGGTCAGAGTCTGGAAGAGGCTCAGCACAAAACTCAGCAAGGCAGTGGCAATCAGCAGCGGAGCAGCCAGAATCATGGCCTCTTTCATCAGTTGGCGCAGCAGTTCGGCAACCAGGTCGGGCGTCATCGGCACTCCTTCCAATCAATGCGACAGCGAATTAAAAGCTCTTCAACAGCGAGTTGGCCAGCAGGTTCCAGCCGTCCACCATCACAAACAGCAGAATCTTCAATGGCGTAGAGACCACCACCGGCGGCAATTGAAACATTCCAATCGAAGTGGTAATCGCCGCCGTCACCATGTCGATCAGCAGAAACGGAAGAAACAGCACCGCGCCAATAGCGAATCCCGCCTTCAACTCGGAAAGAATGTAGGCCGGCATCACCACACGCATGGGCAGGTCGTCGGGCTTGTTGGGCCGGGGGATCTGGCCGGCGGCGGTAAACAGGGCCAGGTCCTTCTCGCGCGCGTACCTGAGCAGGAATTGCTTCACCGGCTGCGCTCCCAGGTCGATGGCCTGCAAGCCCGTCACCTGTCCGCCGCGATACGGTTCCACCGCCTGCTGATCGACCTGATTGAGCACCGGCGTCATCAGAAACCAGGTCATCATCAGGGCCAACCCCATCAGCGTGGGATTCGAGGGCGCGGTCTGCGTGCCCAGCGCCTGGCGCAGAAAGTGGAAGACCACCAGCAGCCGCACCATTGGGGTGGCGCACATCAGAATCGCGGGCAACAGGGTAATCAGCGTCAGTACCAGCAGAATCGTCCAGGGCGTCGAGTCCGAAGGGTGAAGGCGCGCGTTTAGGTCGGGCAACAGCGGCACGGATGCCGGCGCCGCCAGGCTGAGGGCCGCCCAGGAGCCTACCATGAGACCCTCACGGCCGGCCGAGCTGGTGCTGTTTGCCGGTCTGCGAATGGCCGCGGCCGGGCCAGATTCGACCGTTCATCGAGCGCATAGAAGGTGGGCGCGCCTTCGGGCGAAGTGGCCACCAGAAATCGCCGCCCTTCAGCCTCCACCAGTGCCAGAGACTGGCGAGGGGCCAGCGCAATTCGTTCCACCAGCTCCAGTCTCGGCCTCTGCCGGCCTCCCGCGCGGAAGCGACTGAGCAGCCATCCGGTCAACCCTCCAGCCAGACCACCAAGCTGCGTCGTTTTCGCATTCCCGTCCCGTCTCATCAAACGTTCTCCCCGCTACGTCGTTGGTCCTACGTCCCTATTCCCTATTCCCTGTATTTTTCACGCCAGCCGTGTCACGCGCACCGCCAACTGCGAATCGACAACTTCAAACTCGCTCCACGCGAGTTGCACATTCCCTGCCGCCAGCGGCATATCCTCGCCGTGCGGCCAATGTGTCTCGATCACCTGGCCCGGCTCCAACGCAAGCAGATTGCGCACGCGAAAATCCCGCACCGGCACGGCCACATCCAGCTCTACCGGCAATCGCGCCACCGGCGCAGTGAGCTTAATCTTTGCCCCTTCAATCGGCGTGTGAGTCGAGGCCACCAGCGCCAGCTCACCGGCACTCTCCGCCCCTCCCGTCGGATCGGGCGAGTGTGTCGGCGCGCTTGCCGGTGGCGGCAGTGGACGCGCGCTGGCCGACACCGGCAGTGGATGTGTGGTTGCCATTCGTTGAGAAAACAAGCAGAAATATGACCAGAAGCGAGACAGACAAATTAGAAAAAACTAAAAATGTCAGGGTGCCCCACCCTCGCCGAGTTCTTGTTTTTGCGGCTAGGGTGGGAACATCAAAACACCGTCATCCTGAGCGACCGGACCCTGAGCTTGTCGAAGGGGCAGGGAGTCGAAGGACCTGCATTTGTTTTTCGCTGGCCTCATAACAATGCTCCGTGCCCCATCCTTGCGACTTGTTTCTGTCGCAAGGGTGGGATAGCACGATGCCCGCAGCACAGAACCAGTTACAAGCGCCCAATCCCGCGCGCCAACATCGCTGCTACACTGGATAAAGAGATCACCGCGCGCACTTCCGCGCCCCCGATCGAGTCCTGATCGAACTCGGTACCTATCTCCCAGCGAGGTTGAAGTTTATGTCAGAATTAAATGAAAACAAGAATGTTGCCGCCACCAGCCTGCGCCTCAAGGTGGGCCTGGCCGAGATGCTCAAAGGCGGCGTCATCATGGACGTGATGAACGTCGAGCAGGCGCGCATCGCCGAAGANNCGCGCCGAGGGCGGCGTAGCCCGCATGGCCAGGCCCGGCCTCATCAAGCAGATCATCCAGGCCGTCTCCATCCCCGTCATGGCCAAGGCCCGCATCGGCCACTTCGCCGAGGCGCAGATTCTTCAGGAACTGGGCGTGGACTTCATCGACGAGAGCGAGGTCCTCACCCCCGCCGACGAGGCGCATCACATTGACAAGCACGCCTTCACCACGCCTTTTGTCTGCGGCGCGCGCAATCTGGGCGAAGCTCTGCGGCGCATTGCCGAGGGCGCGGCCATGATCCGCACCAAAGGCGAAGCGGGCACCGGCGATGTGGTCTTCGCCGTACGCCACATGCGTCAAATCATCCGCGAGATGCGCGCCCTCACCGTCCTCAGCGAGCAGGAGCTTTACGCCGCGGCCAAGGAGCACCAGGCCCCCTACGAATTGATTCGCATGGTCGCCCAAACCGGCAAGCTGCCCGTGCCTAATTTCTCCGCCGGAGGCATCGCCACACCGGCCGACGCCGCTCTGATGATGCAGCTCGGCGCCGAAGCCATCTTCGTCGGCTCGGGAATTTTCATGAAGGAGCGCGCCACTCCGCTCGATGTCGAGAACGACCCCAAGGAACGCGAAGAGGCCGTCAGCCGCGCCAAGGCCATCGTCATCGCCACCACCCACTACAACGATCCCAAGATTCTCGCCGAGGTCGCCGAGCAGGTCACCGGAACCATGAAGGGCCTCGCCGCCGCCGCCCTTGAAGAGAAGGACCAACTCCAAACGAGAGGTTGGTGAGTCTGCCGCACCGCAGGCGACTCGCTATTCGCTCGCAAAAACAGCTCCCTGCATATGGGAGCTGTTTTTGCGTCCTCGGCACGGCCAATATTAGCGCTAGGGTCTGCTTGGCTTTATGCCCAAGACCCTATAAAACATTGGATGGATCGCCGCACTGGTCTCAAGGTCAATTGTGTCCGCAACAATCGTTGATGGACCTTCATATGCCCACTGGTAAGCTTCAAAGGATTCAGTCTTAAGACCGATAATCCCGGTGATGTAAAAAACGTGCATCAGCGAACAAATAAATGTCGACCAAGGCGTCACCCCATCAGCAACCTCGCAGGCCCGCTTCGAGATCATGTCCGACCGGCTCTGACTAGCATTGCGAATGCAATAAGAAACGCAGAACTCCTCAACCTGCTCGCGCTGGATTGAGCTTAGGCGGAATGCGCTGGGCCTCTGCTTTAGGAGTGCTGTGCAATCAACCAACGTGGGATAGTCGCTGATCCACTCATCCTGCAGGCTTCGCATCCTATTCTTTGAATACAAACCCTCGCCCTGAAGAATCATATCCCGGGTCAGGGCAGGCTTCCCGGAGGCGTGCTCGACTATTCCGTTAAAAAACTCAATAAGGTCGCGCGGCCTCATTAGTGTTCGATCAATCAAATAGCTTGCAGCGTTGGTGCTCTTGTCAAACCTAGCGGGGAGGACATCCGCATAACCGACAGGCTGCTTAGTGTAGGTCTGACGGACCAAGAAATTCACCCGTTTATCCAAAAGATCTAGAAGTTGATCATGGGTCCAGCGGATTGTCAAATAGAGGCTGCGATACTTCTCCTCTTGGAAACCAGAATCACGCGTGTTGCGGAAAACGCGCTCAATCAGGTCCGTGCGAAGCGCGGCAATAATCTTGACATTCCGTAGTTGAAGAAAATCTCTAATCGTTTCAATCAGGCTCCTAATGAGCAGGTATCGAAAGTTGTCATCTACCCAGTTCTCATCGAGTCGGTCAATGCAGATATAGAATTGCTGCTTCTCATCGGAGAAGACGTCCTCGTTTAAATAGGTAATTACGTCAGTTAGCTCCCTCATTTGAATAGCATTAATCACGGTTTTCCCTCGCTGCACAACCTCCATCCGCTCCTCGTCGGTCAGCTTCGATGCGGCACCCACTCCGAAGTCGGCAAACGGAAACTTACCTTTTACGCTTGCAGTCAGGTCCTTCTCCATCTTGTGCATTATTTCTTTGATTCGGTACTCCGTATCCTCCCAGAACTTATCACCCCACTGCAATAAATATTTGATCGCGCGTTCCTTGTGGGTATCCCGCACAAATGTCGACTTGATCAAATCCAAAAAACTTGAGGTTTCTCGCTGTGTTTTCAGATTGTATCGATTCCTTAACAGTTCGACAGTGAAAACATGCCGCCACAAGAGCTTAAAAAACAAATCAAGTTTTACGCCCGCTTCGAGGAAGAATTGAAGGATAGTGGAATTAGCAAGGTAGTTAAATGATAGTGTCTCTGGGCTAATGACTATAGCATCAGTTTTGTTTATTAGTTCCTTCATCAGCGCGCTTTTGCCTGCTCCGGTTCGGCCTAAAATAATTCGTCGACGGTCGGAGCAATCAAGCAAAGGTTCGAGGTCACCGTTATCAATAAAGCACGCACTTAAGAACTTCGCGTCTTCTTCCGCAGCAGCAGCGCCAATCGAGGCATGCTTCCTGAACGTGAACCTATCGACCGGGTTCATGACTTTCAATACCCCCGCTCATACTATACGGCCGGGTGCCCCATCCTTCGCTTTTTTCTAGCGAAGGGTGGGAAACCGTCACCGTTCGTTCCCCGAGCCGAAGGCGTCTGGCCCCACCGCAGGTGGTGCAGATAATTCCCCTCCCGCCGCGCACAATAAAAGCATGAGACCGCACTCCAGCCAGCCGCCATTCTCCTCCCGGAGGGAGGAGACGAAAATAGCCCAGCATAGAGCGAAGCGGAATGCTGGGAATATCGAACAGAAAAATCTTGCGTCCCGTAGGGCCGCATCGAAACCAGTCTCGCCCGTGGCCGAGTCAACCTGTCAGAAATGTGACCGGTCTAATCTGTCAGGGATGTGCCCGGTCCGTACCCCCTGAGAGTGATACCCCACCCCCCCTATACCCCACTGGGGTATAAATTTCCCTTGAATCTTTGCAGATTATTTTTAACCCATTTGAAATCAATACTGCCTGAAATGCGCACAGCCAAAATTCTCCCGCATCATGAGATTCGGCCTCTGAAAATCGCCGGAAAAATCCGTCTTTCGCCCCAAAAAGCTCCAATCACGCCGGAATTTGAAAAATGGCTTGAAGCCGAAGGCGGCCGCCGCACCGCAGGATGCAGATGGTTTTGACCTGGTCAGATGACTAGTGGTATGACTATATGAGAGGAGATTCTATGGCCTGGCAAGTTTACGATGCAAAAGCCCGCTTCAGCGAGTTCCTCGACGCCACACTCAAGGAAGGCCCGCAGATCATCACCAAGCGGGGAGTGGAAGCCGCTGTGCTGATTTCCATCGACGAGTGGAAGCACCTGAAGGATCAGGCAAAACATTCCATCCCGGACCCATTGCTCGACCCAAATGG
>PLOI01000059.1:0-859 GCA_003142015.1 Acidobacteriaceae bacterium | reverse complement strand
GGCATCGAAATCACGCGCAATCAGGATGCAACCAAGGCGCAAGAGCTGGAGAAGTGGCTGGATGAGGTCATGGAATATTACTCGATTCTGCCCGCGGATGGCGCCATCTTTCGTGAATGGGCTCGAATGATGGCAGACAAATCTGACGATCTGAGCGGAGACGCCATGATCGCCGCAACTGCCCGCATCCACCGCCTGACTGTGGTAACTCGCAACGTGAAAGATTTTGACCGCTTCAAGGTAGAGGTATTCAACCCGTTTACTTACTTCACGAAAGAAGGGAATTGAAAAACAACACTCAACCGCGCATCGGCGTCTTGGCCATTCAGGGCAACTATGCCAGCCACGCGCAAGCTCTCGCCGAGGCCGGCGCGGAGCCTATCGAAGTGCGCAAACCGGAGGAGCTGGCCGGCCTCGATGGCCTCGTTTTGCCAGGTGGCGAATCCACCACCATGCTGCGGTTTCTAGAAAAGCACAGCTTTTTTGAGCTATTGCAGGAGTTTTGTGGCGCCAAACCAGTTTTCGGAACCTGCGCGGGCGTAATTCTGCTGGCGCGGGAGGTCCTCAATCCGCCACAACGCTCTCTTGGGCTGCTTGATGCCGTGGTTGAGCGCAACGCCTATGGCCGCCAGATTGATTCGGCTATTGTGACCGCGGAAAGCACCCTCGCCGGAGGGCCGCTTGAGATGGTCTGCATCCGCGCTCCACGCATCATAAAAACCGGCCCGGGCGTCGAGGTCCTGGCGCGGCGCGATGGCTTCCCGGCGCTGGTCAGAGAGCGCAACATCCTGGCCGCCACTTTCCATCCCGAACTCTCGCGCGACCGGCGTGTTCATCGGCTCTTCGTCGAGGCCGTCGC
>PLOI01000114.1 GCA_003142015.1 Acidobacteriaceae bacterium | reverse complement strand
GGCTGGCTGCCGGCCTCCGGAATGTAGATTACGAATTGGTTAAGGAAACTTGCTGACTCTGATCCGGATGCGTAGGCAGCTTCAGCCGCGGCCAATTGTGTCGCAGCGCCGGCAGGTGCGGTCGCACCCTGCGCATTGGTCGAGAACAGCTCCCAGGCAGCCCACTGGTCGGCAATCTGCTCAGTGGTGTTGCCGGCGGCAATGGCGACATTCGCGTCATTGAAAAGCCAAACCGCTTCTTCCTGCAGTTGCCCGGAAACCGCCGTAATGGTCGCGGTCCAGCTCTCGCCATTCGTGATCTCATTGTCGTAGCTGATACACATCAGCGACGAGGCAGTTGAACTGCCGTTGATGCTGAAATAGTAGGGATAGACGTAATCGCTTCCGTAACTCGCTCCCTGAACACCCGTCAGCTGCAAAGTCACCGTGGATCCGATCGTATCCGCATTGGCCTTCAGCGGGCTGAACGACAACAGAGCACAAAAGACGCCTATGGGCAGAATCGTGCAAACCCAAAACTTCTTCATTCCCCTCACTCTTTCTTGCCTCTTACAAAAGGAGTCCCGCCTATTGGCAAGGCTCCGATTAAGCACTCACATAATGCGAACTTGCCTGCTTCCTCTGCTGTGAATCAACATCACAGAGGAATGCGTGAGACTCAAAAAGTCTTCGCGACACAGTCATCATGTTGTTTGTAGCTCCGCCGATATTAGACAAGGCGAATTTTAAGCGCAAGATTACGAAATGGTATTACTCTGGTAACGTAGTTCCGTTAGCCCGCAATGCAGGGATCATTCTGGATAACTCTTGTCTGGAAACAGGATCGCCTCTCATTTCGCCGGTTATTCCGGCATAACTCATCCGGCTGAATGAGGCGATGGACGGAACGAGAGCCTCTTTGTATTTTTATGTGAGCTATATCACCGATAACAACTCTCGATCCAGTTTTGCAGCAGAGCCGGGAAGCAGCCCAGAACCACTACGGCCGTAGCAATCGCCACAAGAACGGCCATCGTGACCGGATGGGCCTTGATGGGAGACTCATCGACAGCGGGCATGACATAGGCCCGCTTGAGCACTTGCAGATAGTAGTAGAGCGAGACCACACTGAGCGCGACGGCCAAAGCTACGAGGGCGAATGGAACCGGTCCTGCCGAGACGCCGAGGACCGCGGCAAAGAGGTTGAACTTGGCATAGAAGCCGACCAGCGGGGGAATTCCGGCGAGCGAGAGAAACAGCACCAGCAGCACGGCGGCTAACACGGGATTGCGCTTGTGCAGGCCGAGGAAAGAGTCGAGGCGGTCGCTGCCGGTGGCGCGCTCGACGACGGCAACCACACCGAATGCGCCGATAGTTGTGAGGCCGTAGGTGAGGATGTAGAAGAGGACGGCGTTTGCGCTGCGGAGAGCTGGTCCAAACGAATCCAGGACGAAATGGATGGTATCTACCTGGCCTGCATAAGGACGGCGCACTGCTACCCCAAGCAAAATATAACCGGCGTGCGCGATGGCAGAATAGGCGAGTAGGCGACGCACACTAACCTGTGCCAAGGCAGCCAAATTGCCCACGACCATCGAAGCCGCCGCGACGACGATCAGGATTATCAGCAGAGGCTGCCATCTTCCGAATTCATTGCGCAGTATCTCGTTAATAAGCTGAGGCGGCCCGTTCCAGTCTCTGCCCGGCTGGAACAGGCCGTTGCAGATATTCAACAGTAATGCAAAGCTTGCAACTTTAGAGACAGAAGCAATAAACGCGGCCGCTGGCGCCGGCGCTCCCTCATAGGTATCTGGCGCCCATAAATGAAACGGAACCGCAGCGACCTTGAAGCCAAGGCCGGCGACAATGAGCACCCAGGCAACGTAGAGGAGTGGCATACCTACCAATGGAATGCTCTGCTCAATCTCAGCTAAGTTCGTTGAGCCACTGACGCCATAGAGATAACTGAACCCGAATAACAGAAAGGCGGCTGACATTCCTCCGAAAAGGTAATATTTCATTGCCGCTTCAGCGCTCTTGCCTGAACTTTTGGCAAACGCGGTCAGGATGTAGAGTCCGAGGCTCAGCAATTCAAGGCCGATGAAGATAACCAACAAATCCTGCGCGGCGACAATGAGCAAACCGCCCGCGGCTGCCATCAGCACTACTGCAACAAATTCGCCAACGTGATGGGTAAAATTTTCGTCAATCAGGAGCAAGAGCGTGAGCGCAGTGAGAACCAGAATACCGACCTGCGCGGTGAGAGCGACCGGACTAACGACGAGCACTTCCCATCCGTCGACGAAGAAACTATTGCCATTCTGCAGGCCGACGGTCCACAGTGCCGCGCCGCAGCCGGCAACACCGAGTAGCGCCGCCACTGCCACGCGCACCTTTAGCGCGGCCTTACGCAGGAAGCCCAGGTCCACCACCAGCACCATGAGAGCGGCGATTTCCAGCGCCGTCTCCGGCAGCGTTACGCGGAAGAGATCTGCGTAGTTCATTGCACACCTCCCGCGAGCAACGCCTTCACGGCTGGTTCTATTGTGTCGAGCAGAATTCTCGGATAAAGTCCCACAGCCAAACTAGCTCCTGCCAGCAGTACAACGCCGGTAACTTCAGGCCAGGTGATTGCGGCCAGCGGGTGCCCCTGCTCCTGCTCCAACATATGCGGGCTGGCCGGCGCATCGCCAAAGAAGGCCTTTTGCAAGGCGCGCCACGTATAAGCCACGCCGACGACGATGCCGATGCCCGCTGCCAAAACCCACCACGGATTGACCTTCCACGCCCCAACGAGAACCTGCAACTCGGCAACGAAGCCGGAGAAGCCCGGCAGCCCCATCGAGGCCATTCCGGCAATCACAAATGCCCATGCGGCAAAGGGCAGACGGCGGGATAGGTGCATGGTTTCCAGCTCCGCCAACTGGCGCGTGTGGGTGCGGTCGTAGACGATGCGGCCGACGATGGCGAAGAGCAGTCCCGCGATGATGCCGTGAGAGAACATCTGCAGGACCGCGCCGGTCATTCCGATCTGATTCAAAGTCATGAGGCCGAGCAACACAAAACCCATGTGGCTGACGCTGGAGTAGCCAATGACGAATTTGAAGTCAGTCTGCGCCAGGGCCACCAACGCTCCGTAGACTATGCCCACCACCGCAAGCACGGCGAAGACATCGCGCCACGAGCCGAAGCCGATGAACGAAAATCCCCAGGGATCAAGGCCGCGAGGAAAGAGAGCAATGCCAACGCGAAGGCAGCCGTATGCGCCCAGCTTCATCACCACGCCGGCCAGCAGCATGGAAGCAGCAGTGGGCGCGGCGACGTGGCCGGTGGGCGCCCAGGTGTGGAACGGCCACATGCCGGCAAGAATCGCAAAACCGGTGAAGACCAGCGGAAAGCACCACATCTGAAAGCCGACAGGGAATCCCGCATGACCTAACTCGATGAGGCTGGTGGAGTGGCTGCCCGAGTTGGCGTAAGCCGCCAGCAAGCCGATGAGCACCATCGCCGAGCCTGCAAACGAATAGATGGCCAACTTCATGGCCGCATACTCGCGCCGCGTGGAACCCCAGATGGCGATGAGGAAATACTTGGGCACAATGGCGATTTCGTAAAAGACGAAGAGTAGAAGCAGATCGAAGCTGAGAAAAACTCCGTAAACTCCGCCGATGAGCGCCAGGAAGAAAGCGAAAAATTCATTGGTGCGCAGTTCGATGTTCCAACTGAAGAGCACTCCTGCAACCGCGGCGAGGCCTGTGAGCAGAACCAGCACGCGGCTGATGCCATCAGCCGCCAGCAGGAAGTGAATCCCCATGGACGGCATCCACGGCAGATCGACAAAAACTGTCAGCCCTTGTCCCACGCCGGCGATGAAGCCCGCAATCGCGAATGCGAGTCCGGCCACGGCGACGCTGAGCGCCAGCCAACGAGCAAGGGCCGGTTTGCCTTTCGGCAGGATTGCCAGCACGATCGCTCCGGCAAACGAGAGATAGATTGTCCACGCTAACATCTAAAATCTCCAGTGAGCCAGCAGGTTCATGACCGTGGGATTCACGGTGGCCACAATCAGTTGCGGTAGAAGTCCGACGAGAAACATCAGGCCTATCACGGGAACGAGCGCCATCCGCTCGCCGTGGTGCAAGTCAGGAAAGCCGACGCAGTGCTCCGGCACGGGGCCGGTGAAAACTTTTTGAATCACAGTCAGAATTACGGCCGCTGTGACCAGCAGCCCTAGAACTGATACCGTGGCCGCAACCCAGGCCAGCGGGAAGACGCCGCGGAAGATGAGGAATTCGCCGGGAAAGCCGTTCAACCCGGGCAACCCCAGCGAAGAAAAGAGCGCGATGCCCATTAGCCCGGCCAGCACCGGCGCGGGCTTGCGCAGTCCGCCAAACTGGCCGATGCCGCGATGACCGCCCGTGCGCTCCTGCATCATGGCCACAAACCAGAAGAGCGCCGCCGCGGTGATGCCGTGCGAGAACATCTGGAAGATCACGCCGTTGAGCGCCGCGGCCTGACTGGTGATCGCGGCAGCCCCGGCAGCCGGGACCGCCAGCGCGAAGATGCCCAGCAAGCAATAGCCCAGGTGGTTTACCGACATGTAGGCGAAGACGCGCTTCAGATCTTTCTGCGCCGCCGCGGCCCATGCGCCCATGACCACGGTCGCCACGGCCAGCACAAGCAGCGGCGTGCGAATCTGCGCAATCTGATGCCCGAAGAGAGGAAGCGCAATGCGCAGCAACCCGTAGATGCCCATCTTCGACATTGCGCCTGTTAGCAGCATCGTCACCGGCGAAGGCGCTTCAGCGTAAGCAGCCGGCAGCCAGGTGTGGAACGGAATCATCGGCACCTTGACGGCAAAACCAGCCAGCACGCCGATGGCCAGCCATAGCATCACTGGCCCCAAGTGCGCCGTGACCAGTTGTTCGAGTTCGCCGGTGGAGGCGAGTAGCGTGAGGTGAGGGAAATCCATGCTGCCTGTCGCAAGGAAGACTGCCAGAAACGCGACCAGCAGCGCCGCAGAGCCGGCCATGGTGTAGATGAAGAACTGTGTCGCCGCAGGACCGCGCCGCGTTCCGCCCCAAAGTTTGATGAGGAAGAAGGCGGGAATCAGGCTCAGTTCCCAGAAGAGAAACCAGTGGAAGAAATTCAGTGCCGTGAAGGATCCGAAGAGTCCGGATTCCAGCGTCAACACCAGCGCAAAATAAAGCCCCGGCTGATGATGGACGCGGTGTGCGGCATCCACCGACATCAGCGTGACGATGGCCGAGAGCACCAGCATCAACGCGCTCAGCCCGTCCACGCCGAGGTGATACTCGATGCCCAGGGACGGCGCCCATGCGTGCTGCTCGATGAATCCGTAGCCGCCGAAAACGGGCCCCCTGCTCCACTCGGTCCATACCACCAGCGTCAGCGCCAGGCCCGCGATGGTCGTGACGAGGGCCACGGCGCGCGCGTGCTTGCCCGAGCCGAGCGCAATTACCGCCCCCACGAGGGGCAGCACGGTCAACAGCGACAGTACAGGAATTCCGCTCATGCCCGGCTGCTCCAGATCAGAATTGCCGCCAGCACGACCACGGCCAGCGCCAGCAATCTCAGGTAAGTCTGCACGCGGCCCGTCTGCACGCGCGAGAGCAGACCTCCGCCAACGCCTAACTCATCGCAGCCTTTGTCAAAGCTGCCGTCCACAATGTTGTTATCGAGGAAGCGGTTCAATTGCGCCCACAGGCCAAAGGTCCACGCAACCCCGGCCACCACGCCGCCCCAGACGCGGCGGTCGAGCCAATCCGAGACGCGCGCCCAACCTTCATAGAAAGCGATCACCGTCACTCCGTAGAACTCATCCACATAAAGCTTGTCGCGCAGCCANNCCCTAGACCTAGAAAGACAACAAGAGTCGAGGCGCACATCAGCGCTAACAGTCCAGGCTCCATAAACCCGCGCCACGCGAAGCTCGCCGCGCGGCCATCCAGAAACGCTCTGAACCACGGCCAGGCGGGAGTTCCAATCAATCCCAACGCCATGGCGAAGAATGCCAGAATCGCCAGCGGCGCGGTCATCACCGCGGGACTCTCGTGCGCGGGTTTGCCGCCCCGCCAATAGCCAAAGAAGACGTAAGCTACTTGCCGGGTCATGTAAAACGCCGTCAGCAACGCGCCAAAGACCAGCATATAAAACGGAGTTTTGGCAACGCTCCAGTGCTGTGCAGCTTCCAGAATGCCGTCCTTGCTCCAGAAGCCGGAAAACAGCAGCGGAAATCCGCATAGCGCCAACATGCCTACCCCGTAGGTCGCAAACGTCAGCGGCATATCGGCTTTCAGTCCGCCCATTTTGCGAATATCCTGCTCTTCGTGGCAGCCGTGAATCACCGAGCCCGCGCCCATGAATAAGAGCGCCTTGAAAAAAGCATGAGTTATCAGGTGGAACATACCCACGGCCACGCCGCCCATGCCGAGGCCGGCCATCATGTAACCTAGTTGCGAGACGGTCGAGTAAGCCAGGATGCGCTTGATGTCGTTTTGCGCCACGGCAATCAGCGCGGCAAAGACGGCCGTAAATGCGCCCACCCAGGTGACGACTGTCAGGGCCGTCGTCGTGCCGCCGGCCAGCGCGCCGGCCTGCATCAGCGGATAAACTCGCGCGATAAGATAGACTCCCGCTGCCACCATGGTCGCGGCGTGAATCAACGCAGAGACGGGTGTGGGGCCTTCCATCGCATCCGGCAACCATACGTGCAGCGGGAACTGGCCACTCTTGCCCGCCGCTCCGGCAAAGATCAACAGGCCAATCGCGCCCGCTGCGGTCAGTCCAAGAGCGGCCGGCGTAGCAAGCAATCCGGCCAACGCGAAAGGCTCCAGCGAACCCGCGCCGTGGTTATAGAAGAGCAGCGTGCCGGTCTGTGAGAATAACCACACAATTCCCAGCAAGAAGAAAACATCGCCAATGCGCGTGGTGAGAAATGCCTTTTTAGCCGCTGCCGAAGCCGAGGGCTTCTGGTACCAGAACCCGATCAATAAGTAGGAGGTAAGTCCGACTAACTCCCAGCACATGAAGAGGAGCAACAGGCTGTTGGCCACCACCACGCCCAGCATCGCCCCGGCAAAGAGGGACATGAAGCAGAAGAAGCGCGTGTAGTTCTCATCGTGCTCCATGTAGCCCGTGGAGTAGATGAAGATGAGCAGACCGACAAAGCTGACCATCACCAGCATCACGGCCGAGAGCGGATCGAGCACCCATCCCAGGTCAACGTTGACGGCGCCGGTTTGGAACCATGCGAAGTTGACGACCTCGCGAGTTGCCCCGCCATTGGCCCACTCGCTCACGACATGGGCAAATGCGTAAAGCGAGAGCAGCAACGAAAAACTCAACGAACCGATGGCCAGAGTCGCGGCAGCTTTACGGCGCGGCTGCTTCAAAAGCGCGGACAGACCCGCGGCAACAATGGGCACGGCTGGAATCAGCCAAAGAATCTCCGCTATGGGAGAAGCCGTCAACTGCGGAGTGAATGAAATTGCCTCTTGCATCAACCCTTCATCCTGTTCATCTGGTCCAGATCCGTCGTCTTGGCGTGGCGATGAATGGAGATCACCAGCCCCAGTCCTACCGCTGCTTCAGCCGCCGCCACGGCAATCGAGAAAATCGCAAACATCATTCCCGTGAGCGCCTCGGGATGCGGCCCATAGCGCCAGAAGGCAATCAAATTCAAATTGGCCGCATTCAGCATCAATTCAATCCCAATCAGCACAAGAATGGCGTTGCGGCGCGTAAGCGCACCGGCCAGGCCGACTGAAAACAAGAGCGCGGCAACGAGGAGATAACCCGCCAAAGGAGTCACTTGGTTCCCTCTTTCTCGTGCATGGCCACGATAACCGCGCCTATCAAGGCCGCGGTCAATAAGACCGCAACAATCTCCAGCGGCAAAACGTAGCGGCCGATGAGCGCCTGACCGATCTGCTGCACGGTGACGGCGGGCGCGGGTGTGGCTCCGGGCAGCATTGGCGCGGTGTGAAGGATGGCCCAGCCGAGCACCGCAAAGACCGCCGCGGCCACGGCGAGGCCGGCTAGCCATGTGCGGCTGAAGACTCCGTCTTTGGGAGTTTCTGAGCCTTTGGTGAGTAGAATCGCGAAGACTACAAGGATGGCCACTGCGCCGATGTAAACCAGAATCTGCGCAAAGCCGGCAAACTGCGCGTCAAGATTCAGAAAAAAGAGCGCCAATCCGGCGAAGGCCACGGTCAGCGCCAGCGCGCAATGCACCGTGTTCTTCAGCACCATGGACGCAAGGCCGCCGGCCACGGTCAGCGCCGCAATCAGATAGAAAACCAGGCTCATCGGCAGCACGCCCTTTCCCAAACCGGAGGAAAAAGCCCCGTGCCCCATCCTTGCGCCTTTTTTCTGGCGCAAGGATGGGAAACCGCAAACTTAATCCAGCACTGCTCATTCCGCATAGCGATAACTCCTCGGCCCGATCTTCCCTCGGCGCATCTCGCCCCAACCCATCGCTGCGTAGGCCAGCAGCAGGATCGCCGAACAAACTACCCACCGCAGCCAGCCATCGCCCATGAAGCGCCAAACTGCGGCAACCATCAGGTTGAGCAGGCACATGGGGAGAACAAACTTCCAGGCAAAGTTCATTAACTGATCCTGGCGAAGCCGCGGCAATGTTCCTCGCATCCAGATGAATACAAAAATGGAAAGCATCAATTTGGAAAAGAACCAGATCCACGACGGAACCGAGGTAAGGAAGGAAAACGGCGCCGACCATCCGCCCAGAAACAGCGTGGTGCCCAGCCCTGAGATGGAAAACATGGCCACGTACTCGCCCAGAAAGAAGAGCGCAAATTTGAAGCCCGAATACTCAGTGTGATAGCCGGCCACTAACTCCGACTCGCCTTCGGGCAGGTCGAATGGCGAGCGGTTGGTCTCCGCCGTGGCCGCAATGGCGTACATGACAAAGCCCGCCAGGCCCCAGGGCGTGAAGATGTACCAGTGCGGAAAGCCCCATGTATAGTGGTTCTGCGCCTCCACAATTTTAGTAAGCGAAAGCGAGCCGGCCATCATCACCACAACCACGCTCGACAGCAGCAGCACCACTTCGTAGCTGATCATCTGGGCCACGGCGCGCATGGCGCCCAGCAGCGAATACTTGTTGCGGCTCGACCATCCGGCCATGAAGACAGCTAACTCAGTGGACGCGCCCATCGCGAAGTAGAACAGCAGGCCGGCGTCCAGGTCCACCAGCACCATGTTGCGCCCCATCGGTAGCACCGCAAAGCCCATGAAGGCGGTGACCACCAATAGCACCGGCGCAAGAAAATGCACCGCCGCATCCGCGCTCAGCGGAACGATGTCTTCCTTGGTCAGCGATTTGATGCCGTCGGCAATCGGCTGCAGAAGACCGTAGGGCCCTACGCGGTTGGGGCCAAGCCGATTTTGCATGCGGCCCAGCCCCTTGCGCTCCAGCCACACGGCGACCGCAAACAGCGCAGGAAAGACACAGACGATGGCCGCCGCATTGATCAATACACTGGCAGCGCCCTGCCATGACGCGGGCAGAAAATTCACGAGCCAGTGCTGGAGCAGGACGAAGATCTGGTCAAGCGAATCGATCATCGGTTATGCTCCCTCTCCAGCCGTTGCCGCCGCAATGGAAGTGGCCTTGGCCGCGGCAGCGCTGGCCGCGGCCTTTGTTCTCGCTTCGGCTTTGGCCTTCTCCGCCGCCAGGCGCGCGTCTACCCCGTTCGCTTCTGTGAGATGAATCTGATGGTAATACTCGTTCGACTTTGCCAGTTGCCTGCGGTCCAGCAGAAGCCCGCCAAAGCGGTCGCCGGTGCTCAACTCAAACTCAGTGTCCATTTTGATAGCTTCAAACGGGCAGACCTCGACGCATATCTGGCAGCTCATGCAGACGGAAATGTCTATGTCAAAGCGCGCCGGGTAAAACTGCGGCTTGCCGAGAGCGTCGGGCTTTTTATCCTTGGATTTCTCGATGAAGATGCATTTAGGTGGGCACTCTTTTTCGCAGATCTGGCAACTGACGCAGCGCAGTCCGGCCAGC
>PLOI01000040.1:3705-6093 GCA_003142015.1 Acidobacteriaceae bacterium | reverse complement strand
GAACAAGGGGCATGACCGGCCTCAACGCAGCCCAAATCCTGATAAACGAGAAAAATGCAGATTTACAGTGCGATTCCCAACAAGAGTTTCAAAGACTGTTGAGTCGCGCCAGCCCTTGCCGCGCCAGGTCCGCGATCGCCCTGGCCAGAGTGACGGAGGCATTCAGCGACTCCGGTCGCGCCAGCCGGAGATTCAGTCTGGCGGCAAACTCGCGGAAGAGAATATCCACGTCGTAGAGAATTTCGACGTGATCGCAGAGAAAGCCGATGGGCTGAAGCAATAGTGTGCGGACGCCCGACGCCGCCACGGTCTCCAATGTCTCCTCGACACGTGGCCCAATCCACTCGCCTCCGCTTGCGCCCTGGCTCTGAAAAGCGAACCACCATTGCGGGATTTCCGGCACGCGCTCGGCAACCAAAGCAGCGGTGCGCTTGGTCTCCTCGACGTATGGGTCGGCGGCTTGGCCTTCACAAGCCACAATGGTCTGGCTGGGAACACTGTGCGCGGTAAAGAGCACGGGAACCGGAGCACCCACTTCCGCGCTGAGTCGAGCAAACGCCGGACGCAGCCGCTCTGCGAAGGCTTCTATCAGGAGCGGATGCTGCGCCCATCCCTCGGTGAAGTCGATGCGCAGGCCCGCTGACTCGGCCTCGACTGCTTGGCGATAGAGACCCACGCTGGTGCGCGAGTTGTGCGGCGCGAGGCAGAGTACCGCAGCCTCTTCCACTCCATCAGCGCGCATCTTTTTGATCACGTCAGGAATATACGGGCGCCAGTTTCTCATGGCGACGTAAACCGGAATCTTCTCACCCGCGGCGGCCAGTTCCGTCGCGACCAGCCTGCCTTGTTCCAGTGTGATTTCCGTCAGTGGGCTGTGGCCGATGAGCGCGTAGCGGCGCTGTATCTCTTCGATCACGTGCTGCGGCAGCGGCCGGCCGCCGACCACGTTGCGCAGGTACTCGGGAATCTGCTCGACGGTCTCGGGCGTGCCGTGTGCCAGCAGCAGGACAGCACGCTTACCCATGAGCCTTCTCCAGGCGAAACTCCTTGACCATGCGCACCACGGCCTGCACGTTTTCTACCGGCGTCGTCGGAACGATGCCGTGGCCAAGATTGAAGATGTGGCCAGGGCAACCGTTTGCGGCGCTCAGAACTTCCTTCACGCGCTGTTCCAAAACTTCCATCGGCGCAAAAAGCGTGATGGGGTCCAGGTTGCCTTGCACTGCGTGGCCGTGGCCCACGGCGCGCCAGCCTTCATCGAGCGGTTGGCGCCAATCCAGGCCTATGACGTCCGCGCCGGTCGCTGCCATCTGCGTCAGCAAGCCCGCGGTTTCCACGCCAAAATAAATCACCGGCACGCCCATCTGCTGGACTGAATGAATGAGGCGCTGCGAAGCCTCGAAAGCGTAGTCGCGATAGTCGGCCAGCCCCAGCGAACCTACCCAACTGTCGAAGATCTGAATCACATCCGCGCCGGCAGCCACCTGAAGGCGGCAATACTCCGTCAGCACCACCACGATCTTGTCCAAAAGGCTGCGCCACGCATTGGTGTCCGAGTACATCATCCGCTTGGTGTGAATGTAATTGCGCGAGCCGCCGCCCTCGATCATGTAGCTGGCCAGCGTGTAAGGCGCGCCGCAGAAGCCGATGATGCCCAGCCGGTTGCGAAAGTGTGCAGCTACTTTTTCGATTGCCTTGGCCACGTATGCCAGATCGCCGGCGCGGTCCGTGCGCAGTGCTGCAACGTCAGCGGCGGTCCGCACAGGATGATGCACCACCGGCCCCTCGCCGGCCTGAAACTCGAAGTCCAGCCCCATCGGCTCCAGCGGCAGCAGCAGGTCGGCGAAGATGATGGCCGCATCCACGCCCAGCTTTTCGGCTGCGGTGATGGTGACCTCGGCGGCCAGCTCCGGCTGCTTGCAGATTTCCACCAGCGTGTGATGCTTGCGAACATCGCGGTACTCCTGCATATAGCGGCCGGCCTGGCGCAGAAACCACACTGGCGTGCGGTCTACCGGCTGGCGCAGGCAGGCGCGGATGAAGCGGCTGCCGTCCGGGTTGTTCTCAGAAGTTGCTTCGGCGGCGGGGTTGGGGTTGGTTGGTTGCATACAAAGATAATTTTAGCGGGTGTTATCCGGTTGAAGCGCGCCGGCATCGACAAGCTTCGCCTGCGCCTTGGCAGCCTGGTACGCCTTGTGGTCGTGATTCTCCACCATGCCCGCCAGGTATTTGTCGATTTTGAATCCTTTGGGCACTTTGTGCAGAACGACCAGCTGATTAAAAGTCGCGTTGCAGACCGGGCAAAACAGCTCGATTGTCTCCCAGATCGTTTCTTGCATACTCCGATTATTGCAGCGCGCACGGACTCGACAACGCTTTTGTTGCGAA